>WGEO01000027.1 GCA_015492715.1 Phycisphaerales bacterium | reverse complement strand
ATGCGTCTGATCGCGGCGTTGCAGAGCCAGGCGTGGATCGCCCGCGTGACCTCGTTCACGATCAAGCCGATCGGCGAGGCGCGCGAGCGTTTCGAGGTCACGCTGCGGACGGCGCTTTCGGCGGTGGCGCAGCGGGCGGGGCTGGAGGGCGTGAGCGTCGCGACGGATCGTCCGCAGGCGCGGGCGAATCCGTATACGAAGGCGCGTCGGACGAGCTCGTCGCTTCGGCGCCTGCTGCGTGATCAGCGGGACTTCGCGGTGATCGGGGCGCGCGTGGACGGGCAGGGGACGCTCGAGCAGACGATGCGTCTGATCGCGGCGTTGCAGAGCCAGGCGTGGATCGCCCGCGTGACCTCGTTCACGATCAAGCCGATCGGCGAGGCGCGCGAGCGTTTCGAGGTCACGCTGCGGACGCAGTCGCTGTATGTGCCGGATCTGGTCGAGGAGGCGCATGTGGAGGTTGTGGAAGCGGATCCGCTGCTGCTTGCGCAGATCGAGCCGGTGGTGCTGAAGAATGTGTTCCGGTACGACCCGCCGGAGCCGGAGGCCCCGGCGCGGATCGTGGTCGAGGCGCCGCCTCCGCCCCCGCCTGCGCCCGCGTGGGGGGAGTGGAAACTGACGGGGATCGTGCAGGCGCGCGAGGGTGTGGAGGCGTGGGTCCGGAACCTGCGGACGGGGCAGTGGCTGACGCTGCGAGCGGGGCAGTCGGTGCTCGATGCGCGTCTGCTGGATGCGATGGGGGAGCGGGCGGTCTTCGAGATCGACGGCAGGCAGTACGAGGTGTTTGCTGGGCAGACGCTGGCCCAGCGGAGGGAGATCCCGCAGGTGCGAACCGCGGGCGGGTAAGAGAACATCGGCGGCGGAGTCGCCGAGGGTGCATTGGCTCGGAGGAGTCTGGACATGTGGAGCAATCGATCGCGGCTGGCGGTGTGCCTGGTGCTGTCGGCGGGGCTGGCGATGCCCGTGTGGGCGGGCGATCCCGGGGACGATTCCCACGCGTCGGCAGAGCAGCCCTCTGGTGCGTTCCTGGCGTTCAACTTCAAGGACGCGCCGTTCGAGCAGGTGCTGGACTTCTTCAGCCGCGAGAGCGGGCTGCCCATCATCCGCGAGGCGAACCCGCCCAACGCGACGATGACCTTCATCAGCGCGAAGAGGTACACCTTCGACGAGGCGCTGAGCATCCTGAATCTGAATCTCAAGATGCACAACCTGTACCTGCGTCGGGAGGAGAACTTCCTCTATCTGGCGACGCTGGAGGGCTCGTTCCAGAAGCCGACGCCGATCCTGAACGGGCGGGTCGATGAGAGCGTGCCCGACGATCGGATCGTGACGGTGACGATCCCGCTGAGCAATGCGCTGGCGCCGATCGTCGGCGAGCAGATCAAGCCGCTGATCGGCTCGTACGGCGGGGTGCAGGCGGTGCCGGCCCAGAACATGCTGATCATCACGGAGACGGCGGGGCAGGTTCGGCGTCTGAGCGAGATCATCCGGGCGATCGACAGTGAGAAGCCGATCGATTCTTCGACGGAGATCTTCCCCCTGCGTCACACGGATCCGCAGACGGTGGTCGGCGCGCTCAAGGCGCTGATCGGCGAGCGGATCAAGAAGGTGATCGTCGACAAGAACGGGAAGCAGACGGTCGTCGAGGAGGAGACGGTTCCGCAGGTGCAGCTGTACCCCGATGCGCGCACGAACACGGTGCTTGCGACCGGTGCCAAGGCGCGGATCGAGACGGTTCGTGAGCTGATCGCCCTGCTGGATGTGCCCGAGGGTGCGGGCGCGGGCGAGCAGGAGATGATGACCTTTGCGCTGGGGTCCATCACGAGCGATGAGGCGGCCCGCCATCTCAATGCGCTGTTCAGCGCCATTCCCGAGCAGCGCCGCCCGCGTGTGCTGCCTCTGGCGGAGGTGAACAAGATCACGGTGGTGGCGCCGTCGTCGCTGCTGCTGCAGGCGCGGGCGTTGCTGAGCGAGATCGATCCGGGCGAGGGTGGGGGCGAGCAGGACCCGACGCGGGTTGCGCGGACGATCCGTCTGGAGCATGTCGATGCGCGCAGCGTCGAGCAGATCGTCAGCCGGCTGCTCACGGCGAGGCAGCGCCAGCAGGTCCGCTGGGCGAGCACGCGGGATCCACGAGCGTTGCTGGTCGTGGGCAGCCCGGGGGATGTCGCCGCGTTCGAGGAGCTGGTGCGGGGCGTGGATGTGGCGCCCGAGTCGCGGCCGGAGGTGCGGATCGTCGAGGTGTCGGCCCCCGATCCTGCGGCGTTGCTGGAGCAGACGCGTCGTCTGTACGACGAGCTGGAGCGCGACGACGAGCGGGAGCTGCGGGCGACGCTGGACGGCGACGGTCGCACGCTGACGCTGATCGGCACGCGCGAGCAGATCGACGCGTTCCAGCAGCTGATGCGTCAGGCCCAGTCGCTGGTGCGGGTCGAGAGCGAGACGCGGCGCTATGAGCTGCGCGTGCGCAGGCCCAGCGAGCTGGCGCGCGAGCTGCCGCGCCTGGTGCGTCCGCTGCTGGACCCGGGCGACGGCCGGCCCATCGTGCAGCCGCGGTTCGAGGCCCTCGACGAGCTCGACACGCTGATCGTGCGGGCAGCGAGCGGGCAGTTCGAGACCATCGAGGAACTGATCGCCCGCCTGGACAGCGAGCGCCCGGGGGACCGGGATTTTCGGGTGATCCGGATCGCCCGGGGCGACCTCGAGACGATTGCGCAGCGGGCGCAGGAGCTGTTCGGCGAGCGGGCGCAGGGGCGCGACGATCTGGCCGCGCCGAGCGTGCGGGTGGATCCGGATTCCGGGTCGCTGCTGGTCAGCGGCGAGCCCGAGGCGCTGCGTCTGTTCGATCAGGCGGTGCGAGAGGCCCAGCAGTTGCTGCCGCCGACACGCACGACGCGTCTGTACGACATCCAGCATGTGGATGCGAGGGAGATCCTCGAGCCACTGGGCGAGTTGCTCGGGGCGGCGGACCCGATCGACGAGTCGCGCCGGGTGCCGGATCCGACGATCAGTGTGGTCGAGCGGACGAACTCGCTGCTGGTGACGGCCGAGCCCGCCCAGCACCAGTTGATCGCGGACTATGTGCGTCGTCTGGATCGCCTGGAGCCGACGGACCTGCCGCCGCTGAAGTTGCTGCAGTTGCGCACGGCGGACGCGGTCGCGATTGCGCAGATGCTGACGGCCCAGTATGCCAAGCGTCCACAGAGCGACCGCTCGGCGAGGCCGGTGGAGGTCCGGGCCGACGCGTCGACGAACACGCTGATCGTCAGCGCGCACCCGGAGTTGTTCGAGGAGATCCGGGCGTTCGTCGACGAGCTGAACAAGGAGCGGGACGAGGGTCCGGAGCGGATCACCTTCCTGTTCCCGCTGAAGGTGGCCAAGGCGGTGGATGTGGCCCAGGCGATGGACAAGCTGTATCCGGAGCCGCCCATGCCGCGCGATCGGCGTGGGAATCCGATGCCGTGGCTCCAGAAGGAGAAGGAGGTGACGGTCAGCGCCGATCCGTCGAGCAACTCGCTGATCATCGACGCGCCGGCGGACCGTCGCGAGAGCCTGGAGGAGCTGGCGCAGAAGCTGGACCGGGTCGAGGTGCCGCAGGTGGCCCAGCTGCGCACCTACCGGATCGAGAAGGCGGACCTTCAGGCGATCGCGCGGACGCTCCAGAACCTGGCGCGCAACGGGAACCTCTCGGCGCCGGGCAAGAGCGGTGCCCAGCCCGTGCGGGTGGTCATCGAGACCGAGCCCAAGAGCCAGACGCTGATCGTGGCGGGCGATGAGGTGACCTTCGAGCGTGTCGAGCAGATGCTGAAGGACCTCAGCGCGGTGCCCGTCGAGCGGGGGCTTCGGATCGTGCCGATCGCCAACGCGGACGCGAGCGAGATTCGTGATCGGGCGCTGGCGATCTATCAGGCGCAGGTTGCGCAGATCCCCGGTGCGGGGCCGGTCGATGTCACGGTCGATGAGCGGTCGAACAGCCTGGAGGTGGTCGCCGACGCCGAGGCGATGGATCGCTTCATGCGGGTGCTGGACGAGCTGCAGCGCCAGGCGGGTCCGGAGCGCGAGGTTCGCCTGATCGAGCTGCGCTATGCGCAGGCGTCGACGGTCGTGTCGTTCCTTCGGGATCTGGTGGACTCCAGCGCGAGTTTCCGCGCCGGGGGCGGGCCGGAGCCGGTGATCGAGGCGATCGAGGCGACGAACACGCTGATGGTCGCCGCCGAGCCCGGGCAGCTTCGCCTGATCGAGTCTCTGGTGCGGAACATGGACAATCAGCGTGAGGGGGAGATGCCCCCGATCCGCATTCTTCGGCTGCGATCGACGGATGCGGTCAATCTGGCGGGGGTGCTCCAGCGCACCTACGACCGCCGACCCGTCGAGGACAAGGCCCTGCGTCCGGTGTCGATCCAGGCGGACTCGGCGACGAACACGCTCATCGTCAGCGCGCACGAGGAGTTGCTGGGCGAGATCGAGCAGATCGTCACGGAACTCAACGAGCAGCAGGCCTACGACGAGGAGGGTCGGGAGATCCGCATCTTCCCGCTGCAGGTGGCGCGTGCCGAGGAGCTGGCGCGGACGATCGACGCGATGTTCCCGGAGCCGCCCGTGCCGATCGATCCGCGGACGCGCCGCCCGCGTCCGGATCTGAGGCAGCCCAAGGAGGTCGTGGTGCGGGCGGACCCGGCGACGAACTCGCTGATCGTCGACGCGCCGGCGAAGCGTCTTGCGGGCTTCGAGCAGATCGTGCGGAGCCTGGACCAGCACAAGCTGAGCGACACGATCGAGGTGCGCACCTATCGCGTCCAGCGTGCGGAGCTGAACGCCGTGAGCAACACGCTCCGCCAGCTTGCGCGCAACGGAGCGCTGGGCGCCACGGGTCAGACGCCGGTGACGGTCGAGGTCGAGCCGATGAGCCGGAGCCTGATCGTCTCCGGGCCGCAGGGGATCTTCGAGCGAGTCGAGGCGGTGCTGGGCGAGCTCGACACGCGTGCGGATCTTCCCGAGACGACGATGCGGCTCTACGCGCTCAAGCACGCGCGGGCGGATCGGATCCAGCCGCTGCTGGAGCGTCTGCTCATGCAGCGTGTCGCCGAGGACCGGCTGCGCCAGGGCGAGCAGGCGGCGCGGGAGTTGGAGAGCCTGCTGGAGGTTGCCGCCGACAGCGCCAGCAACACGCTGATCGTCAATGCACCCGAGTCGATCCAGCAGATCGCGCAGCAGGTCATCGAGTCGCTGGATGTGGAGGCGGCGCAGATCGGGCGCCGGATCATCCGCGTCGTGCCGCTGACCTTTGCCGACGCGGGGGAGGTCTCGCGCACGCTCATGCAGGCCCGCCCCGGGATCGAGTGGCCCAGCGGGGGCGAGAATCTGACGATCGTCCCGGCGGCGGGCTCGAACGCGCTGATCCTCAGCGGGGTCGCGAAGGACCTCGACAAGCTCGAGGAGCTCATCGAGCCGCTGGATCGCAGGCCCAGCGACGACGAGGCCCCGGGCGTGGAGACCTTCCAGCTTCGTCACGCGGAGGCCGGCGCCATCGCGGCGACCGTCGAGCGACTGCTGGGCGATCAGCTGGCGAGCGATCCGCGCGTGCTGGCGGCGCAGTTGCGCTACTTCCGGGGTCAGATCCCGCGTCGGGCGACGGTGCGTGTGCAGGCGGACGAGCGTACCAATGCGCTGATCGTCTCCGGTCCCAGGGCGTCGCTGGAGCTGGCTCGCGAGATCATCCAGCGTCTGGACGAGCCGGCCGAGGACGCCCAGCGCACGATCCTGACCTTCACGCCCGCGCGCGCCGATCCGAAGGCGATGATCCCGAGCGTGCAGCGCGTCATCGACGCCATGTTTCCGAACGCACGCCGCCCGCTCGAGCTGGTGCACGAGGCACGCACGGGGAGCATCATCATCATCGGGGATGCGGAGCAGGCGGCCGAGGCGGCCCGCCGGTTGAGCGACCTCGACGAGCGCACGCCGGCGCTTCCGGCGGTCGAGCTGCGTCTGTTCGAACTCGCCAACAGCGACGCGCGCGCCGTGGCCCAGACGGTGCAGTCCATGCTGGGCGATCGCTCGCGCTGGCCCGAGGAGCTCCTGCGTGCCCAGCGTGCGGGCCTGAGCGTGCCCGAGCCGCGTGTGAACGCCGATCCGCAGGGCAACCGCCTGATCGTGAGTGCGCCGCGTGCGCTGGTCGCCCTTGCCGATGAGATCGTCCGGACGCTGGACACGCCCTCGTCGAGCACGAGCACGGATCTGCGGGTCTTCCGGCTGTCCAGCGGCGACGCCCAGTCGATCGCCGAGGCACTCCGGACGGCACTGAGCGCCGATCTTGCGCCGGGCGAGGCCCCGGCGACGGTGACCGCCGAGCCTCGCTCGAACTCGGTGCTGGTGTCTGCGAGCGCCGATCGCCTCGAGCAGGCGGCGTCGATCATCGAGGAGATGGACGCGCAGGCGGATGTGGCGGGCGTGCAGGTGCGCACGATCTTTCTGGAGCATGCGCGGGCGGAGTCTCTGGCGCCGCTGGTCGAGCAGGTGCTCCAGCGTCAGAGCGAGTTGGACCTTCTGCCGGCGTGGCAGGTGTCGACCTATCTGTCGCGTCGTCGCCCGGGCGAGCCTCTGCCGCAGCCGGTGCGTGTGCTCGCCGAGTCGCGTCTGAACGCCATCATCGTCAGCGCGCCCGTCAGCGTGCTGGCGCTGGCCGAGGATGTCGTGCGCGAGCTGGATGTCTCGCAGGAGAGCACGCCGGATGCCCGGATCGTGCGGGTGCTGACCCCGGTCAACGCCGATGCGCAGACGCTGGCGGACAATCTCATGGCGGTGCTCGATGACGAGGACTCGGGGGAGCGCCCGCCCGTGATCCGCGTCGATGCGGATTCCAACACGCTGATCGTGCGTGCCGGGGAGGCGCAGATCGCGCGCATCGAGTCGCTGGTCGAGCAGATCGACCGGGCGACGCTGGCGACCAGCCGCGAGATGCGACTGATCCGGGTCGATCCGTCGCGTGTCGAGGCGTCGGTCATGGCCCGGACGCTCAAGCAGTTGCTGGAGCAGTCCTCGCCGGTCCGTGTCGAGGTCATCGACGCGAAGGACCTGCTGGACACCCCCCGCGATCGCGATGGATCGACAGGCTCGAATCGCCTCGATATTCGGGCGCTGCAGTGGCTCGAATCGACCCGCCCGAGCACGATCGAGGCGATCCGGGCGCTGGTGTTCCAGGCGGCGGTCGGCACGATGATCGCGCCCGAGGCGGTCATCCAGCCCGCGGACGAGGCGCCCGAGAGTGAGGACGACGACGCGCATCGCATGCAGGACGGTGGGGAGCCGCCGGGGGCGGTCACGATCGCGGTCGATCCCGCGACCAACTCGCTCATCGTGCTGGGATCGACGCGGATCGCCGAGCACATCAGCCGGCTGGTGGAGGACCTTCAGACGCAGTTTCCGCGCTCGCCGACGAGCGTGCACCTGGTGCGCCTGCCCGAGGGCGTGGACCCGCGTGCCGTGACGAACATCGTGCGCGAGACGATCCGCCAAGTGGGCGCGGCGAGCCGGGACAATCCCGGCGGGCTGAGCGGGCGTGTCGCCGTCAGTCCCGATGTGACGGGCGGGGGCGTCGTGGTCTGGGCCAATGACGCGGACTTCGAGGTGGTCGGCAGGCTCATCGGGTCGCTGGCGAGCGGGCAGAGCACCACGAGCCTGAGCGTGCGGGTGTATCCC
>WGEO01000026.1 GCA_015492715.1 Phycisphaerales bacterium | reverse complement strand
GTGGGGGGGGGGGCAAGACCCGGAGGCAAAAATTTAGAAAAAATCGGGATCACAAAGTATACATTTGAAAGATCTGTAGGTCATGGGGGAAGAGGGCGGGGCGTGGCGGACCCGCCCCGGGGCCAGCGGGTCATGGGCGAACCCCGGCATATTGCGTTATTGCATCGGCGAGGCGTGCCAGGGCCGGCGGGTGCTGCATGAGGAACAGGCTGGGCTCGATCAGTTCCAGTTCCGAGAGCAGCGGCTCGTGGTCGGGGCCGCGCATGATGTCGATGCGGGCGTAGAGCAGGTCGCCCGGGTCCAGTGGTGCGGCATCGAGGACCGCGTAGGCGAAGGCCCGCTCCTGTCCGCTGGGCGTCAGCGCGTCCGAGACCGATTCATCGTCGGTGTCGAAGCGGGGCTGCTTGCGGATGGCATGGGTGAGTTCGCCCGCGATCCAGACGAGGCTGCGTTCGCCGTCATCGGGACCGTCGCCCGCGACGGAGGGCAGAAACCGCTGGACCATGACATCGCCGTCGCGCGCCAGGGTGTCACAGAACGCCTGGGCCTCCACAGCCTCGTCGCGGGTGAAGCGACGGGTGCGATGGGAGGCGGCGGAGATCGCCGGCTTGATGACGACCTCGTGCCAGTCGGGCCGTGCGAGCAGGGCACGACAGTCGAACGGCTCGGCGCGGCGGCGCCATTGCGTGGGGACGATGGGCACGCCGGCGGCCTCGAGGTCGCGCAGGTAGCCCTTGTGTAAGTTCCATCGGCAGGCGGCGAGGGGATTGAGCAGGCGCGTCTGAGCCGCGGCTCGCTCCAGCCATCGCTCGAATGCCGCGGGGTTCGTGTCATAGTCCCAGGTCGAGCGCAGGACGCAGGCGTCGTACGAGGAGAGGTCCGGGTCGTCGTGCCAGGGGACCATGACGGGCTCGACGACGCGGGCGCGAAGGGCCTTGAGCAGGAGGTTCTCGTCCGGGTCGGGCTCGGGCAGGGGCCTGCATGTGGCGATGGCGATCCGGCGCATGCAGCGACGGTATGGCTTCTGTTCCGGCCCGTGCCGGGGGAATCTTTGTCGGGAGCGTCAGGTGTTCAGGCGATAGACTGCCGGCCATGCGTCTGGGCTTCCTGATCGATCACGATCGCTGCATCGGCTGCCACGCGTGCACTGTTGCGTGCAAGGCGGAGAACGAGGTGCCGGTGGGGAATTTCCGCACCTGGGTGAAGTATCTCGAGGCGGGGTCGTATCCCGATGTCCGCAGGCACTTTGCGGTGCTTCGCTGCAACCACTGCGACGATGCGCCGTGCGTGACGATCTGCCCGGTCGGGGCGTTGCAGAAACGAGCGGATGGGGTCGTGGATCTGGATCGGGACGCGTGCATCGCGTGCCGGGCGTGCATGCAGGCGTGTCCGTACGACGCGATCGCGTTCAACGAGGACACGCAGGCGGTCGAGAAGTGCCATTTCTGTGCGCACCGTCTGGAGCGAGGCCTGGAGCCTGCGTGCGTGATCGTCTGTCCGGAGCGGGCGATCGTCATGGGCGACCTGGACGACCCGCGTTCGACGATCGCGCAGATGCTCGAACAGAGCGAGACGCTGGTGCGTCGTCCGGAGCAGCAGACGGGTCCCAATGTGCACTACAAGGGGGTGCATCCGGCGCTGCTGACGCCGGGCGGGGCGGGCGAGGAGTCGATGTATCTCTGGTCGGACAAGCCGCCCAGCCGGCGATTGGAGCGTCCCATCTCGCTGCCCCTGCTGAAGGATACGAGGGTGGTGCTCGATGTCGGGCACGAGGTCGAGTGGGGCTGGCCCGTCGCGATGTACCTGCTGACGAAGGGGATCGCGGCGGGGGCGGCGATGCTGGCCCCCGCATCGGTCCGGCTTGGGCTGGGCGGCGATGCCGGGCGGCTCGGGCCGGAGATCATCGCGCTCGTCTTCACACTGCTGACGGTTGCGCTGCTGATCGAGGATCTGGGCAAGCCGTGGGCGTTCTATCGCCTGTTGACCCGCCCGAACTGGCGGAGCTGGCTGGTGCGAGGCGGCGTCATCCTGGGCGTCTTCGGGGCGGGGGTGGCGCTGGCTCTTGCGTTTCGGGTGTTGGCCATGGATGCTCTCGCCGATGCCATGCGCTGGATCAATGCGCCGCTGGGTGTCGCGTGCGCGGGGTACACGGCGTTCCTGTTTGCCCAGTGCAAGGGGCGGGATCTGTGGGAATCACGCCTGCTCCTGGCGCACCTGCTCGTGCAGGCGGGGTTCCTCGGCGGGCTGGCATTGGGCCCGTTCCAGACCGGTGGCGGGCCCGGGCTCGGCGCCGTGGTCGCGGTCTGTGCGCTGCTGCATGCCGTCTTCGCGATGCTGGAGCGAAGCGGGGGGCATGACACGAGCAATGCCCGGCAGGCGGCGGCGTACCTGGCGCACCTGCGCGTCGGACCCGTGCGTGCCTTCGACGCATCGCTGGCGCTGATCGCGCTGTCGTCGGTGCTCATCTTCATCTCTCCCGGAGCGGCTCTCGTTGCCGGTCTGGTCGGGATGTACCTGTACGAGTGGGCGTTCGTGCGTGCGGGGCAGTTGCCCCCGTTGTCGTGAGAAAGGGATGATGCGATGAAGGATCCCCCGGCGATGTCGCAGACTCCGCTGGAGTCGTTCCCGCCCATGGACCAGTGGGACGACTGGGTCGAGTATGAGGCAAGTGCGTGGCCCCGTCGGGTCGAGCGCCGGTATCGTCTCGTGCCCACGACCTGCTTCAACTGTGAGGCCGCGTGCGGACTCGTGGCGTATGTGGACAAGGAGCGGGGACGGATTCGGCGTCTGGAGGGCAACCCGTATCACCCGGGCTCGCGCGGGCGCAACTGCGCCAAGGGACCCGCAACGCTGAACCAGATCGACGACCCCGAGCGGATTCTGTATCCGCTCAAGCGTGTGGGACCCCGTGGTTCGGGGGCGTTCGAGCGGACGACCTGGGACGAGGTGCTCGACACGCTGGCGGCGCGGATCCGGCGAGCGCTGATCGAGGAGCGACGCAACGAGATCATGTACCATGTCGGGCGTCCCGGCTCGGACGGATACATGGCCCGCGTGCTCCAGAGTTGGGGGATCGACGGGCACAACAGCCACACGAATGTGTGTTCGAGTTCGGCGCGCCTGGGCTATGCGCTGTGGACCGGTGCCGATCGTCCCAGCCCGGATCATGCGAACGCGAGGTTCATTCTTCTGCTGAGTGCGCACCTGGAGACGGGGCACTACTTCAATCCGCACGCCCAGCGGATCATCGAGGCCAAGGAAAAGGGCGCGAAGTTATGTGCGGTTGACATTCGCCTGAGCAACACGGCCTCGATGGCCGACTACTGGCTGAGCCCGTATCCGGGTACGGAGCCGACGCTCCTGCTGGCGATGGCGCAGGTGCTCGTCAGCGAGGACCTCATCGACCGCCAGTTTATGCACACCTGGGTGAACTGGCGTCAGACCCTGCGGCATCTGAACCCCGACGCGGATGTGTCGTTCGATGTGTTCCTGCGTGAGTTGAGCGCATATCTGGAGCGGTATCGACCCGAGGTCGCCGAGCCTGAGACGGGTGTGCCGAGAGAGAAGATCGTCGCCGTGGCGCGCGAGATCGGCGCCGCCGGGAGTGCATTTGCGAGTCATGTGTGGCGGAACGCGGCGGCGGGGAACCTCGGTGGCTGGCAGGTCTCGCGTTGTCTGCAGCTGCTGACGAGCCTGGTCGGGGCCGTGGGCACGCCGGGCGGGACGAACCTGAACACGCGCGACAAGTTCGTGCCGGCGCCGTTCCTGCGTCCGCCTGCGCAGAAGATCTGGAACGAGTTGCTGTATCCGCGGGAGTACCCGCTGTGCTATCACGAGATGTCGATCCTGCTGCCGCACTTCCTGCTGGAGGGGCGGGGGCGGCTGGATACCTACTTCACGCGCGTGTACAACCCGGTCTGGACGAACCCGGACGGGATGATGTGGGAGCGTGTGCTGCGGGATGAGTCGCTGATCGGGCTGCATGCGGCGCTGACACCGACCTGGAACGAGACCGCGCAGTACGCGGACTTCGTGCTGCCGATGGGCGTTGGAGCCGAGCGCCACGACCTGATGAGCCAGGAGACGCACGCGGCCCGCTGGATCAGTTTTCGTCAGCCGGTGCTGCGCGTGGCCCGCGAGGCCGAGGGCGAGCGATTCGACTGGACCTGGCAGGCGAATCCGGGCGAGGTCTGGGAGGAGGACGAGTTCTGGATCGCCCTGTCCTGGCGGATCGATCCGGACGGATCGCTGGGCATCCGCCGGTACTACGAGTCGCCGTATCGTCCGGGGCAGCGGATCACGATCGAGGAGTATTACCGCTGGATCTTCGAGAACAGCGTGCCGGGCCTGCCGGAGGAGGCCGCCCGCCTCGGGATGTCGCCTTTGGCGTACATGCGTCGGCACGGGGCGTTTCTGGTCGATGAGGACACCTACCACGGGCATCTGGAGCCGCTCCCGGAGGAGATCGCGTCCAACGCGCACGAGGACGAGGACGGAACGCTCTTGGTCGATGGCAGGGCCGTCGGCGTCCGGGTCGGAGATCGCGCATGCGAGGGATTCAAGACACCCAGCAGGCGGCTCGAACTGTTCAGCCAGACGCTGCACGACTGGGGGTGGCCCGAGCACGCCATGCCGGGGCAGATCCGCAGCCAGATCCATCGCGAGGCTCTGGATGTCGAGGCCGGCGAGATGTGTCTGGTGCCGACCTTCCGTCTGCCGACGCTGATCCACACGCGCAGCGCCAACAGCAAGTGGCTCTACGAACTGAGTAACTCGAATCCGGTCTGGATGCACCCGGCGGACGCCAAGCGCGTGGGAGTAGAGACGGGCGACCTGTTGCGCGTGACGACGCGGATCGGGTACTTCGTCAACCGTGTGTGGGTGACCGAGGGCATCCGTCCGGGTGTGGTCGCGTGCAGCCACCATTTGGGGCGCTGGCGTCTGTTCGATGACTTGGGCACCGATCGCTGGGCGAGTGCCAAGGTCCTGCGCGAGGAGATTCGCCCGGGTGTGTTTCGATTCCGCCGGCTGCGCGATGTCGGCCCGTTCCAGTCGAGCGACCCGGACTCCCAGCGGATCTGGTGGAGCGACGGGGGCGTGCACCAGAACCTGACCTTCTGCGTCCAGCCCGACCCCGTCAGCGGGATGCAGTGCTGGCACCAGGTGGTCCGCGTCGAGCGGGCACATCCGGGCGACTGCTACGGCGATGTCTTCGTGGATACCACCAGGAGCATGGAGGCGTACCGCCAGTGGCTGTCGATGACCCGTCCCGCCGATACGCTGGGGCACGGGCTTCGTCGCCCACGCTGGCTTGCGAGATCGCTGAGGCCGTCGGACGAGGCCTATCGCCTGGAATCTCGCTGAGCAGGCCCATAGTTCCACGGGCAAATCCGTCAAGCGGGATGAAGATCCGCATTCGGACGATCCGATGGGCTGCCTCGGCGGTACAGTGAGGCAGACCCCTTCATCAGGAATGGGGAAGAGTCTGCAAAGCGGAGGCGGCACGATGCGTGCAGAGGCTCGGGTTATCGGATTGTTGTCGCTGGCTGCGTACGGCTCGGCGTTGGTCGGCTGTGCGTCCTCGACGCGTGTCGCGTCCTTCGGGGGGTTCGACGGACCTCCGCCGGAGGTGCTCGTCGGCGAGTATCGCAACGACCACGAGGAGTTCGGTCCGCCCCCGCCCGGGTACATCAAGATCGTGGGCGAGCCCATGCCCGACTGGCGGTGGGGAAACATCGGCCCGGACATGAACCCGATGCAGTGGCAGCCGCTGGGGCCGCAGCCGATCGTCGACGAGTTCTGGTCTGGCATCGACGACGCCAGCGGGCGGGTGGTCTCTATCGCCCCGCATCCGACGAACCCGGACATCGTCTACATCGCCTCGGCGTCCGGGGGCATCTGGAAGACTGTCGATCAGGGGGCGACATGGCAGCCCCTGACCGACGAGCTGAGCGTCCTGAACCACGGCTTCGTGGCGCTGGATCCGAGCAACCCGGACCGGGTCTACATCGGGACGGGTGAGTGGACTACGGGAAGCAGCGGCGACGGGATCTTCCGATCCGAAGATGGTGGACAGACCTGGGAACGCATCGCCACGACCGCCGAGGTCGGCACGCGATGCTCGGGCCTTGCCGTCGCCCCGGGGTTGCCCAATGTGATCCACCACACGGGCAACGCGGGCTATCAGCGCAGCACGGACGGCGGGCTGAGCTGGACGACGACGCTTGCCGGCAATGCCTCGAGTCTGCAGATCCACCCGACCAACCCGGGCATTCTGTATGTGGCTCTCGCGGGTGACGGCATCTATCGCTCGACCGACTTGGGCACGAGCTTCACGAAACTGACCGACGGGCTGCCCGAGAGCGGCTTCGGACGGATCGTGCTGGCGATCAGCAGGAGCGATCCGAATCGCCTCTACGCCGCGTTCACCAGTGGGGGGGATGTGCTCGGGACCTACCGCACGGACAATGGCGGCGACACCTGGTCGGAACTGGTCAACGCGCCGAACTTCGCCCGCCCGCAGGCGTGGTACGACTGCTTCGTCTCCGTCGATCCGACCGACCCGAACACGGTCTACGCGGGCGGCGTGTTCCCGACCTACGGCGAGGCCGGCGTGACGCGATCGACCGACGGCGGGCAGACCTGGACGGACATCACCTTCGGCGCCCTGGGCACGAGCCAGGTCCATCCCGACCAGCACTTCCTGACCTTCGGCCCGACGGGCATCATCTGGCTGGGCAACGATGGCGGCGTGTGGAAGAGCGTGGATAACGGCGGGACCTGGATCAACACCAACGCCACGCTGACCGTGACGCAGAACTACAACATCGCGCTGCATCCGGTCGATCCCAACCGCGTCATCGGGGGCACGCAGGACAACGGCACCGTCGAGCGGATGATCGACGATCCCGACTGGCCGCAGATCCTCGCGGGCGACGGCGGCTTTGCCGCGTACGACTTCAACGAGCCGGATGTGCGTCAGTATGTGACCTATGTCTACCTCTCGGTGTATCGCCTCGAGAACGGCGGAGCGACCTACATCTCCGGTCCGTGGGGCGGGGATCCGAAGAACTTCATCGCGCCGCTCGTGATGGACCCCAACGACGCACGCACACTCCTGGGCGGGACGAATCGCATCTGGCGAACGCACAACGCCGACACGGACGCGACCTGGACGGCGATCAGCACGGACGAGATCGCCGACGGCGGAACCATCAACGCCATCGCGGTTGCCAGAGACTTCAGCAATGTCATCTATGCGGGCAACAACCGCGGCGGGATCTGGCGGACGGTCGACGACGGAGCGACCTGGACGAATCTTTCCGACGGCCTGCCGGGCGGTTCCGTCAGCGACATCTTCATCAGTCCGAGCGACTTCAATATCGTCTATGTGAGCTTCTACAACAGCACCGGGTCGCGCGTCTTCTACACCGAGGACGGCGGGGACAACTGGGTGAGCGTCACGGGCGATCTGCCCGAGGGGGTCAGCGCCCGTGCGCTGGAGGTCGACTGGACCCAGGATCCGCACACGCTGTATGTCGGGTCCGGACACGGTGTGTATGTCTCGCTCGACGGCGGCATCACCTGGATCAAGGACGCCGACGACCTGCCCAATGTCAACATCGGCGACCTCGCCATCGACTTCACGACCCGTACCATCACCGCCGGCACATACGGACGCGGCGGGTGGCGTTCGCCGCTGGCGGGCGATTTCTGCGCTGCCGATCTTGACGGCGACGGGGATGCGGACGCCGACGACTTCTTCGCGTACCTCGACGCCTTTGCCAACGGCACCTTTGAAGTGTGCGATCAGGACGGCGACGGCGACTGCGACGCGGACGACTTCTTCCAGTACCTCGACCTGTTCGCCCAAGGCTGCTGAGTCTTCCTGTTCGGCTCGTACATTCCCAGACGAACCCGGGGCACTGCCCCGTGTGCTCCTTGCGGGGCGGGGCTGTTTGGCTTACAGCAGCAGCCAGAGCAGGGGGATCATGACGACGCCCGAGGCGAGCATGAGGGTCAGGTTCCGGCGGTCGGCACGCCGGACGGCTTCACGGTCGAGGTAGTACCGTCCGTCGCCGACGGGGACGAGCAGGCCCTTGCGGACGGCCCTCGCGACGGCCTTGTGGGGGACTTCGAGCGAGGCCGGGCGTCGGCTGGAGGGCTCGTCGTAGGCATGGACGCGCTCGAATGCGGGAACCGCCGAGGGGCGTGTCATCTGGATCATGAGCACGAAGGCGGGATAGGCGAGCACGCCGAGACGCATGGGCATGGGGTCTGATCCTCTCCGGGTCGCCGATGGCGTCCCTCTGAAGGGCAGGAACAATCTGCGTGCCAACGATATGCCCTGATTCGGGCGGTCTGGGCCGTTCGACAGCCCCGTGACCCTGCCGAAATGGCGGGGTGAGGTGGCGGGCGTGGTTCTCGGACGCGGGCGGGCAGATTCCGACACAGATGCCCGCAATGAATAGTGCGCGGTGATACGATGTTTCTATCGATGGTGGCACGCCTGTTCGCCATGCTGATCGTGGTTCTTGCGCAGGTCCCGCTGGGACATGCCGCGGTCGAGCCCGCGCGCGATCGGGCATGCGGCGACACCTCGTGCCACGAGGTCGTCGTGGAGACGACCTGCTGCGGGCAGCACATCGAGCGGGTCGTCTGCGAGCGGAGCGGCGGGGCGTGCCAGTGCGGCGCGCGGATGCCCGATGAGCCGGAGCCCCGCCCGACGGCGCCACTGCCCACTCGCTCGCACGAGTCTCTGCGGGCGGTTGTGACCTCGCCCGGCGTGGTCGTGATCCGGACGCCGGTGGATGCGCTTGCTCCGGCGGTCCTCGCCCTCGCCAAGGATGTCGGGCTGCAGGCGGGTCATCGGGCGATCCGCGCCCGCACCTGCAACTGGCGAACATAGACACCACGGCCCACAGCGACGGTGCGCGCCGAGCGTGATCGGCGCGCGGGTTCCGGTGCGCACCCGGCGCACATGGTGGTCCGTGGAGAATCTGGATGCAACGGTGGTTGATGCTGTTCGGCGGCATGAGCGCGGCGTCGGTGCTCGTCGGCTGTGCCTCGCCGATGGACGAATGGGCAAACTGGGAGCCGGGTGCGGGAACACGCGATGCGCAGGCGATCCGTCGCCCACTGCGCACGCCCGCGGAGCGTTGTCCCCCCCCCACACAGGGTGTCGATCTGGGAGAATCCGTGGAGGTCGAGCGTCTGGTCCGTCTTGCGCTCGAGCGAAGCCCGGAGATCGAGCGTGCCTACCAGCGGTACCGTGCGGCGGCCGCACGCGTGCCGCAGGTCGAGGCCCTGCCCGATCCGAGCGTGAGCCTGGGCGTCTTTCTGGACGAGATCGAGACACGCACGGGTGCCCAGCAGGCACGGATCGGCGTGCGGCAGGGCATTCCGTGGCCCGGGCTGCTGCGTGCGCGGGGCGATGCGGCCTCGCGGATGGCTCTTGCCCGGTTGGAGGCGTTCGAGGGCGTCCGCCTGCGGGTCCGCAGACAGGTCATCGAGCGGGCCAGCGAGTTGGCCTATCTCGACGCTGCCACTGCGATCACGCGCGAGAATCTGGATCTGCTCGCCTCGTTCGAGGATGTGGTCCGAGCCCGCTATCGCGTCGGTACGGGCTCGCACCCGGACCTCGTGCGCGTGCAGGTCTCATTGGGCCAGCTCGAGGACAGGCTTCGTCAGTTACGCGACATGCGACCGGCGCTCGTGGGTGAGGTCAACGAGGTTCTCCATCGCGAGGCGGACGCTCCCATCGGCGTGATCGTCATGGCGGACGCAGATGGGGCACTGCCCGAGGCCGCGGACCTGATCGCGCGCGCAAAGGAGCGGAATGCCGATCTGCGCGTGCTGGAACAACGCGAGCGTGAGGCACGCGCCCGACAGGAGGTGGCCCGTCTGGAGTCGATGCCCGACTTCACGCTCGGCGTGGACTACATCATCACGGATGAGGCGCAGAACCCGTCCGTGAGCGAGAGCGGCGACGACCCGATCATGCTCATGCTGGGTATCAGTCTTCCCGTATGGCTGGACAAGGAGCGAGCCCGCAGGCAGGAAGCGCTGGCGCAGCGCCTTGCGGTGGCGGGTGAACGGGCCTCGACCGAAGATCGCATCGCGGCCCAGATCACGAGGGCACACTTCGCGACTCGCGATGCACGACGGCGGATTGAGCTGTACCGCGACACCCTGATTCCCAAGGCCGAAGAGTCGCTCCGGGCATCGCTGGGAGCGTTTCGGACGGGGCAGGCCAGCTTCCTGGATCTGCTCGATGCCGAGCGCACGCTGCTGGAGTTTCAGATCGCCCTGGAGCGGGCACGCGCCGATGAGCGGAGCGCCCGCGCCCGACTGGATGAACTCATGGGCGAGCCCATCGAGGCAACCGACACGATGCCCACGGACACCACGACGGAGGACATGCGATGAGTGCCCTGCTGCGAGTCGTTCGACGACTCATCTCATTCGTTGCCCGCACGCTCGGCGCATGGATCGCTCTGGCGCTGATCGTGCTGGCGTTCATCATCGGCTATCGGGCGGCCCTGCCCGAGAAGCCCGAGTCCGCCCCGACGGCGGGTGCGTCCGGCGAGCCGACCAGCACGACCGAGGGCGAGCAGTGGTACACCTGCTCGATGCATCCGAGCGTGCGGCTGAAGGACCCGAACGCCAAGTGCCCCATCTGCCACATGGACCTGATTCCCGTGCGCGAGGGAGCGGATGTCCGGACAACGGCGCTGTCGATCACGGAGGAGGCCCGTGCGCTTGCCGACATCCGGACGGCACCGGCTGCGCGGTTCTTCCCCGAGGCGCAGGTCCGGCTGTATGGCAAGGTCACCTATGACGAGACGGTGGTCGCACGCCTGAGCGCGTACTTCCCGGCTCGGATCGAACGCCTCTTCGTGAACTTCGTGGGGGTTCCGGTCGGGCGGGGCGACCACCTCGCGGAGGTCTACAGCCCCGAGTTGCTCAGCGCGTTCGAGGAACTCCGGCAGGCCAGACTCGCCGCCGACGAGGTCGGCGACGCGAGCGAACTTGTGCGCCGGGCCACGCTGGACACGCTGCACGCGGCCCGCGAGAAACTCCGCCTCTACGGGCTCAGCGAGGAGCAGATCCGGAGCGTCGAGGAGGGCGAGCACGAGGGCGATCGCCTGACGATCTTCGCGCCCATCGGCGGGATCGTGACGCATCTGGGCGTGCGTGAGGGCGACTATGTACAGACGGGCACGCCCATCGCGACGGTCGCCGACCTGACGCATCTGTGGCTGGATCTGGAGGCGTACGAGTCACAACTGCCCATGCTGCGCTGGGGACAGCGGGTATCGTTCCGCGTCGAGGCTCATCCCGGAGAGGAGTTCGAGGGACGGATCTCATTCATCGAGCCGATCGTCGACGAGCGCACGCGGACCGCGGCGGTACGGGTGGCGGTCGAGAACAGGGACATGCGTCTGAAGCCGGGGATGTTTGCCTCGGCGGTCGTCCGTACCAGGGTCGGTCCCGACGGCCCGTTGTTGGGAGATGAGATGGCGGGCAAGTGGGTCGGGCCGATGCACCCGACTGTCGTCCATGACGAGGCCGGCGTGTGTGAGATCTGTGGGATGGATCTCGTGCCCGCCGAGACACTGATCGATGCGGGCACGCCGGAGGAGAGCGAGCCGCCGGTCGTCGTGCCGCGCAGCGCCGTGCTGTTCACGGGTGTGCGCTCGATCGTGTATGTGCGTGATCCCGACGCCGACGAGCCGACCTACGAACTGCGGGAGGTCGTGCTGGGACCTCGCGCAGGAGACTTCTACATCGTGCGTGATGGCCTCGACGAGGGCGAGGAGGTCGTGGTCAAGGGCGCGTTCCGCGTGGACAGCGCCATGCAGATCGGCGGAAAGCCCAGCATGATGTCCCCCGAGGGTGGGGCAGGGGCGCCGGGGCACGGCGCCCACGGCGGACACGCGGGGGGTGAGGCGAAGCAGGCGCCGGCAATGGCGGTGCCGGCGGTCTTCCGTGATGCGCTCGCGCCCGTCGTCGAGACCTATCTCGAGGTTCAGCGGGCGCTTGCGGGCGACGATCTGTCCTCGGCGCAGGCCGCTCTGGAAGAGGTGAGCGCGAACATCGCACGCCTGCCCCGGGGCCTGCTCCAGGGCGTTGCATCCGAGCGCCTCAACGCGCTGCGCGCCCTTGCGACAGAGGATGGAGAGCCGGCATCCCTGGACGAGGCCCGCGGTCGCTTCCAGGGATTGAGTGATGCCCTGATTGCACTCTTGCACGAGGTCGGTTCGCCCGTGGGCGACCTGCAGATCACCCATTGCCCGATGGCCTTCGACTTCGAGGGAGCCGACTGGCTTCAGGTCGGTGACGAGATCCTGAATCCGTACTTCGGTGCATCGATGCTGCGTTGCGGCGAGGTGCGTGCCACCATCGCCGCGAGCAAGGGGGACGACGATGACTGATCAGGCAGGACCATCCGGACCGGTCAGCCGACTCATCCGTGTCTGCCTCGAGCAGAAGTTGATCGTGGCTGTGGTGCTTGGCGTGCTTCTGGGCTGGGGCGTGCTCGTCGCCCCGTTCGAGTGGAGCATCGCGGGCATCGAGCGCGATCCCGTGCCCGTGGATGCCATCCCCGACATCGGCGAGAACCAGCAGATCGTGTTCACCGAGTGGAGCGGACGCAGCCCGCAGGATGTCGACGACCAGATCTCCTATCCGCTGACCGTCGCGCTGCTGGGAATCCCGGGCGTCAAGGACATTCGCAGCTACTCGATGTTCGGGTTCTCCATGATCTATGTCGTCTTCGAGGAGGGCGTCGAGTTCTATTGGTCGCGTTCGCGCGTGCTCGAGAAACTCAGTTCACTCCCCGCGGGCACCCTCCCCCCGGGCGTCAGCCCCGCGCTGGGACCCGACGCGACCGCGCTGGGACAGGTCTTCTGGTACACGCTCGAAGGGCGCGACGAGGACGGCAACCCCGTCGGCGGCTGGGATCCGGACGAGCTGCGGACCATCCAGGACTCCATCGTTCGCTACCAGCTGGCGAGCGTGCAGGGCGTCAGCGAGGTCGCCTCCATCGGCGGCTTCGTGCGCGAGTATCAGATCGATGTGGATCCCGACGCCATGCGCGCAGCCGGGATCTCCCTGGCCCAGGTCATCGATGCAGTGCGCAAGAGCAATCTCGATGTCGGCGCGCGCACGATCGAGATCAACCGGGCCGAGTACATCGTGCGCGGGCTGGGCTTTCTCAAGAGCATCGACGACATCGAGCAGACCGCGATCACCCATCGCAACAATCAGCCCATCCTGATCCGCGACATCGCCAGGGTCACGACCGGCCCCGCACTGCGTCGCGGCGTGCTGACCAAGGGCGGCGCCGAGGCCGTCGGGGGGGTCGTCGTCGTTCGATTCGGGGAGAACCCCATGGCGACGATCCAGCGGGTCAAGGACAAGATCCGCGAGATCGCGCCCGGCCTGCCCACGAGAACGCTGGAGGACGGCACGCAAAGCCGCGTCACGATCGTGCCCTTCTATGACCGCTCCGGTCTCATCCGCGAGACGCTCCAGACGCTCAACAGCGCCATCGAGCAGCAGGTGCTGGTCACGATCATCGTGGTCGTGCTCATGGTCATGCACCTGCGGTCGAGCCTCCTCATCAGCGCCATGCTGCCCATGACCGTCCTGCTCACCTTCATCGCCATGAAGGTCTTCCATGTCGATGCCAACATCGTCGCCCTGTCGGGCATCGCCATCGCCATCGGCACGATCGTGGACATGGGGATCGTGCTCAGCGAGAACATCCTCCGGCGCCTGGACGAGGCGGACGACGACACACCCCCGCTCGAGGTCATCTATCGCGCTTCGTCGGAGGTCGGCTCGGCGGTCCTGACCGCCGTCGCGACGACCGTCGTCGGCTTCCTGCCGGTCTTCGCGATGCAGGCGGCAGAGGGCAAACTCTTCAAGCCGCTGGCCTTCACCAAGACCTTCGCCCTCATCGCGTCGATCCTGCTGGCGCTGACCGTTCTGCCCGCCGCCGCCCATCTGCTCATGGGGCTGCGGATGTCGCGACGACGGACAAGCATCCTGACCGGATCACTCCTGCTCATCGCGGCCGCCGTGTTGTGGTTCGTCGCTTCACCCATCATCGCCGCAGCTGTCGGAGCACTAGGCGCCTATGCGCTCCTGCGTGAGGTCCTGCCGGAGATGGCGCTCCGGGGCTTCCGCTGGGCTGCCAATATCGTGGCCGTGGTGCTGGTGCTCGTGGCCCTCGCTCGTGCGTGGGAGCCCATCGGGCCGGAGGCGGGCGTCATCGCCAATGCCGTCTTCATCGCCGTGATCGTCGGGGGGCTGCTGCTGGCCTTCTGGCTCGTGCGCCTCGCATTTCCTCCCGTGCTTGCCTGGGCCCTGCGCCACAAGGGCGTCTCGCTGGTGCCCGCCCTGGCCGTCGTCCTGCTGGGAGGCACCGTCTGGCTCGGGTTCGATCGCGTCTGGGGGTGGTTGCCGGATTTCATCCGGAGTGATCCGGAGGTCGTCGCCATCGCGCACGCCCTGCCCGGGCTGGGCAGCGAGTTCATGCCATCGCTCGATGAGGGAGCATTCCTCTACATGCCCACGACCATGCCGCACGCCTCGATCGGCGAGGCGACGGACATCCTCAAGGAGCTCGACCGACGCATCCTGAGTGTGCCGGAGGTCGAACTTGCCGTGGGCAAGATCGGGCGCGTCGACAGCCCGCTGGACCCCGCGCCCATCTCGATGGTCGAGACTATCATCCAGTACAAGAGCGAGTACATCACCGACGAGGCCGGCCGACGCCTGACCTTCCGCTACGACGAGGAACACGAAGAGTTCGTCCGTGATGAAGATGGGAACCTGATCGAGGATCCGGACGGGCGCCCCTATCGCCAGTGGCGCGACGAGATCCGGACACCCCAGGATATCTGGAATGCGATCGAGGCCGCCGCCCGCATGCCGGGCGTGACCAGCGCGCCGAAACTCCAGCCCATCGAGACCCGGATCGTCATGCTCCAGTCAGGATTCCGCGCCCCCATGGGCATCAAGGTCTATGGGCCCGACCTGCAGACCATCGAGTCCTTCGCCCTCGAACTCGAGCGTCTGCTCAAGCAGGTGCCCGCGGTCGTGCCCGACGCCGTCTTTGCCGATCGCGTCGTGGGCAAGCCCTATCTCGAGATCGACATCGATCGCGAGCGGATCGCCCGCTACGGCCTGCGCATCGCCGATGTCCAGCAGGTCATCGAGGTGGCCATCGGCGGGCGCCCCCTGACCATGACCGTCGAGGGACGCGAACGCTATCCCGTTCGCGTGCGATACCTCCGCGAACTCCGCGATCAGCCCGAGACCCTCGACGACATCCTCATCCCCACGCCCGACGGAGCCCAGGTCCCCCTCGCGGAACTGGCGACGATCGAATATCGGCGCGGCCCGCAGACCATCAAGAGCGAGAACACCTTCCTCGTCGCCTATGTGCTCTTCGACAAGCAGCCCGGGGTTGCGGAGGTCGACTGTGTCAACCAGGCGCGCGCGTACATCGAGGACAAGATCGCCTCGGGTGAGCTGGTCGTGCCCGCGGGTGTCAGTTTCCGCTTCGCCGGCAGTTACGAGAATCAGGTCCGCGCCGCGCGCCGTCTGGCCATCGTCCTGCCCGTCTCTCTCGCCGTCATCTTCCTCCTCCTGTACCTGCAGTTCCGACAGGTCAGCGTGACGCTCATGGTCTTCAGTGCCGTCTTCGTCGCGTGGGGCGGTGGGTTTCTCATGCTCTGGCTCTATGCCCAGGACTGGTTCCTTGATGTCGACCTGCTGGGCGTCAATCTCCGCGAGCTGTTCCGCATCAGACCCTACAACCTCTCCGTCGCCGTCTGGGTGGGATTCCTCGCGCTGTTCGGCATCGCCACGGACAACGGCGTCATCATGGCCACACGCATCCGCCAGATCCTCGACGAACGCAAACCCGCCACCATCGACGAGATCCGTCGCTGCGTCGTGATCGGTGGACGCGAACGCATCCGCGCCGCCGTCATGACCAGCGCCACCACCATCCTCGCCCTCCTGCCCGTGCTCACAAGCACCGGCAGGGGCTCGGACATCATGGTGCCCATGGCGATCCCGACCTTCGGCGGGATGGTCGTCGCCTCGATCACATGGTTCGTCGTCCCCGTCCTCTACTGCTGGATGCTCGAGTGGCGCCTCCGCCTTCGCCCATCCGCTACACTCTCCTGATTCGCACGGGGCGCCCGGGCCACCCGTGAGCCCGGGCTGAGACGCACCCGCAGCACCTGATCCGGGTCATGCCGGCGGAGGGATCGCGACATGCACAAGGTCTACGAACTCGCACCAAACCCGGGCGCCACACGCCCGACAGAAAGATTCGCCGTGCCCACGCGCGGCGCAGGCAACCCCGGCTCTGCCGGCGTCACCACGCCCGGCTCCTTTGCCAACGCACCCCAGATCGGCGGCCCGCTCGCCTTCTCCAGCCCGGATACGCCGGGCATGCCAGCGCCCAGCCCCTATACCGCGTGGGACTTCCTGCCTCCCGGCTGGAAGATCGAGCCCGGACCCGACCACGCACGCGCATGCGCCGGACACAACAAAGCCGACATCGCGCCCTTCATCCGCGCCGTGGCGCCCGCGGGCTTCACACCCGTGACCCAACTCGAGCACGCCCGTCTGGGCATCGTCACGCCCGAGATGCGCCGTGTCGCCCAGCGCGAGGGGCATCTCACGCCGGAGCAGGTGCGCGACGAGGTCGCCGCCGGGCGCATGGTCATCCCCGCCAATCGCAACCACCTCCGCCACAGGCTCGACCCGATGGCCATCGGACGCGCGAGCCGAACCAAGATCAACGCCAACATGGGCGCAAGCCCCGTGTCCAGCGGCATGGACGAGGAACTCGAGAAACTCGACTGGGCGATCCGCTGGGGCGCCGACACCGTCATGGACCTTTCCACGGGAGGCGACCTCGACGCCTGCCGGACCGCGTTCTGCGAGCACTCGACCGTGCCCATCGGCACCGTGCCCATCTATTCCATGATCATCGGGCGAAGGCTCGAAGACCTCGACGAAAAGGTCGTCATGGACACGCTCGTCAAGCAGGCCGAGCAGGGCGTGGACTACTTCACCATCCACGCGGGCGTGCGTCGGGCACACCTGAAGTATGTGAAGAACCGCCTCATCGGGATCGTCAGCCGAGGCGGGTCGCTCCTGGCCAAGTGGATGCTCGACAACGGCCGCGAGAACCTCATGTACGACATGTGGGACGATATCTGCGACCTGCTCCGCCGATACGACATCACCTTCAGCATCGGCGACGGACTCCGCCCGGGTGGGCTCGCAGACGCGACCGACGACGCCCAGCTCGCCGAGCTCGAGACCCTGGGCGAACTGACCGAGCGTGCGTGGGCGCGCGGCGTGCAGGTCATGATCGAGGGCCCCGGACACATCCCCTTCGACCAGATCGAGTACAACGCCAAACTCCAGCGCCGACTCTGCCACGGCGCCCCGTTCTATGTCCTGGGCCCGCTCGTAACCGATGTGTTCCCCGGCTACGACCACATCACCAGCTGCATCGGCGCCACCGCGATCGCCTATCACGGCGCCTCCATGCTCTGCTATGTCACGCCCAAGGAGCACCTGGGCCTGCCGAGAAAGGACGATGTCAAGCAGGGATGCGTGGCGTACAAGATCGCCGCCCACGCCGCCGATGTTGCCCTGGGCATCCCGCACACGCGCGACTGGGACGACGACCTGACGCGCGCCCGCGCCGCTCTGAACTGGCAGAAGCACTTCGACTTGTCCTTCGATCCGGATACCGCCCGCGCCTACCACGACGAGGACCTCGATGTCGATACCGACTTCTGCGCCATGTGCGGGCACGACTGGTGCTCCGTACGCATCAGCAAGGAGATCCAGGACTTCGCCTCGGGCAAGGACGAGCACTTCAGACGCGATCGACCCCTCCGCTCCCCCGCGCTGACCCCCGAGCAGCAGAAGATCCTCGAATCCCGCGGCGTGCTCAGCCCCGAGGAGATCCACCGCCTCGCGAGCAAGACGAAGAAGGCCGTCGGCGCAGACAGGGCCAAGGCCGCATGCCACAGCGACTACGCCGACCCCGAGCAGGCACGCCGACTCCAGCAGCAGGTCGTTCAGGTCGATGTCCGCCCGGCGCTGGGCATCAGCAAGGAAGATCGCCTTGTCTGAGAATGCCCCCCCAGCCCACAGGCCGCACGCCGCCAAGCCGTGTGCCTGTGCGCAGCCACGATCAGGTAGACTCGCTGGCAGCATCCAATCGCAACCGGCTGCGAAACCAATCGGATACACCCTCCAGCGGAGCCGCACCATGAAATCCCTGATATGGATCAGCATGACGCTTTCGGCCGTACTCGCTGCCACCCTCGTGCTCGCCACCGGACCGACCCGCGACCTGCTCAGGACAAGCACCATGACCACACCCAAGTACTCCGCCGCCGGCTACGACCTGACGCCGCTTTCGAGCGATCGCATCGAAGAACTCGCCTCCCGCCTCAGCGAGGAAGAGGCCCGGATCCTGCTGAACAAGGGCACCGAGCCCGCGTTCTGCGGCACCCTGCTCGACAACAAGAAGGAAGGCATCTACCTCTGCCGCCTCTGCAACCTCCCCCTCTTCGACTCCAACGCCAAGTTCACCTCGGGCACCGGCTGGCCCAGCTTCTTCCAGCCCTTTGATCCCCGCCACATCCGATACAAGGAGGACAACGCCTACGGCATGAAGCGCGTCGAGATCGTCTGCGCCCGCTGCGCCGGACACCTCGGGCATGTCTTCGACGACGGACCCGAGCCCACCGGCCTGCGATACTGCCTCAACTCCGCCTCGCTCGAGTTCGTCGAACGCGGGCAGGAACTCCCGCCCATGGCCCGCCCGGATATCCGCACCGAGACCGCCTACTTCGCCGGCGGGTGCTTCTGGGGCGTCGAGGATCGCTTCCAGCAGGTCCCGGGCGTCATCGACGCCGAGTCCGGCTACATGGGCGGCAAGGCAAAGAACCCCACCTACAAACTCGTCTGCTCGGGCACGACACAGCACGCAGAGACCGTCAAGGTCGTCTACGACCCGACGAAGGTCACCTACGAGGACCTCCTCGAACGCTTCTTCCAGTTCCACGATCCCACGCAGGTCAACCGCCAGGGACCGGACATCGGCACCCAGTATCGCTCGGCGATCTTCCCCGCCGACGACCGACAGCGCGAACTCGCCCGGCGGTTCATCGAGAAGATGCAGCAGAGCGAGCGGTTCCGCGACCGCCCGATCGCAACGACGGTCGAAGAGCCGGGCCACACCTTCTGGCGCGCCGAGGAATACCACCAGGACTACCACGCCAAGCACGGCGGATCATGCCCGATTCCTCCACCGCCGGCCGGCTAGCCGTCGTCTTCCAGCGGCATCAGGAACCAGAGGACCAGGTAGACCAGAAGACCGGGGAACGCCGCCGACAGCACCGAGATGATCACATACGCGATCCGCAGTTTCGTCGCGCTCCAGCCGAGATACTCGGCGATGCCGCCCAGCACTCCTGCGACGACGCGATTCCTGCGAGATCGTGCCAGCCGGCGATGGCCCATCGTTCCTCCCCTCACCACTATATCATGAGCCCATGTCCTCCGACGCCCCCGTCATCGTCAGCATCGACCGCGATCACTACCAGACCCATGTCCTCGCCGGGCGCCACGAGATCGTCGCCGATGAGCCCGCGAGCGTCGGCGGCACCGATACGGGCCCCACACCCTATCAACTCTTCCTCGCGGGACTGGGAACCTGCAAGGCGATCACCCTCCGCATGTACGCCGACCGTAAGGGCTGGCCGCTCGAAAAGGTCGCCATCGCCCTGCGCCACCAGCGTATCCACGCGACCGACTGCGAGCACTGCGACGATGCACCCGCCCTGATCGACCTCATCGATGTCGAACTCGAACTCGTCGGCGACCTCTCCCTCACCCAGCGCCGGCGCCTCGCCGAGATCGCCGATCGCTGCCCCGTCCATCGGACGCTCACCGGCAACCTCCAGATCAAGACCACCCTCATCGAGGACTGATGCTCATGCGATCCATTACCGCCGCCATCCTCGCCATCCTCGCCTCGACCCTCGCAGGCGCCGCCCAGCCCGAACGCCTCATGTCCGCCGAGGCCATCTTCGCGCGCGCCATCGAAGCCCACGGCGGGAGCGCGGCTCTCGACGCCGTCAAGTCCCGCACCCGCAGAGGCACCTATCGCCAGAGCGACGACACCTTCCAGGCCGATGTCTACCTCTTCGAAAAGCGCCCGGCCTCGCGCCGCCTCGAGATCCTCCTCTACAACGGCGAACTCCTCGTCGAGGTCGCCTCACCCGACGGCGCCTGGATCGACAACAACGGCAACTTCCGCGCCTACGAGGGCACACGCCTGCGACTGGCCCAGCTCGACGCCGTCTTCGACATCCTCTCCGATTGGCGTGAGTTCTACGAATCCGCCGAGCCCTTGTCGCCCGAACGCCTCGACGACCGTCCCGTTCGTCCCGTCCTGCTCAAGGCCGCCGATGCCCCGGATCGCATCCTCCTCTTCGATGCCGAGACCGGCAGGCTCGTCGCCGAACGCATCCAGATCCCGATCGACGATGATCGTTCCTACCGCCGGCTGACGAAGTTCTCGGACTTCAAGACCTTCGCGGGCGTCCTCTATCCGACCCACGAAGAGATCATCATGGGCGAGGGCGACAACGCCCGCACCATCTGGTACACATGGACTCGCATCGAGCACAACAAACGCCTGCCACGCGACGCCTTCGAGATCCGGTCCCCCGCAAGCCCCTGACCGCTCGAGGGCGATCGCCCTGCTTCGACCGATCCCCCCGCCGCACACCCCGCGGGCCTGAGACCCGATAAACATCGCTCACCCGGCACCAGGGATTCCCCTCGCCAAGATTCGGCAGTTTTTGCCGCATCGCCTTGCATGTGCCCCAATCCGTGGCACCTTAGACGCAGGAACTGCGCACAAGGCCCATTCGGGCGGCGGGCGCAGATCCCTGTTGACGGAAGACATAACGAGAAAGAGAGGGAGCCATGACTACCAAGCACCCTGCGCGATCCCAGCGCGCCCGCATCGCCGCCATCATCCTCGCCGCGGCAAGCCCCATCGCCCTGGCAGACTTCACCTTCGACGATTTCTCCAACTTCGACATGCTCAACATGATGGGCGATACCGCCACCCAGGGACAGAACGCGGACCTCACCCTCCAGATCACCAACGACGAAGACCAGATCTCCAGCATCTGGTACTCCGTGCCACAGCCCATCCTGGGCAACTGGTCCAGCGAGTTCACCTTCAGCGTCTCCGATGTGACCCGCGGCGGGGCCGACGGCTTCGCGTTCGTCGTCCAGAACACCAGCGCCACCATGCACAACGACAACAGCTTCGGGCGCGGCGGGGGCATCGGCTACAACGAGGGCGAGAACCTCATCGCCGTCGAGTTCGACTTCTGGAAGAACGATCGAGCCCTCGACCCCAACGACAACCACATCTCCATCCACTCCGGCGGGCCCGGAACCACCTCCAGCAGCGAACTGGACTCCATCGGCATCGCCGACAACATCCCCGACCTCGACAATGGCGACCTCTACAC
>WGEO01000025.1 GCA_015492715.1 Phycisphaerales bacterium | reverse complement strand
GCTAGTTCTGCCCGGGACGCCGAATCAGACGCTCGGGCGTGACCTGAATCCACTCGGGCTCACCCGTTGCCTCCTCGCCCGTGACGGGGATGAACACGGGCGCCGGAAACCCGTTGTTGCCGATGCGGGCGAGCACCGCGATCTTGCTGATCGCACCGCCCTTGCGTCGGGGCAGCCAGGTGTTCCAGATCGGGTCCGTCGCGGGCAGCATCCGCGTCGTCTCCTCGCCGGGGCGGTACTCGAAGGTCCAGCGACCGGGCTGATTGTCGCGTTCGCTGGTGTTCTCCCGGTCGAAGTACTTCCGCCTCGTTCCGTCATCGCTGAAGTACGCCACACCATCGTCCGCCACACCGACCAGATCCACGCTCACCTCGAAGTCCCGCAGGCGATCGTCGATCTGGACAGTGATCGGGAACTTCTTTGCCCCCCCGCCGCTGCACGCCCCGAGCACGAGCGCCATGACCGCCAGAACCCCGCCGATGACCGATTGCCTGCGCATCGCTCCACTCCTGAATGCGTCGATGAGTCCAATGGCTTGATTATTCCGTCGGGGATACCCCGATCCCCTCCTGCACAAGATATCGCCGAATCGCCGCGCCGATCTCCCGATTCGACGCCCAGTCCACGAGCATCAGGCTGCGTGCCCGCTCCAGCAGCAGATCGAGCGTGCGGACGACCTCTCCGAAGATCGCGTGCGGGGCACTCGCCGGGGCGTCGCCATAGCCCGTCGCCAGCGAGTCCGGCCCGACGCCGGGGATCATCGTCGCGAGCAGCCCCAGCACCTCGCACCACAGTTCCATCGGCACCGCATCGAGCGCCCGTTCCGGCGACACCGCCTCCAACACCAGACGCTGCGGCCCCAGCGACGACAACCAGCGATCGTCCGAGGCCAGCACACGCTCGACACGCCTGCCGATCGCCGCGCCGGGATCGTGCTCCTCGCCGAGCTGGCGCGCCAGGCTCGTCAACTCATCGAACGCGATCGCCAGCGTCGTGTCCTCATCCACCAGCAACGCCCGCGTGCCCAGCACCGCAAGGGCGTAGAGGTCGCACGGCGTGCTCATCGGCGTCACGAGCCGATACGCCACCTGCGCCAGCGAACGCCCCTCGCTGTCGCGCAGTGCGGCGGCGCAGGCATCCTCCACGCGAATACCCACCGCACGCAGGCGAATCTCGCTCGATGCCAGTTCACGCTCGACCAGCGGCTCCGCCCACAGCGTCAGCGGGCGATCCGCGAGCGTCAGGCTCAGCCGCACGCGATCGCCCCCGCCGACCGCCACGCGTTCCTGCAGCGCCAGCGTCGCCTCCAGCGACAACCCGTCCTCGTCGCCGCCGACCGATCGAATCCGCAGCGTCCCGATTCCGTGCCGTCCATCCGACGCGATGGGGGGCACATACACCCCCTGAATGGCCTCCGATCGCGCCACGAAGAACCCGCCCTCGCCCGCGTCGAGTTCGACCGCACAGCCCGGCTCGCGCAGCGTCGGACGAGCCGCCCACAGCATGGGCAGACCATCCACCTCCCGCGGGAGCGTCGCGCGAAAGCTCTTCGCACACAGATTCAGCATGGGACGACGAGTCGACTCGACGACCGCCGACACATCCCGCACGGCGAGGGACAGCAGGCGGAGTTTGAGATACAGCGCCTCGATCAGTCGCCCCCAGCTCCCGTGACGATAGAGAAAGACATCCTCGTGCCGACGGAAGCGTGCCGCGCCCGCAGGCTCGGCATCGAGCGACAAACGCGTCGCCCCCTGCCAGAGGCCCTCCCAGGACCTGCCGCCGAGACAGTCGATGTAATCCTCAAGGTCGATCGGTGCCAGCCGACGGGCCAGCATCCTGCCGCACCCCACATTGAACGCGAGCGCATGCTCCCCGAGACCACAGACGCTCGCCAGATCCCCCGTCGCCTCCGTGTGCTCGCAGGCGTCGCTGACGGGCACGAACACGGACGCGTCGCCCTCGACCCAGAGATAGCGGGCGAGGGTCCCCCGATACGAGGGCAGGCCCGCCTCCCGCAGCGCCCCCTCGTCGGTGCACAGCGTCAGCGGCTGCCCGTCGCGCTCAAGGGCCACGAGGCGCCCCGCATCGAGATCGATCGCCATGGGGCGCGGATGCGTGCGCTCGAAGCCCAGACGCACCAGCGACGCCGGATCGATCCGTTCCAACGCGTCGACCCAGCCGTCCCAGATCCGGTCCAGAATGGCATTGCAGGTCTCGCTCGATGTGCCCGCATCCGGCGCGTTCAGCGCCTGAACCCGCACCTCCAGCCATGATACCACACCGTTGCCCGCATCGAGCAGCACGCCGAGGTACGCCCGTGCCGATCGGTCATCGCTCAGCTCGACGAGGTGTCCCGCCGCCGGGTCCGCCTCGCGCGAGACGATCAGGCAGACTCGCACGGGTCCCTCGCCGGCGATCGGGATCGCTCGAAGATGCTCCGGAAGTCTCGCCGCTAGCCTCGACATGAACCCCCTTGCATGCACAATCCCGCCCGCAAGGATAGCGATCCGGGAGAGCGCTACATCGATCCAGCCCGCGCACGCGCCCTGGGCACGACCTCGACGGGGACCTCCTGCTCACTGCCCGCGATCAGCCGCTCGTACAGATCCATCGCCTCACGCACATGATCCGGGTAACTGATCAGCGTGCTGACGGCGTGCACCTCCGACGGACTGGGAATCTCGACCTCACCCCGAACGACCCTCGTGATCGCCGCCGCCAGCGCCTCCGGACTTCCGCCCGGATACAGCAGCCCGTTGCCCAGCCCGCCGTTGGCCTCGCTCCCCGGAGCGCCCGGCTCGACGATCCACTCGGGCACGCCCCCCAGGCGCGACGCGATCACGAACTTGCCCGCGTGCAGCAGTTCCAGCAGCACCAGCGGCGAGTTCTCGAACCAGATGTGCGTCATGATCCCGATGTCGTACTCCCCCACCGCCGACACCAGATTGCGCACATCGTACCCCCCGAGGAACGACACCTCCGGATACGCCCCGAGCCGCCGCCGGTGCAGGCCGTCGGGACCCGACGCGCGGATCTCGAACTGGCAGCGCCGGCGAACCTCGGGCTCCAGCATCGGGATAGCCCGCACCAGCACATCCAGGCCCTTGTTGTGCCGAACCGTGCCGAAGAACCCGAACCGGATCGGCCTCGGATCGCCCGCCGACCACGGACGGCGCTCGTAGTACGGCCAGCGACGCACGCGACGATGCACCCGATCGAAGTGGCTCAGCCCCAGACGCAGGTGATACACCCGCTCGCGCTCGAGCCCCATCGCCTCGTACACACGCCCCATGAACCGGCTCGGCGGGGTCACCATCGACGCCCGACAGAGCGACTCGATCCCCGCGATCCGCCTGCGTCCATAGTCGTTCAGGACCGTCAGGTGATGATCCTGTCGCAAAAAGCGCTCGTTCTGGTCGATGGGCGAGCGCCCCAACGCCACGATCTCCACATCCTCATCCACCGGCGCCGGGTTGTGCACGAGCCCCTGCCCGTCGTCGTCGATCGCGAACCCGAGCCCCATCTCCGGATCGACGAACCGCTCGAACCCGTTGGGGGGAGGACCCACCCGCCGCGCCGCCCGTGCCGATCGCCGGCGAGCACGCGAACCCGTCAGGCTGCGGACCCAGCCGCCGACCGTTGGCCCGAAAGTCCGCTGCATGCTCTGCTCGACCCGACGGCGAAGGCGAGCCCGCCCGGGGCGCGCAGGCGCAAGGCACCCCTCGCACCGACGCCCTCCCTCGTAGTCCATGCAGACCTCACGCTCCTGATAGAGCAGATCCACCTGCGGACAGCAGAACCAGTAGTTGTGCGGCGTGATGACGACCTCGCGCCCGCTCGCCCGGATCGCCTCCACCACATCCAGCCCGAACCCCTCCAGCGAGTGGGCATGCACCAGTTCGATGTCATGCTCGTCCAGCCACGACACGATCAGGCGGGCCTGCTTGGGCGAACGCATCTCCTGCTGCATGTTCCGGAAGTTGAACAGGCCCGGCGAGAGATTCGGACTGTTGAACAGATGAAAACACCGCACGCCCCGCCAGTCCGACACCTCCCGGATGAACATCCCGGGACGCAGCGAGTAGTCCATCCCCGAACGAAGATAGAACACCCGGTGCCCGCTCAGGGCGAGCCCGAATGCCAGTTCCGACGCCGCCAGGTTGTAGCCCGACCCCTCGCGCGCCTGCTGGGCGAGACGCGCCCAGCCCAGGAATGCGATCCGTCGCGGGCGCGCGCACACGGGCCAGCCCTTCGGCGGCGACACCCCCTCACACTGCGTCTGTCGTGTACCCATCGACTCGCGCCGGCTTCTCCGGAGTTATCCGTATCGATCCTGCCCCTTCGGGCGGGGCAGTCTAGCGACGAAGACCAGCGAACGAAGCAGCGCGTGGAACCAGCGGGCAAGAAACCGCAGGCGGATGGGCAGCGAGTCCCGTTCGAGGCGACCCGACGACGGGTCCTTGGAGTCGATGTGCAGATTCCAGCCTCCGCGCAGGATCGGCACATCGTTGGCGTTGTCGAAGATCAGCACGACCCGGGGCGGATGCAGGAGGAATCTGAGTTGGCGATACAGACGCGACCGCCTGCTGGGTGAGTACCGCACGATCTCCACATCGCCCTCGTCCGGGCGCCGTTCGGGGCCGGGAACATCGCTGCGCAGCATCATCGCCCATGAGGGAGCCGCCCTGCCCTGCTGCCTGCATGCAGACTCCACGAGCGAGCGAACCTCGGCGAACAGACGGCGATGCGCCCGACGCGGACAGGTCGCCAGCACGCGGGCATCCCGCCGGAGTGCCCCTGCGCGCTCGAGGGCGTCCATGATCGCCTCCGGCTTCGGGGAAGGATCGTCCAGTCGCCCCCCGCGATTTATGGCGGCATCCAGCACCGCCCGACGCGTGATCTCCGCGTGGCTCAGGCGACGCATGAGCATCGCCTTGAGACTCTCACGCAGGAGGAAGAACACCCGACGCGCAACGACCCGGCGCCCGAGGCCCGCCTTGACCAGCATCCAGAGCAGGTTCCGCTGCGCATAGTACAGGCGCGCGGGCGTGAGTTTGTGGTGCCAAGGCGTGTGATAGACGACCGCGTCGAGGTTGAGCACGACCTTGTAGCCGGCACGGGCAAAGCGGACGGACCAGTCCGCATCATCGCAGTAGATGAAATAGCGAGCGTCCCAGAGGCCGACCCTGCGCACGCCGGACCAGCGGGCCAGCAGGCTGCAGGCGCTGACGACATCGACCTCGCGGACCCCCTCGTAGCCGCTCCCCCCCTTGGGACCGCCCACCTGCGCCGCCCATGTGCGATGCGCCTCGTGCAGGCGGTGCCCGCGCGGGGCCTCGTCGCGCATCAGACCCGTCCGCGGATCGAGGTAGACGGTCGTCTCGATCGTCGTCTCCCGATCGCCCAGATCGACCGTGCGCGAGCCGACGAGTCCGATCGTCTCGTCCTGCTGAGCGCACGAAATCAGATTGCTCAGCGCATCCTCGGGCAGGTCGATGTCGTCATCGACGAGCCAGACGAAATCGAGCCCCTCGCGTTCCTTCTCCAGGACATCCCAGACATAGGAAAGACCCGTATTGAACCCCCCGCAGCCCCCGAAGTTGTCCGCGTTGCGGATCAGGCTCAGCGATCGGAACCCTGCGGCGTTGGTCAGACCCGTCGAAGCCGCGTCCATGAGGAAGCGGGGCTTGTCGGCGGCGGGTGTGGGATTCAGGACAATCCGCTCCGGTTGCCAGCGGTCTCGCAGGTAGCCGATCGTCCCGTCCTGCGAGTGATTGTCGACCACGACCACATCCAGTTGTGCCAAATCGACCTTCTGGCGCGCCACGGCGGCGAGTGCGTTGGACGCGTCCTCGCGACGATTCCAGGTCACGATGACCACGGCCACACGGGGTATTGCGGTCTTTGCCCGGGCCTCGACACGGACCGGGGCCTGCTGTTGGATCGCGATGGTCTCGTCCATGGTGCCCACAGGATAGGGCGATTCAGTGCCTCTTTTTTTGCGCCAGAACGCGGGCATAGAGGTCGAGCATCTCGTCGAGGTGCTCGCGCATGGTCTTGGGTGGGCGAACACCCTGACGCAGACGCGCGATCGCCTCCGGTGTGCGCACGAGCGCGTCCAGTTTCCGGAGCAGATCGTCCGAATCGTTCCCGCGGAAGAGGTCGCCGTTGACGCCGGGCGTGATGAAGTCGGGGATTCCGCCGAGATTGGCGCCGAGCACGGGGACCCCGCAGGCCAGGAATTCGAGGACCGTCTGCGGGCCGCAGTCCCACCAGATGCTCGGCACGACGCCCAGATCGGCGCCGGCACAAAGCCAGGGGATGTCCTCGCGCTCGTAGGCGGGCGTCAGGGTCAGACGCGCGAGATGCGCCTCGAGCCTGCGGATGCGATGGGCGATCGGCTCGACTCCCATGGCGTGGACGCACAGGTGCAGCCTCGACAGCAGATCCGAAGGAGCCTGTTCCAGCGCCTCGATGAGCAGGTCCAGACCCTTGGCGGGGTTGTGATAACCCAGAAAGACGACGCGGATCGGTCGATCGGCGGCATGGGAAGGCTCGGCGAGATGGGCGGGGCGGGGCATCTCGGCAACGGGTGTCCCGATATGGATCGTCTCGATGCGGGCGGGGTCGACGCCCATGGCCGCGAACTTGGCGGCGACGAACGCCGAGACCGCGTGGACGCGATTGCAGCGGTTCAGCGCCCCGATCATGGCGGCGCGCCTGCGGGCATAGTCGTTGGAGGGGGTGTCCGAGGGAGGCTCCGGGAGCGGGTCATTGGTGACGGGTGTGCGCGCACAGGGTGTGTCATCGCGGTGCGGGTCGCGCGGATCGGGGGCTTCCAGCACGGGCAGTTCGAGTCGGCGACGATGGATGGCATCCAGGCGGACGCTCGGGCTCTTTCGCTGCCCTGCGATGCGCCAGGGCGGCGTGTGGCAGCCCACGCAGGCGTGCCCGTTGTCGAAGGACAGGCAGGCGTGGCGATCGTGATGAAGGAGGTAGACCTGGGGGCAGATGGTGTGGTAGTTGTGGAGGCTGAAGACGACACGGGCACCGCGGTCGCGTGCGACCTGCACGCAGCGGGCGGTCAGCCCTTCGAGGGTCTGGAAGTGGACGAGGTCCGGGCGGGCGTCTTCGAGGATCTCGGCAAAGGCCCGCTCGACGGGCTCGCAGGCGATCTCGTCGGCAGGTCGGTCGAACTGGAAGGTCGAGGGCGCCCGCACGGGCGACTGGACGATCTCATAGACGGGGATCGCGTGCCAGTCTGCGTGCCGTCGAGCGTGGCAGTCTCTGGAAGGGGGAAGGCGTCTTCCCGACAAAGCTGCGGGGCCGAGGGGAGGCGTGGTGCCGCTGGATATGCTGACGGGTTCGTGACCGGCCTGTTGCAGGGCACGGGCGAGGGCCTGTGTGTAGCCATTGATGCCGCCGCCCCGGCGTGTGCCGTGCCAGATCTTGGCCCAGTTCACCAGGGCGATACGCATGGGGCGGATGGTAGTAGAGGGGGCATGATTCGAGGTGAACGGCTGGCGGGAAAGACAGATGGGCCGAGGAGGGACGGACGGTGATTCGATTCCAGTGCGATCGATGCGAGCGAACGATCGAGGTCGAGGACGCCCTCGGGGGGACGAAGTTGGAGTGCCCGGACTGCGGGGACATGAACATCGTGCCGGACGGAGATGGCAGCGGGCAGGACGCAGGACAGAGGCGGGCATCGGAGGATCGGGCGGCGGCTGCGGGCTTTCCCCCGTCGTCAGGGCCGGAGGTGCAGGTCGTGGTGGTGCATCCGGCGCTGATGCGTGCCAACCCCCTGCTGTTTCTGGGGGTCGTGCTGGCGATCGCGGGCGGGCTGGGGCTGGTGGTATGGTTCGGGCTCTTTGCCCGCGAGTCGTCGCTGCGCTGGCTGTTCTGGCCCGGCGTGGTGCTGCTGGTCGTGGCAAGCCTTGCACTCGTCGTGTGGAAGGTTCAGAAGATGTCGCACGCGCTGGTGATCACAACCCGGCGGAGCATCGAGCGTCGGGGCCTGCTGAGCCGGAGCACGAGCGAGGTTCTGCACGACAACATCCGGAATATCCAGATCGATCAGAGTTTCCTGGAGCGGCTGCTGAATGTGGGGACGATCTCGATCTCCAGCGCGGGGCAGGACGGGGTCGAGATTCAGGTGGAGAAACTGCCTGCCCCGGACGATATAAGGAAGATTATCGATCTGTATCGGGAGTTGTAGGACCGTTCGCATGCTGGACGAACCCACGCGGGCCGCTATGCTTGCTCACCCATGAAGCGAAACTGGCACGGACAGGCAGGAGCGATGGCATGGCTGCGTCGGGCGCGAATGCGTGCTCTTGCGGCGCTGGTCGGGGTGTCGATCGCGGCGTTCGGGCTGATCGCCTGGGCGGCGCTTCCCGTGCTGCCGGTCGTCGGGGTCGCGGTCGCGACGGTCGCGGTGATGATCAACAGCGTGGCGGCCCGCCTGGACGAGGCGATCTGTCGGGACTGCGGACATGACCTCATGGGCGAGGCCGTGAGCGACTACGGGGTGGCGTGCCCCCGATGTGGGCTGCTGAATCCGCCGGCACGCAACGCATAGCGGACAACGAGGTTCTGATTTGTGGGCGCATAGCGCGACCCGTCGAACAGGATCGGCGGGTCGGATGTGGTTGGCTCGTTGCGATCTTTCGGAGCGGGCGTCCCGCTGCGGGCGCGGGGGTCAGGCCCCGGCTGATGCCTTCTCGTACTCCTCGGGGGAGACCTCGGTGATCTTGGCTTTTTCCAGCAGGGCGTCCATGGCCTTGTGATCGCGGATCTGCTGGTAGATGGCTCCGATCTGGTTTCTCTGGATGAGTTCCTGACGGAGTTTCTCGGGGCGTTCGCCCTGCTCCATGGCGAGTTGGGCGATGCGGGCGTTGATCTCGGCCTCATTGACCTTGATGTCGAGTTCCTCGGCGACGCGATGGAGGATGAAGAAGAGCTTCAGTTCGCGCTGAGCCGCGGCGTCGGATGCGGCGCGAAGTTCGGCCATGTGACGCTCGATCTCGCCCTGATCGATGCCGCGGTACATGAGTTCGAGCCGCTTGTTCTGGAGGGTGCGAGCGGCCTGCGCGGCGCTGAGGCGTTCGGGCAGCTCGATCTCGATCTTCTCCAGGAGTTGGTCGGCGATCTGCTGGCGCATGGCGGCCTGCTGGCGAACGAGTGCCCGCTGGGTCAGTCTTGCCCGGATCGCCTCGCGGAGCTGGTCCTCGGATTCCATGGCGAACATGGAGAGAACCTTCTCGATGGGTGCGGGGATGATGCGATCGACGCGATCGACCCTGAACTCGATGGTCAGGTCGTCGTTGCGGATGGCCTCGACCTCGTGGTTGGGCGGGCCCTTGACCTTGACGGTGAATGTCTCGCCGGGCCTGGGCAGGCCCATCTGCTTGGCGAAGTCGTCGACCTTGACGCCCAGGATCATGCCCGAGCCGTCGGAGTCCTTGTCGGGGACCTGGACGACGGCGCCCTCGATGTCGTAGTGGACGGTGCCGTCTGCGCCGGTCATCTTGCCGTGCCCGGTGAGGTAGTCGCCGGGCTCTGGGGCGTCGCGCTGTTCGAGTTCGCCCTCGGCGACGCAGAGTTTCCTGATCTCTGCCTGGATCTCCTCGTCGGAGACCTCATACATGGGCTTGCGGACCTCGAAGCCCTCGAGTTCGGGGAGGTCGAACTCGGGGACGACCTCGACCTCGATCTCGAAGGCGAGGGGCTTGCCGGGCTGGAGTTCGACCTCGGCGAGGGTCTCGCTGAAGGGCTCGCCGACGACGCGGAGTTTGAGGTCCTCGACGGCGCGGGAGTAGGCACTGGCGACGAGTTGTTCCTTGGCCTCGCGCCGGATGGCGTCGCCGAACTTGCGTTCGAGGAGTTGGCGGGGGGCGTGCCCCTTGCGGAACCCGGGGAGCTGGGCCTCGAGTGCGAGGGTGTCGAGGCTCTCTGCGAGTCGCTCGTCGACGGTCTCTGCCGGGATCTCGATGGTGAGCTTCTTCCGGCTCGGTCCCGCGTCGTCGATGGTGACCTTGTTCTCTCGTTCGGTGACGCCCGCCTGTGTCATGGATGGTGCTCCGCCTGTTCTGGTGTTGGCGTGAAGTCTAGACGGGCATTCTGCTGCGGGTTTGACCCGTGGCGTGGAGGGGGGAAGATCCTGGAGTCGCCGGAGTGGCGGAATTGGCAGACGCAGTGGATTCAAAATCCACCGGGGTAACACCCGTGGGGGTTCGAGTCCCCCCTCCGGCATGTGCTCATTCGGGATCCATCGACCAGAACTGGCTGAGCCAGCGTGGCGGCTCCCCGGCTGCGTGGGGTGTGTCGTCATCCTCGGTTGCGGGCATGACGGCGAAGCCTGCGGGCAGGCGGTGGGCCTCGTTGTCGATGACGAAGGTGCAGCGGGCCGAGGCGGTCGCGGGGTCGAGGATCGGCTCGACATGGTCCAGGCGAGCAACGATGGGCGCATCGAGGGGCGCCTCTGCGTGGAAGAGATAGGGCGTGCCCGGGCGGAGTTCGCTCAGCCAGGCCGCGGGCAGGTCGATGTCGATGCGGAGTTCGCTCAGGTCTGCGACCAGGGCGATGGGTGTGCCGACCTGGAGGGTCTCGCCCTCACGGGCGATGATGCGCACGACGACGGCATCGAAGGGTGCCCGCACGAGGTGCTGGTCGAGGCGTGCGCGTGCCAGGTCGTGGGCGAGGCGTGCCTCGCGCTGGTTCTCGATCGCCAGGGCGAGTTCGGCCTCTGCGGCCCGGAGTTGGGCGTGGGCCTCGTCGAGTTCGGCGGCG
>WGEO01000024.1 GCA_015492715.1 Phycisphaerales bacterium | reverse complement strand
GCCCCGACGACGCATGGACGGACGCGATCGTGCGCCAATGTCGCGAGTTGTGCGAGTACGCCCGACGGATGGTCGAGCCGCTCGATGACGCCCAGATGGGTCGCGTGGTGCTTGAGCAGGAACTGGGTGGGCAGGTAGGCCACGGTCGGAAAGCGTGGGCGCCAGCGCTCGACGGGGCAGGGCGCACCGAGGACGCCCGCGGGAACGGCGAGCAGTGCATCACAGGCGTCCGTGTGCGCACGCTCGTAGGCACTCAGGAGATCGGATCGGGGAAGATACACGCCGGGATCGCTCATCGGCGCAGAGTTCCTGCCGAAGGGATGGTCGATGGGGTCCTCGACCTGCTGCTCTCGGAGAATCGCTGCGAGCAGCTCCGCGTAGACGCGCAGGTGGCTGAGGATCCACGCCGGGTGATTGAGCGTGACGCCGGCGACGGGCTGGGCGACCATCTGGGCGTCATCCAGAGGCTCGACCATCCGGCGGGCGTACTCGCACAACTCGCGACATTGGCGCACGATCGCGTCCATCCATGCGTCGGGGCGGGCGTCAGGAGTCTGGTTCATCGTTCTCGCCCTCGACGACGCGACGGACGGCCTCTTCCATGCTCTCCTTCGAGAGGCCCGCGGCCCGTCCCCTGGCCAGCGCCTCGTCCAGGGGCAGATCCCGCTTCTTGGCGAGATAGGCGGCCCAGAGTCCGCCGGCGGTGTTGGCCGAGTTGCAGTGGACGAGGGCCTTGCCGCGATGTTCACGGAGGGCCTGCGCGAACTGGTCGATGGTCTCGTCGCTGAGGGTCTCGGGTGTCGTCGGGAGCCAGAGGAAGTCGATGCCCTTGCTGCGGGCGTAGGCCTCTTCGTCGAAAGGCTCGGCGTCCTGGGCCATCGCCTCGGGCGTGCGCAGGCTGACGATCAGGGTCACGCCCTGCTCGGCGAGGCGGTCGATGCCCTCCTTGGTGGGGACACCCGCGAAGTAGAAGACACCGTCGCGATTGATGTTCCGGAACTCGTCCTGCAGTTCGGGCACGGGGCGAGCCGTGCCAACCGGGGCCCGATCGAGTGTCGAGGCACATGCCGACAGCGCAAGGGCAATGAGGATCATGGGCACGATGGATCGCATGGCTATTCCTCCTTGACCATGAGTCGCGTCAGATCGCGGACCCGTTCCAGTTTCTCGAGCGCGAGCACGGCTTGGGCGATCTCGTCGCAGCGCTGAGACCCCACGACATCCGCGCCCAGAGCGTTGAACTTGACGGCGATCTCCTCGGCGGTCATCGGGTCGCGCGGATCGCCCTTGGGAACATCCACGCGTGCGGCATGGGACTGGCCCGACTTCAGTGTGATCGTGACGCGGCTGGGCTGGTATTCGGGGAAGAGCTCCTCGAAATCCTCGTTCGGCACGACCTTGACCATGTCCATGATCGGGATGAGGGCGGGGTCGTCGATGCGTTCCTGTTTGAACTGCCTGGGCGTCACCATGCCATCGACGAGGCCGACGGCCAGGGAGTATGGGAGCGAGTGGTCCGCGGTCTCCTTGCTGGTCGGGCGGTACTTGTGGGGGTCACCCAGGATGTCCGCGGCCCGTGCGATCACCTCGACCTTGATCTCGGCGACATCCTCGGGCTTGATGTCGTGCGCCTTGATGCACTTCATCATGGCGGTCAGCGGGGCGTGGCTGAGCGCCTCAATGGGGAAGGACTTCATGCCGCAGTCGAGGATGCGGTAGTGGGCATCGGGCGTGGCTGGGAGATCCGCGACGAGTGCCTCGGCGTCGAAGGTGCAGGGCTCGCCGTCGTAGACGCTGTGCCCGAAGACATGGAAGAGCCCCTCCTTGCCGTCGAAGATGTGCTCGGGTCCGGAGTAGCCCCGCTGGGCCAGCATGGCGCTCTCGACAGCCATGCGGGCCGCCCACGGATCGACCGTGTTCTTCATGTTCGTGAGCTTGCCCGCGGTCACGGCGCCCAGGCAGCAGGTCCTGCTGGCGCAGATGCCCACGGCCTGGACGGCCTGCTCGACGGAGAGGTTCAGCATGCGGGCGGCGGCGTAGGGTGCGGCAAAGGCGCTGAGGGTCGCGTGGTGCCAGCCGTATTCGCGGATGCCGGGGCGTCCGATCTCGCAGAGTCGCATCTCGATCTCGTAGGCGATGATGGTGCCCACGATGAGGTCGCGTCCGGAAAGATCATGCAGCTCGCAGAGGGCCAGCGGTGCGCTGATGAGGTCGCTGGGATGGCAGGGATCGGCCTTCCAGTAGATGTCGTTGTAGTCCATGGCCCGGATCATGTGGGCGTTCAGGAAGGCGGCATCGACCGGATTCGTGCGAAACCCGGAGACGAAGCATGTGCACGGGCCGTCCGAGGATGGCGCCATGGCCCTGTGGTGCTCCAGAAGGATGCGGGCGTCTTCCTGCTGCGAGCCCCCCAGCGCACAACCCAGGCTGTCATACCAGAAAAGCCTGGCTCGCTCGATGGCTTCGGGCGAGAGATCTTCGAAACGCAGGGCGCAGGCCCAGCGGGCGAGGTCGCAGGAGATGAACTGGTCGGTCTTGTACGGCACGCTCATGGTTTTCCCCGGTTTCGACGCGTCGGATGTGGTGAGATGTGGGGCAATCTATAGCCCGGACGCCTGGGGCGGGCGTAGCATCGCCTCCGCATATCCGGGCGGGGGCAGGAGGTCGCACATGCGTTTGTGGAACCGCCCCTGCATGCTGCTCCTCGGGGTCCTGGCCGGGCTCGGGCAGGCTCAGGATCGCCCGCTCGGGCAGGTCCTCATCCTCGGGGAGGGTGAGCGGATCACGGTCGATGGGCGATTCGATGAGAACGCCTGGTCGCGGGCCCCGGTCATTCGCGAGTTCACGCAGGTCGAGCCGGTCGAGGGGGCGCCTCCCAGCGAGCAGACCGAGGTTCGGGTGCTCGCCGATACGGACAATCTCTACATCGGGCTCCGATGCCTGGGCGATCCCGCCCGGGTCATCGCACGCGAGATGCGGCGCGACGCGAGATTGGACAATGACGATCATGTCACGGTGGTCCTCGACACCTTCGGGGACCGTCGCAACGGGTTCGTCTTCATCGTCTCGCCGGCGGGCGGTAAGCGCGACGGCATCGTGACCGACGGGCGTGCCGAGTTCGACTGGGACGGGATCTGGTATGTGCGGTCACGGATCAGCGACGAGGGCTGGGTCTCGGAGATCCGGATCCCCGCCAAGACGCTGAGTTTCGATCCGTCGCGCTCGCGGTGGGGCCTGAATGTCCAACGCGTGATCCGGGATCGGAACGAGGTCGTGCGATGGGCGAGCCCGTCGCGCAACAGCGGGATCCTGGAGGTGGGCGACGCGGGCGACCTGGAGGGTGTCATCGGGCTGCGACAGGGGCTCGGCCTGGATATCAAGCCGTTTGCGGCACTCCGGAGCGACTTCGTCGATGGTGACTCGATCTTCGAGCCGGGCGTCGACCTCTTCTACAAAGTCACCCCTTCCATCACGGCATCGCTGACGATCAACACGGACTTCGCGGAGACCGAGGTCGACGATCGGCAGGTCAATCTCACACGCTTTCCGCTGTTCTTCCCGGAGAAGCGTGACTTCTTCCTGCAGGACGCGGGGACCTTTCGTTTCGGCGGGATCCGGCGGTCGCCGCTGCCCTTCTTCAGCAGGCGAATCGGGATCGTTCGGGGCGAGGAGAAGGAGATCGCCGCGGGCCTGAAGGTCACGGGACGGGCGGGCAATCTGCAGTTCGGCGTGCTGGATGTGCAGATGAAGCACGACCCCGAACTGGGGGACAAGAACCTGATGGTGGCACGCGCCCGTGTCGATGTCCTGGAACAATCGAGCCTGGGCATCATCGTGACAAACGGCAATCCCGGCGATCGCGGGCAGAACACACTCGTCGGGATGGACTTCGGCTACCGGAGCACCACGCTCGTGGACGGCGGTGTCGTCGACGGGGATCTCTGGTTCCAGGCAACGAGCGATCGCCCCGCCGACGAGGAACGCGTCGAGGATTACGCGCTGGGCGGACGGGTGGGCATCGACAAGGACCCGTGGGACGCGGGGATCTTCTTCGCCCAGCTCGGGCACGACTATCGCCCCCGCCTGGGCTTCGCCCGGGCGGGGGCACTGGCTTCCTGCGATCAGTCCGGTTTCAGACACGCTACAGCATGTTCACGGACCTCGACGGCGAGATCAACACCATTCAGTGGACGGCGCCGACCATCGAGTTCAACAGCGCCGACGGTGACTTCGTACGCTTCAATATGGAGGTGACCCGCGAGCGTCTCGTCGATCCGTTCGAGATCAGCGAGGGTATCACGATCCCCGTCGGCGAGTACGACAACATCGGCGTCTCGATGAACGCCTCGACGACCCAGGCCCGCTGGATCAGCGCCAGCGGCTTCTTCAGTTACGAGGGCTTCTTCAGCGGGATCCGGCGCGACTGGGGCGGGGGATTCCAGATTCGCCCCGGCCCCTCGCTCGTCGTCGGCGCAAACTACAGCCAGAACGACATCGACCTCCGCGAGGGGTCATTTAGCGTGCGCATCGCCAGCGCACGCGTCCGGGTGGACTTTACGCCGCAACTGTCATGGTCCACGCTCGTGCAATGGGACAATCAGAGCGACGAGGCGGGGCTGAATACGCGCCTGCGCTATGAGATCCAGCCGGGCAACGAGATGTTCATCGTCTACAACCTCGGACTGGACACGGATGAGGCCTACCGAACCACGACCAGCGAGGCGACGATCAAGGTTGGCTGGACTTTCCGGTTCTAAGCGGGAGGGTGTCGGGAGCGCTCACGGTCCGCTTCGCGTTCGAGTTTCTCCAGCAAGTCCAACGCTGTTCGCCCGGCCTCACCCCAGGGGCTGAGTCTCGTGACCTCGATGAGCTGCTCACGAATGGTCCGGCGCTGGCGGGGAGACGCGTGCGGGATCTGTTCGCGCACCCGCTCCAGCAAGGCCGCCGCTCGCTGCTCGCGCTCCTCGCGAGCCCGGCGCTGGGGCTCATCGACCCAAGCGATCGCGTCGAAGAAGCGATCCGGACGCGGCATCGTGTGCCCCATGTCGGGATATTCGAGAAAACGGACGGCGAACCCGTCGGCGGCGAGCTGACGAGCACGCTCCTTCATCTCCTCGTAGTTGAAGTCCAGCGGGCCGGTCATGACCGCAAGACGCCTGGTCTTGAGCAGGCGCGCCTGGTTTCCACGGGGGCGCCCGAAGCCCGCGGCCAGGCGCTTGCCGGCGATCGTGACCTGGCGGTAGTGATTCAGCCCGACGATGGGCACGGCCCCCGCGAAGATGTCCGGAAACGCGCTCCAGAGCATGCTGCTGACGCGACCGCCCCCGGACATGCCCGTGAGATAGATCCGCGATTCGTCGATCGGGAAACGATCGCAGATCGTCGCCACACTGTCGAGGGCCAGTTGCATGCGGTCGACCACGAGGCGGTCGTTGGACGCATCACGAACGCCGACGATGGCGAGGTTGAGCTCGTCGCACGCGGCGTGGAGTGCAAAGGGCGGGTCTCCAAGGTCCGACGGATCGACCCAGACCAGCAGGCCCGGCGGACGCGCGGGGTCATAGGAGCTCGGCAGGCGACACAGAAACTGCTCGTCGGCGAGGTCGCGCTGCGAGGGAAGCACGCGCACATGCATGCCCCGGAACATGCGTTCGTTCATGCGCTCGCTTGTCAGGACCTCCCAGCCCGGCGTGTACGGCTGCGGGACCTCGAAGACCTCGCCCCGTGGGACCTCGGGTTCCTGAGCAGCGCCCAAGTAATGCCCGGGCTGCGTGAGCAGGCGCTCGATCGGCGGGCGATCCACGAACGCGACGCGGGCCATGCGACCCGAAGGGACACGCTCCTTCAGCACGAGGCGCCCGTCGGGCGTCAGGAGCAGGTCGATCACCTGCCTGCCCCGCCTGCTCCAGATCGCCAGCGAGCGGACCGGGCGGGCCTGTGAGACCGCGGGGTCTGTGCTCCGTGCGAGTACCGGACGGAGCCGTGCGAGGCTGGCAAGCGCATCGCCTTCCAGCACGCCAAGATTCCCGATCGTGCGCGAAAGCAGCGTCGATGGGCTGGGCTCTGGTGGCGGCTCGGTGTCCAGTGGCAGGACCTCGCCATGCGCAGGCGGAGTACCACCCGGATGCAGCAGCATGTCCTGAGCCGGGCAGGCGGTCCAGAGGACGAGTGAGATGAGAGCGGCGAGCAGACGCATGCACAGGGCGATACGCGCCGGAGGTCGCCCGGGATGCGTCTTGGGGAAAAGTCAGGGCGAGAGGACTTGAACCTCCGACCTCGTGGCCCCAAACCACGCGCTCTACCAAGCTGAGCTACGCCCTGATCGAGCCAATCGTAGGAGGCCCCATCTCTGCGGCGAGGTGGGAGGAATACCGCCCGGCGTCGACACCCACCCCCGAGAACCCGTCTGTACGCTAGAGCGGGACTTCGCGGAAGAGCAGGATCCGGGCCTTGTCGCCCTTCTTGCGGACATTGGAGCGGTCCACGACCATCACGAATCGCCGCTGAATCGTCGGCAGGAGCGGCTCGTCCGAGGCCAGCCCCTCCACATCCGATTCCTGATAGCCGTGGAGCAGGAACCAGACGGCAAAGAGGTCGCTCCGCACGCTCGCCGTGTTCATCACGGCGTTGACGATCGACAGACGCTCTTCGTAATCGTCCGACAGGTTGTCGTCCTCACGGACCCAGTCGCCCGGCAGGTCCGCTCCGTAATCCGGCGGTCGCAGGACGAAGGTGTTGCCGATGACCGGGCGGAGAAGGTCGGAGTCAATGACAATCGCCGAAGTCACCCGGAACAGGCCCATCCCCCCCTGGGCACCGGGCCCGACTGTGTAGGTTGTTCCGGCGTTCATGCCCGAACCAAGCAGCGTGATCGTCCAGCCCGCGTAGTTTGCGTCCGGATCGAACGGTCCGGACGCGAGGATGGTCTGCGGGTCGGACGGGTCGAAGAAGCGAACGGTGCCGACGACCGCCGGGCGCAGGATGAACAGGTCGCCCGCCGAGGGGTTCGCCGACATGTTACCCGACAGCAGCATCGTGCGGGTCCTGCCGTCGTAGTCGCGGATGACATAACTCTGATCGAGCAGGGCCGGATCGGACGCCTTGAGGAATGTCAGCGTCCAGTTGTTGTACGCGTCGTCGCTGTCGGACAGGCCCAGGTCGCCGACGATCTGATTCTGCGGCGACTGGTTGTTGCGGACCATGCCCGCGACGCGTTCGTATCGGATGGACTCGATGCCCTCCATCGCGCCCAGCGTCTGATCGTCGTAGCCGAGGCGGTCGATGTTGTGCGTGCGGGCTTGGTTGTCGAGCGTGCGACCGCTGCCGTCGGGTCCGCCCAGCACATGGGCCAAGGCGACCTCCGCCGGGCTGCGCAGCCCGGCGGAGGTCGCCTTGGCCCATGTGCTGGGCGGACCCGACGGCAGCGGTCGCACGCTCG
>WGEO01000023.1 GCA_015492715.1 Phycisphaerales bacterium | reverse complement strand
CTTCCGGAGTCGAGCGATGCCGAGCGGGCGGCGCTGAGTGGGGCCGGCCCGGGCGGGTGCGGGGACTGGGACCTGAACTTCTGGACCGAGCCGTTCTATGAGCGCAGCGGGGAGGACTTCAGCCTCGTGCTGTGCGGGTGTCATGAGGTCACGGTCGTGAGCAAGAGCGGCGGAGACCAGGACGACCTGTTCGAGCCGGGCGAGACCTGGATCGTGCGAAGCCGATACTTTCAGCGTGCGGCGGGATACCAGGACGCCAGCAGCGTGTTCGGGGGGTCGGACTTCGGGTTGTACGATCCTGAGGTCAACCTGCGATTCGTCTCGGATCCGGTCAGCGATACAACGACGATCACGCTGGTGGAGGCGCTGACGATGGCCGGCGCGGCCCAGTTGACGGGCGAGCCGGAGCAGCCCATCGACAGCGAGATCGGGCCGTTCAGCCATCACAGCGTGGAGGAAGCGATCCAGGATCTCATCGACAACGCCAATGGGCTGAGCGGTGAGGTCCGGGTCTTGACGGAGCGCTGGGACGACAAGGATCGCGAGGATGCGCTGGATGTCTCGGACTGGCGCGTCAATGCATTGTTCGGAACGGTGTATGCCAGCCCGAAGGACGGGCTGTATGCCTGGACCGATGTGGGATTCAAGGTTCGACGCTGCGATGTCAACGGCGACGAGTTCGTCGATGGGCTGGACCCGACCGCGTTCGACTCCTTCCTGGCAAGCAATGACGGTTCGTCATGCGATGCGGACGGGCAGGTCAACGGCGTCTTTACCGTGGCAGGGCCCGGGCCGAACTTCACGCTCTTCGATCTGAATGGCGACGGCGTCGTGGACGGTGCGGATCGTCTCGTGTTCTGCCGGGGCGATCTGACAGGGTCATCGAGTCCGGGTGATCCGAGTTACGGCGTGCCGGATGGCGATGTGGACGGCGATGATTACTTCTTCTATCTGGATCAGTTCTCGTCTGGGAACCTCGCGCGGGCCGACCTGACCGGCTCGTCGGATCCGCTGGACTCGGACTACGGGCTACCGAATCTGATCATCGATTCGGAAGATTTCTTCTTCTACCTGGATCTGTTCGTGCAGGGCTGTCCATAGGGCTTGTGGATTCTGGCGCATTCCGATTCGAGCGCCCATTCGTCACTGACAACCAGGCCCCCACTCCGAGGCCGGGCGCCCCTCTGCGGGCCCCGGCTTTCGTTGTTCATACAGGCTCGGCAGTGGTTCTGCGGGCGTGTGGCGATGCGCTGGCCAATATTGTCGCACATCCAGGAGTGATTGATCATCTCTGGTCGTCCGGTCCGGCAGCATCGCCTTCTCGGGCGTAGAGGCACGGTTCATTGCTTTGGCACGGGTATTGCAAAGGTTCTTGCGATGCTCGTGCAAGGGGTATGGGTGGGATGGTTCCACACAATCCGCAGTGGAGAAGACGACATGATTATTCGAAGAACACTGGCGATGCTCACGCTCGCGGGTGTAGCAGGAACACTGGCGGCCGCACCACCCGCCTTCGATTCGGCGGTGAATCTGTCGACGGCGCAGCGTCCGGGCGGGACCGCCGCGGGCGACTGGGATGGCGATGGGGATGTGGATCTCGCGGTCACGGCTGCGGCCCAGGATCGCGTGATCATCTTCACGAACATGGGAGGTGTGTTCGTCGAAACGGCGGCGTATCTGACGGGTGCCAACACAGGTGCCGATACCATGCAGGCGGCTGATTTCGATGGCGACGGTGATATGGATATCGCCGTGGCGCTCAAGAACAGCAGCGTCGTGCGGATCTACATGAATACGGGCGGGATCTTCACGCCCGCGGGCGATACGGCGATCGCCGCCGGAGCACGCGAGCTGCAGCAGGGCGATATCGACGGCGACGGCGATATCGATCTGGCGGTCGCGAGCAGGGCGGGCATGGCCGTGAACATCCTGATGAACAACGGCTTCGGCGCGTTCACGAATACGCAGGTGGGTGTGGGCGACGAGGCCGGCGGCGCGGATGTGGGCGACTTCGACGGTGACGGCGACATGGATTTCGCCGTGGGGAGGCGCAACAACCGCGATGTGGCGTTCTTCATGAACACGGGCGGCGTCTTCACGATGAGTCAGGCGATTCCAACACCCGGTCAGCGCCAGAGCGAGGTCGAGCTCGCCGATATCGATGGCGACGGCGACCTCGATGTGTTCTCGTCGGGCGACTTTCTGAACATCTTTACCAACACGGGCGGCGTGTTCAGCGGGCCGACCTTCGTTCCCACGGGCGGAAGCAACCCGGCGGACATCGTGGCCGCGGACTTTGACGCCGACGGTGACATGGACATCGCGGTCGCCGACGCCGATCTGACCTTTGTCAGCGCGTTCGAGAACCTGGGCGGTGTGCTCGGGGCGCCGATCATGTTCACGACCGGTGCGAACCCGCAGCAGATGACGGATGCGGACTTCAACGGCGACACCATGCCGGATCTTGCCGTGCCCAATCGCGGCGCGAACACGACGAGTTTGCTGTTCAACGCGAACGAGCCGCCCGCCGGCTGCGTCGCGGACATCGACGGTGACGGCTGTCTCTTATACACATCTCCGAG
>WGEO01000022.1 GCA_015492715.1 Phycisphaerales bacterium | reverse complement strand
TAATGAACGAGCGCGATTCGCAGCAGCGGTGGCAGGGATGAGGGTGACGAATTGATGAATTGCTCGAGGTCATACAGACATTGCATCATCTCCGTTGGTGGAGGGGGAATGTACCGCGCTTCCGTGATTGGGCTATGCTCGGCTCCAATCCAGTTCTGCTCCCGCCGAAACTCTCCGGGACGCGTTCGTTGTCCACGCACGCCATCGAGCAGAATCCGGTGAAGATCCCGGAGCAGATTCAGTGAGATTGGAACATGCTGCACACGATCCAAGCCCTCTTCGAGGGCTCGGATGTAGTTGTGAACCTCCCGAACATCACCCGCATGTCCACGGGACGGTTGATGGAGCTCGAACAACACCAGCTCCGATGCACCCGCCTGCGTCCCTTCGATTCGGCTTGACAGGATCGCCTCGCGCCGACGCAGAGGACTGATGAGAAGGTAGGGATTGGGAATCATCTGTCCGACCCCGTCGAGCCTCCCGATCGCGCGGTCTGCATCGCTCAGCAACCGCCAAAGTTCGCCAGAACCCCCGTCGATCGCGGGGGGTAGTGGATTGGGCACAAATGCCCAGCCACTGGCCGGATGAACTATCGGGATGCACCGACCTGGAGACTTCTCCGTATATTCAGAGTCGCTCATAGCTCAAGTATCTACCATTCGACCGCCGTTTTTGTAGGCTCAAGGCCAAAATCATCATAACGGGCAGGATCTCACGCACGCTGGGCTCTGGCCGCACGCTGGCGCTGGTCCTTGGGATAGGCGATTCTCCCATGGTAGATCGCCGCCACCGACCGGCTGATCGTCTCCACGATCGTGTTCAGTTCCCGGAGCGTCAGGGCGCACTCGTCGAACTGCCCGTCCAGCAGTCGCTTCGTCGCGATCTCGCGCACCAGCGTGTCGATGCGGCTGGGTGTCGGCTCCTTGAGCGTGCGCGTCGCGCTCTCGACCGCATCGGCGAGCATCAGGATCGCACACTCCTTCGTCTGCGGCTTGGGCCCCGGATAGCGATACTCGAACTCGGTCGGCGCCTCGTCGCCGTCGGCCTCGGTCCTGGCACGATGGTAGAAGTACTCGACCAGCGTCGTGCCGTGGTGCGCCTCGATGAAGTGATGCAGCGGCTTGGGCAGCCCGAACTCGCGCGCCAGCTCCACCCCATCCTTGACATGCCCCACGATCACCAGCAGGCTCATCGCCGGGCTCAGTTTCTCGTGCTTCGAGACGCCACCGCTCTGGTTCTCCACGAAGTACTCGGGCTTGTTCATCTTCCCGATGTCGTGGTACAACGCTCCGACATAGGTCAGCAGGCTTCGCGCACCGATCGCGTCGGCGGCGTCCTCGGCGATGCTCGCCACATGCAGCGAGTGGTTGTAGGTCCCCGGCGCCCGACGCTGCAACTCCCGCAGCAGCGGCTGCTTCGGATCACGAAGCTCCATCAGCGTCAGCCCCGTCGTGATGCGGAACGCCCGCTCGAGCCACGGGAGCATGAACATCGCAAGCCCCGCGACCAGCAGCCCGCTGAAGCCCGCAAGCGCCGTGTCGACGGCTACCTCACGCAGCAGGAACCCCATCGCGTCGATCGCCTCGACGGGGCGGGGCTTGACGCCGAACGAGATCGTCGCCGTGCTCAGGGCGAGCACGACGCCCGTCCAGACGCCCATCCGCACGAGCGTGCGCCGCTCGCGCACCTCCCGCAGGAGCGCCACACCCGTCGCAACACCCGCCAGCACGATCAGCACCTGCGCCGGATCGAACCGCAGTGCCAGCGCCACGAGCAGCGCATGAGCCGCCCCGATCGCAAGCGCCGACCGCTGGTCGTAGGCCAGCGTCAGCACGACCGCCAGCAGCATCGAGGGCGCAGCGCTCAGCAGCACCACGAACGCCGGGTTGAGCACCGTGCCGTGCACCCCGATCGCCAGCGTCAGCACGCCCAGCACGCACAGCCACCCGACGCGTGCGGCACTGCGCCGGATCCGGGGACAGAACGCCCAGACATACACACCAAGCCCGCCCACCACCGCCAGCGACGCCGACGCGCTGAGCACCCACAGGCTCCACGGCGTGCCGATGCGCTCCTCATAGGCCCGGCGCTCCGCACGCGCCATCTCGATGAGCCCCGGCGTCACCTTCTCGCCCGCACGCACGATGACGGAGCCCGCCTCGATCGGTCGCCGGACGGGTCCCACGCCCGCCGCCGCCGCGCTCGCCACCTCCTGCGAGGCCAACTCGTCATAGCGGAAGGTGGGTGCCGCCTGACGGGTCAGGCGGGCGACCACGACCTCGAGCACCTCGCCGCTGAACGGCGCCCGCCGGGCCAGCATGCGCATCCGCTCTGCCAGCGACTGGGAATCGCCCGCGTTGATCGCGATCGACTCGCTGATCCGACGCGACTGCCCACCCACGCGAAGTTCGATGAACTCGCCCAGCGCCTGGCGCTCCTGCTGCCAGGTCACCGGATCGAGCACCGGATTCATCTCCAGCAACTCGCGCAGACGATCCACGGCGGCGTCATACGCCGGATCCACCTTCCCCTCGCGGATCAACGCCTTGATCGCCGCCAGCCGTTCCTCGCTCAGCCCGAACCGCTCGACGATCTGCGGATCGATCTGCTCCAGGCGGCCCGCCGCCTCGACCGTGCGCGGCAGGTTCTTCAGCGACGCCGCGATCTCGTCGAGCACACCGTCCTGCGCGACATACACGCGCGGCGCGCGAAGTCGCGCCTCACTCCGGGCGGCGGTCGTCGCCGCCTCGTCCTCCACCTCGAAGGACACCCGGGCCACCAGCGTGCGCTGCGCCACCCGACCCGGCGCCAGCAGTTCGTGCCGCCGTCCCCACTGCACGATCAGCGTCAGCGCGATCAGCGTCGCGATCCCGATGCCCAGCAGCGAGAGCCCGCGACGCGAGGTCACCTCGCGCAGCAGACGCGACGCGATCTCCGAGGGACTCGTGCGCGGACGCCGAAGCCCGCGCACGCGCGAACGCCCGACCGCCCCGCTGCGTGTTCGCTCAGCCGCCATCGCCCTCGTCCTGCCCATAGGCGTCGACGATCCGCTGCACCAGCGGATGACGCACGACATCGCCGCGCTGAAGCGTGCAGAACGCCACGCCCGCGACCCGACGCAGGCGACGCGCCGCGTCGATCAGCCCGCTGTCCGCGGGCTCGTCCAGATCGATCTGCGTGATGTCGCCGGTCACAATCATCTTCGAGCCGTGCCCCATCCGTGTCAGAAACATCTTCATCTGGCTCGCGGTCGTGTTCTGCGCCTCGTCCAGGATGATCAGGCTCCCGTTGAGCGTCCTGCCCCGCATGAACGCCAGCGGCGCAATCTCGATCACATCGCTGGCCATCAGCCTGCGGATAGTCGCATAATCGAGCATGTCGTGCAGCGCATCCAGCAGGGGACGCAGATAGGGATGAACCTTCTCCTCCAGATCACCCGGTAAAAACCCTAACTTCTCGCCCGCCTCGAC
>WGEO01000021.1 GCA_015492715.1 Phycisphaerales bacterium | reverse complement strand
CCTCCGCGAGGGAAGGGGCAAGAGGATAGATCCGGCCCGCCCGACCTTCAACCGCACCCCCGCTGTCGATCACGCCGATCCCGCATGCATCCCACCTCGCCCGGGCGCACGCGGGCGGGCGATACCATCGCCCGATGTCCGATGCCGACGATCAGCCCGCCGTGGGCAGGCGCCTCGCCCGCCTGCCCAATGCCCTGACGACGCTCCGTGTGGGCCTTGCCGTCGCCTTCGTCGTCGCGCTCAGCCTCGTCGACGCCTCGCGCGGCATGGACGCCCGTGCGCGCACGATCGTGGCCGTCGCCCTGGGCTTGTTCATCGCCGGTGCGATCAGCGACGCGCTCGACGGCTACCTCGCCCGGCGATGGCGGGTCGTCAGCGTGTTCGGCAGGATCATGGACCCCTTCGCCGACAAGGCCCTGGTCCTGGGCGCCTTCGTCATGCTCAGCGGGCCCCAGTTTTCCATGGACCTGGATCCCCAGACACGCCTTCAGCTCTCGGGAATCAGTCCCTGGATGGTCGTCGCCATCCTCGCACGCGACCTGCTCATCACCTCGCTGCGCGGGCTGCTGGAGGGTCGCGGCGTGTCCTTTGCCGCCCTGCCCGCGGGCAAGATCAAGATGATCGTCCAGTCGCTGACCATTCCCGTGATCCTTCTGACTCTCAGCGTCGCCCCGACGCCGCACGAGGGCACCGCCCGCGTTGTCATCTTGGCCTGCGCCTGGGGTGCCGTCCTTGTCACCGCCTGGAGCGCGATTCCGTACACCATCGAGGGCATCCGTCGCCTGCGAGCGGCCCCGGAGCAGCCATGACCAGCACCCGCCCGCGTTTCTTCCTGCTGACGACCTTCGGGCTCGGGCACATGCGCCCATTCCCGGGCACCTGGGGCTCGATCCCTCCCGTGCTCGTCGCGCTCGCGCTGCTCGCGATCGGCGCCGGCCCGCAGCAGCACCCGCTGGTGTTCAACGGGGTGATGCTCGCGATCGTGCTGGCGTTCAGCCATGTCTGCGTGCATCAGGGCGACCTTGCCGAGGCGTGGTTCGGTCGCAAGGACCCCAGCGAGGTGGTTGCCGACGAGACCGCGGGGCAGGCGCTGGTGCTCCTGCTGCTGCCGCTCGCCCAGCCGCACGACGGTGCGTCCTGGGCGCATGCGATCGCGCTGCTCGGCGTGGCGTTCGTCTCGTTCCGCGTGCTGGACATCCTCAAGCCCTGGCCCGCCCGCGGGCTGCAGCGGATCGCGGGCGGCTGGGGCGTGCTGATCGACGATCTCGTCGTGGCGATCCCCGCCTGGGGCATCGTGCAAGTCGTCGGACGCGTCTTGCTGGGCTGAGGCACGCGGTGTAGGCTGGGGCGGGAGGCCCCATCATGCCCTGTCTGGTCACGCTCATCGCGATGGCGTTTCCCCGTCTAGCCATCATCCTGGTCGTGATCTTCAGCGACTATCTGGGCAGGGCCTACGAGACGATCCTCTGGCCCGTGCTGGGGTTCATCTTCATGCCGATGACGACGCTGGCCTACGCCGGGGCGATCAACGAACGGGGCTCGCTCTCGGGCATCTGGCTGGTGCTGTTCGTGCTCGCGGTACTCTACGACCTGTCCTCGGTTTCGGGGGGGTCATCCGTGATCGTGGTGCGATCACGCCGATAGCGAGCGGAACGGGGGGCGAGCCTGTCGCGTCTATCATTCTGCGGGCGACCTGCGGAGACAGCCATGCTGTGCGAGTGCGGCGAGCGTGAGGCCACGATCCACGAGGTCATCATCAAGAACGGCAAGAAGATCGAGAAGCATCTGTGCGAGGTCTGCGCCCAGAAGCAGGGCATGGCCTCCAAGGCCCAGAACGCCCCCATCAGCCAGCTGATCAGCTCGTTCGTGCTCGCCACGGCCCCGGCACGCAGCGCCAAGGCCCTGCGATGCGAGGCGTGCGGGCTGTCCTACGAGGCCTTCCGATCCAGCGGACAACTGGGCTGCCCCGAGTGCTACGACGCGTTCAGCAAGGAACTGACCGCGCTGCTGGAGCGTTCGCACGAGGGCGGCACGCACCATGTGGGCAAGTCGCCCCGTCGTGCCTTTGCGGGCGGGCGAGGCAGCGGGATGCCCGTCGATCCGGCCGAGCAGATGCGGCGCAAGGCCGAACGCATCCGCAGGCTGCGCAAGGAGCTGGAGCGGGCGCTGGCGGACGAGCAGTACGAGCGGGCCGCCGAGATCCGCGACGAGATCGAACGCCTGACCGGCCCCACGGAGGACGGGCCATGAGCGAGCACGGGCGCCTGGACATCCATCGAGCCCGTACCGAGTGGCTGCGGGGCGACGGCGCCTCATGTGATGTCGTGCTCTCCAGCAGAGTCCGCCTTGCGCGCAATATCGCGGGCATGCCCTTCGTGGCCCACGCCTCGCGCAGCGATCGGCGTCAGGTGCTGGACCTGTGCCGACAGCGTCTGCTGGCCTCGGACCTGAGCGAGCAACTGATGTGGGTGAGCCTGCACGAGGCCCAGCCGCTGGACCGCACGCTCCTGGCCGAGCGCAATCTCATCTCCAAGCAGATGGTGCGGGGGCTGCTGCCCGGCCAGGAAGCGGCTCCGGATGCCCCCCGGGGTGTGGCGATCGCCCTGCCCGATGAACGCCTGAGCATCATGGTCAACGAAGAGGACCACCTGCGGATCCAGTGCATCCGCACCGGGCTGGACCTGACCGGCGCGTTCGCCCACATCGACGAGATCGACGACCGCATCGAGCGGACGATCGATTACGCCTATCACCCCCGCTTCGGCTACCTGACGGCCTGCCCGACCAATGTCGGAACCGGCGTGCGATTCAGCGTCATGCTGCACCTGCCGGCGCTCCGGATGACGGGCGAGATCGAGAAGGTCCGGCACGCCGCCGAGGACATGTCGCTGGCGATCCGCGGCTGGGCGGGCGAGGGCAGCGAGAACACGGGCGACATCTTCCAGCTGTCCAACCAGACGACCCTGGGCAAGTCCGAGCAGGACCTGCTGGTCGAACTGCACGAGCAGATCGTGCCGCGGGTCGTGGAGTACGAACGCCGAGCCCGCAGGATCCTGCTGGAGAAACGACGGACGACGCTGGAGGACAAGGTGTATCGCGCCCTGGGGGTGCTTCGTCACGCGCGGGTGATCAGCATCGAGGAGGCGATGACGCTGCTGAGCCTGCTTCGCCTGGGCGTCGTGCTGGGCCTCCTCGACGGGCTTGCGCAGCAGACGGTGAATCACCTGATGCTGCTGATCCAGCCCGCCCACCTCCAGCGCCTGCGCGGGCAGGAGATGCCCCAGAGCGCCCGTCGGGTCGCGCGTGCGGAACTCCTTCGCACGCATCTCGGCGAAGGGCGGCACGCAGAGCCCCCGGACCCCGCATGAGCGACGACGGTTCCCAAGGTGAGTTCCGCTGGCCGCCGGGACTCGATGCCCCCGCCCCGAACACGATGCCGGACGATGCGCCCGCCCCGGGCAGGGCGGGGATCTGGGACGCGTTCGAGCGCACATGGCTGGATCCGCGCGCCCACAGTTGGCAGGTGCGCGCCCGCCTGGAGGGATTGCGACCGGAGGACCCGTCGCAGGCGTGCCCGCGATGTGCCGCGAGCGTGGGGCCATGGGAAGCAGACGCCGACGGGTGTCCGGCCTGCCGGGGCACGCGGCTGCCCTGGTCGCACGCGATCCGCCTGGGTGTGTATGACGGCGCCCTGCGCGAGGCGATCCACGACCTGAAGTTCCATCGGTGGCGCCGGACGGGACGGGACCTCGGGCGTCTGCTCGGCGAGCGGATCGCACGCGATCGGGCACGCCTGGGGCTCGATCGGATGACACTGACCCTCGTGCCCGTGCCCACGAGCACGCGACGACGCCTCGCACGGGGGATCGATCACACCCTCGTACTATCACGGAGTGTGGCCCGGGCGTCCGGCGGGCGTGTCGTGCGGGCGCTGACACGCGCTCATCGCCCGGAGCAATGGGCAGTTCCACCCAGCGAGCGAGGGCGGAATGTCGCCGGGGCGTTCCGGGTGCGTCGGCGGCTGGGGTCGGGTGCGTCGCACATCGTGCTCGTGGACGACATCCGGACGACCGGTGCGACACTGCGAGCCTCGGCGAGGGCGCTGGTCGCCTGCTGGTCGCGCGAGGAGCGGGCCCGGCGTGTGCTCTGGGTCGCGACCGTGGGTGTGTCCGAGGGGCGGGAGAGGCGATCGGATCCGACGCAGATGCGCATCGCATGCGCTCGTGGAGCGAGGGAGACCGAAACGCACAGAAAACTGCCTCTGGGATGTTGACTCTCGTCGGGTGCGAGGTACTATCCCTCTTGCCGCCAGTTGGCGGTCATGGGCGAGCGATCGCCCGGCATCACGGGGGCGTGACGCCCCAACGGGTGCCTCATCTTTGACAAGTGAACAGCTGGGAGCATCGCGAGAATGTGAGGCGATGGCATCGGCCGCGAGCCGAGATCTGGCAGATCAGCCATCGTCTGAGATCAACGCCGGTCGGATGGGTCACAGCATCCGGCCTGCTGGCATTCTCGCGCTTGAAGAACGGCCTCGGCGCATCGCGTCGGGGCACCTTTGAGAAAATGTCAGCACCCCGTCGATGAGCCGATCGACGGCTCTCTCCGGTCACCCTCGGGTGTTTCGGGGAGAGGAACGACCGGCCGACCGTGGAGACTCGCGGTCGGTATAGGTCAGGATCAGCAATGTCCATCGGGCGTCCTTTGCGTCCGATGACAACCAGACTCCAATTGAAGAGTTTGATCCTGGCTCAGATTGAACGCTGGCGGCATGGCTAATGCATGCAAGTCGCACGATAGAAAGTGGCGAAAGGGCGAGGAACGCGATCGAACGTACCCCGAGGTGGGGGATAGCGTCTGGAAACGGGCGGTAATACCCCATGTGCTCGCAAGAGGAAAGCTCCGGCGCCTCGGGAGCGGCGATCGTCCTATCAGGTTGTTGGTGGGGTAATGGCCTACCAAGCCGAAGACGGGTAGCGGGTGTGAGAGCATGACCCGCCGCATCGGGACTGAGACACTGCCCGGACTCCTACGGGAGGCTGCAGCGACGAATCTTCCGCAATGGGCGCAAGCCTGACGGAGCAATGCCGCGTGCAGGATGAAGCAGCTTCGCTGTGTAAACTGCTGTCAGGTCCTAGAACCACCGATCGGGACCAGAGGAAGGGCCGGCTAAACTCGTGCCAGCAGCCGCGGTAATACGAGTGGCCCGAGCGTTAATCGGAATCACTGGGCTTAAAGGGTGCGCAGGCGGATCGGCAGGCATCCCGTGAAAGCCCCCGGCTCAACCGGGGAACTGCGGGGTGAACCGCCGATCTTGAGGCAGGTAGGGGCCAGCGGAACTATCGGTGGAGCGGTGAAATGCGTTGAGATCGATAGGAACGCCGATGGCGAAGGCAGCTGGCTGGGCCTGTCCTGACGCTCAGGCACGAAAGCGTGGGGAGCAAACAGGATTAGATACCCTGGTAGTCCACGCCGTAAACGATGTGCACTAGATCGCAGGGGTTCTCATGCCCTTGCGGTCGAAGGAAAACCGTTAAGTGCACCGCCTGGGGAGTACGGTCGCAAGGCTAAAACTCAAAGGAATTGACGGGGGCTCACACAAGCGGTGGAGCATGTTGCTTAATTCGAGGCAACGCGAAGAACCTTACCTGGGTTTGACATGTATGGATTAACTCTTGGAAACTTGAGCCACGCCTTTTAGGTGGAACATACACAGGTGCTGCATGGCTGTCGTCAGCTCGTGCTGTGAAGTGTCGGGTTAAGTCCCTTAACGAGCGCAACCCCTATCGCTAGTTACCAGCGCGTCATGGCGGGGACTCTAGCGAGACTGCCGGTGTCAAACCGGAGGAAGGTGGGGATGACGTCAAGTCATCATGGCCCTTATGTCCAGGGATGCAAACGTGCTACAATGGTATGGACAGAGCGACGCGATACCGCGAGGTGGAGCAAATCGCAAAAACCACGCCCCAGTTCGGATTGCAGGCTGCAACTCGCCTGCATGAAGCCGGAATCGCTAGTAATCGGAGATCAGCTACGCTCCGGTGAATACGTTCCTGAGCCTTGTACACACCGCCCGTCAAGTCATGGAAGCTGGTAGTGCCCAAAGTCACGTCATCTCAGGCGTGCCTACGGCAAGATTGGTGACTGGGACTAAGTCGTAACAAGGTAGCCGTAGGAGAACCTGCGGCTGGATCACCTCCTTTCTAAGGGATGTACTTAGACTCGTACAGGACCGGTTAGTGCCGGTTCTCGCAGAGCGATCTGCAGCGAGAACGTGAGCACATTCTCGTCCGCCACATCCTTCAACAACTCAGGATTTCACGATCAAGAGAAGTTGACCGGCGGAGTGCCGTGCGGCAACGCACGACAAATGATGGCTTCCAACTGTTTCACAACTCCTTCAACCCCCGGTCCTTTGGGCCGGGGGTTGTTGTTTTTGCTCCACGATTCTGGCCCTTCGGCACCCGCTGCAAAGAGGCTCTTCGCGCAAGCGTGAGCTTTGGCCCGATGATCTGTTCTGTACCAGTGTTGGCGAACGATTACTCGTTCGGTGTAGGCGTGTGAGAGCTCACGCTTGCGCGTTGAGCCTCTTTCTGAGGGGCAAGCCGACCGGCAGGACAGAAGCCCGCGATCACTCATCCACAGGCACCAGCCGCACCACGGGCACGTCCTTAATCACAATCTCTCCGCCCCAGGAAGCTCTCAAATCGGTGCGCTCGAGCGCCTCCTCCTCGGACGCCCGAAGGACGACATCGGCAGTCTTGCCCAGCCGTGC
>WGEO01000020.1 GCA_015492715.1 Phycisphaerales bacterium | reverse complement strand
GGACCAGAAGATGGACGCCCGTGTGCGCGCGATCCGGGCGATCTGGTCGGATGTCGAGGCGGGCGAGCTGCCGCGCGACCTGGCCCGGGAGCGTCTCAAGGACATCTTCTGGGATTATGGGGAGTGGCCCCCGGTCCGGATCGCGGCGATGGAAGCCCTGCTGAGCGACGAACAGGGAGCCGAGGACACGCGCCGGATGCTGCTTCTGGCGCTTCCCACCGAGCCGAGCGAGGAGATCGCCGCTCGCATCGTGGACCTGGCCCGCGAGGGGGGCTGGCGCGATGCGAAGACGGCCCTGGTGCGCTCGCTGGTCCGTGGCAAGAGCGGAGTGGCCCTCGAAGACCGCCCCGAGGCCCGCGCCCTCCGGGAGTTGTTTCCGGATCGCACGCTGGCGTCTCTGGCGTTCGAGGTCTTCGCGTCCACGCCCAGCAAGGGCGAGGACCGCGAGCACGATCTGATCGCACGCCGAACCCGCCAGGACGCGTGGACACTGGTGAATCTCACGGTCTCGGGGCCGGAGGAGTTGCGCCAGTTGATCGCCTCGGCCCGAGCCGCGGGCGACGATCCGTGGCTGGACGCCCTGGTGCGGGGCGAGCGTGAGTTGGGCGTCGTGCCCATGAGCGGGCCTGAACTGGACTGGCTCGTCACGCTCAGTGGGGACGAGTACGCATCGTGGTGGGATGAGGCTCGCGAGGCGGTCGCGTCGCTCAGCGACGCGGACCGGCGTGCGCTGGCGCTGCGACATCTGGAGCCCCTGCGCTTTGCGCATCGTCATCGTCCTGCCCTGTTTGCTTCCAGCCGCGCCGAGTTGCTGTCGCTCGCTCGCTCGCGTCTGGGTGGGCGTCGTGTGGTCGAGCGCAGCGCCGATCGCATCCATCGGGATCGGGGCAACGACGAGCGTCTCGAGGACTGGCAGGACGACCTGAGCCGCCTCGACCTGCTCGTGCTGCTGCTGGTCGACGAGGCCGTCGGCGAAGCACGCGTCCGGCGCGTGGTCTTCGGCGAGGTCGAGGGCGACCTGCGCGAGAAGCGCAGCGAGTTCGGCGGGCTGATCCGCACGACGGACGACGGGGGATATGACGCGCGTGCCTACCGCCCGCGATCGAGCGAGCGCGGCTCGGACAGCGCGTACATCGCCCCGCCGGACCTCGTCGCCGACAGCGTGACGGCCCTGGCCCAGTGGCACCTGCACGCGCGCGAGCGATCCAGCCGCGACTATGCCGGCCCGAGCCGACCGGACCTGCTCCAGGCGGCACGCAGCGGACGCACGGGCGTCGTCTTCACGACGCTGGGACGCGATCGACTGAACTGCGATCTCTATCTCCCGATCGGCGCCGTGATCGATCTGGGCGTCATCGAGGCGCCGCGATGAGTGGGGGCGGCGTGCGGAGCAGTCGCTTCCGATGACGCAGGTCCTGCTCATCCTGGCGTGCATGGCACTCTTCGTGCGCGTCCCGCGCGACGATCCCTGGCGTCCCTGGCTCGATGCGGGTGTCGAGCATCCGGGCGTCTCGGCCCTGCTCATGCTGGGGGCGGTCACCCTGGCTGCGGGGGTCATCGTCCTGACGAGCCTGCGGGCCGGACGGCGCATGGACCGTGTGGGAGATCGGCGCGCCGTGCGATCCGCAGAGCGTTGGCGGTCGCTGGCGACCCTCGCCGCCGGGGGAGCGCAGATCGCCGGCGTGCTCGCGCTGGGATGGCTCGATGCCGTCCGACTGGCGATCGGGAATCTCGTGCTCATCGACGAACTGGTCGCGCTGCTGCCGCTCCTGATCGTGCTCGTGCTCGGCTGGTGGGCGCACTACCCGATCGAGCGACGCCTGCGCGAGGCGATCATGCAGCGCGTGCTCGACGCCGGCGGCGTCATCCGCCCGATCGAATCTCGCTCCGAGAATGTCCTGCTCCATGTGCGCCACGAGGTGCTTCTTGTGCTCGTGCCGCTCATGCTCATCATGGGCTGGGGCGAGGTGGTCTCCCTGATCGAGGCGGACCCGCCCGCGTGGATGGGCACGGGCGTGCTCGCCGAGTATGTGCTGGGGGCGGGCTTTGCCGTGGGCGTGTTCGTGATCCTGAGCATCACGCCGCCCCTGCTGCGGGCCGTGTGGGACACGCAGGCGCTGGCACCGGGAGAGGTCCGCGAGCGCATCGAGCGGGTCTGCTCGCGATGGCGTGTGCGTGTGCGCGAGTTGCTGCTCTGGAAGACGCACTACTCGATGGCCAACGCCGCGGTCATGGGCCTGCTCGCGCCCCTGCGATACATCCTGATGACGGATCTGCTGCTCGAGGGCCTGGAGAGCGACGAGATCGAGGCGGTCGCGGCCCACGAGGTCGCCCATGTGCGCATGCGTCACATGCCCTGGCTCGCGGGGGCGATCCTCGCGCCCGTCACGATCATCGCAGGCCTCAGCGAGACCCTCGGCGCCCGCGTCGAGTCGATCGACAGCGACGGTCCGCTGTTCGTGCTGGGCGTCGGATCGCTGACCGTCGTCGTGCTTGTCTGGGTCCTCGGGAGCGTTAGCCGTCGGTTCGAGTGGCAGGCCGATGCGTTCGCGGTGCGCCATCTGAGCGAGGTCGCGGGAAGCCGGACCGCGACGATCGAGGCCGCCGAGTCCATGTCCGGCGCCCTCCTGCGTGTCGCAGCGATGGGGGGAATGAGCGAACTGCGCGGCTCCTGGCGCCACGGTTCGATCGCCGAACGCCGAACCCGCCTGGCGGAGATGATCGGGCAGCCGCTGGACGACCTGCCCATCGACCGACAGGTCCAGCGGGTCAAGCGGCTCATCGCTCTTGGCGGGATCATGGCGCTGGGCGTGATCGTCTTTCTGTAGTCCCCCGTTCAGCGTTTCCCGCCCCTCCTGTTCGTGTCCCTTGCGCGGAGACCAGACCATGACATGGCGAGCGAGAATCTACACCCTGCACCGATGGATCGGCCTGCTCGTCTGTCTGCAACTCCTGGCATGGAGCATCGGTGGGCTGGTCTTCAGTGTCCTCGACATCCGTGCGGTCCGCGGCGAGACGGATTCGCCGATGACGCCATACCGGGCGATGGACCATGCATCCATCATGCGGGGATTGCAGGAGGGCGTGGCTTCGGCGGCTCTGGCGATGGGCGAGCGCGTGGCGCACCTGGCCCTCATCGACCGCGGCCTCGGGGCGCGCTGGGAGATCCGAGACCAGACGGGCGATCTGATCGCCTGCCTGCTGGCGGACGGTTCACCGGCACCGATGGTCAGTCGCGAGCAGGCCGAACGCCTGGCGCTCGATGACTTCACGCCCCCCGCACAGCCTCGCGAGGCGGTTCTCATCGAGGCGAACCCACCGATCGAGTATCGCGCCAAGCCGCTGCCCGCGTGGCGCGTCGTGCTCGATCACCCGCGCCGCCCGCACATCTATGTCGATGCACGCACGGGCGAGATCTCGGCCCGGCGCAATCGCGCCTGGCGGATCTTCGACTTCTTCTGGATGCTCCACACCATGGACTACGCCGGGCGCGACGACTTCAACCACCCGCTCCTGACCGGGGCGAGCGTGCTGGCCATCACGACCGCGGCGAGCGGCCTGAGTCTCTGGCTCTGGCGGTTTGCGACGCGCGTCTCACGCCGCCGGCGCCGGAGCCGACATCGGGCGGTTGCCTGATGCTCGCCGTCGGGGGAGGGGCCGTGATTGCGTTGCTACAGCACCCGCCGACGCCCCGTCATCGGGACCTCGATCGAGGGGTCCTGCTCGGCCCGCCAATGGTCGATCAGCGGTACCGGTTCGAGGGCGTGGTCGTGGGCGACCGCATGATCGGCCATTGGTGGGCCGAGCAGGACCCCTCGATCGAGGTCCCGATGACGGGGCGTCGGCGGGTGCTGTAGCAGCCCATCCTCGGCTGTTGGGTCACCCGCGACGATCAGACGATCGCGTGCTGTGTGCGGCGCCGGCGGCGTGAGACGCGCGTCGCAAACCGCCAGAGCCAGAGACTCAGGCCGCTCGCCGCGGTCGTGATGGCCAGCACGCTCG
>WGEO01000019.1 GCA_015492715.1 Phycisphaerales bacterium | reverse complement strand
GAGACAGCACCCGCGCCATCGACCAGCAGGGCCTGGCTCTGGACGCAGGGCGCAGCCGCGTGCTCGTGGCCGACACGAAGAACCACGCCATTCGATCGATCGATCTGGCGCGTTTCGAGGTCTCGACCCTCGTGGGCGATGGCTCCCAGGGGTACGACCGTCGCGGAGGGCGCAGCGGGATGGAGCAGCCGCTGGCCTCGCCCTGGGACATCGAGGTGGCGCCCGACGGCCAGCGGGCCTTCATCGCCATGGCGGGCACGCACCAGATCTGGGAGCTCGACCTTGCGACGAATACGGCTCGCTTCCTCGCCGGCTCCGGGGCGGAGAACATCGTGGACGGCCCCGCCGAGCGCGCGCAGCTGGCCCAGCCTTCGGGATTGAGTCTTTCCAGCGACGGGTCCCGCCTGTACTTTGCCGACAGCGAGACGAGCGCCGTGCGCGTGCTGGATCTGGGCGTCGATCGTGCCGGCGGGCGGGTGCGCACGCTCATCGGGACGGGGCTGTTCGACTTCGGCGATGTGGACGGGATGTACCCGAAGGCACGCCTGCAGCATCCGCTGGATGTCGAGGTCTGGCCTCAGGACCAGCGCGATCGCCTGCTCGTCTGCGACACCTACAACTCGAAGATCAAGATCCTCAATCCGGACGAGCGGGTCATCAAGCAGTGGCTCGGGGTGGGCGCAGCCGGCGGGGATGCCGCGACCGATCTGGTGCTGGATGAGCCGGGCGGGATGGACCTTGTGACATTCGAGGATGGATCGCAGCACCTGCTGATCGCCGACACCAATCACCATCGGATCGTCATGGTCGATGTGCCCTCGCGCGCCTGGCGCGAGGTTGTCATCGAGGGCCTGGATGGCGGCACAGCGCAGGTGCCGGCGTTCGCGGCGCGGGAACCCGTCACTTTACCCGTCGATCCGGGGCGCGATATCACCCTCGAACTGGTGCCCGACCTGCCAACGGGGCACACGATCAATGAGGATTTTCCGGCGCAGGTGCGATTGTCGGGCAGCGGGGGGATCGTGCTGCAGCGCACGATCACACAGGTCGAGGAATCCGTGGCAGTATCGATTCCCGCCGGGACGCTCGCAGCGGGCGGGGAGTATGTCGTCGAGCTCTCGTTTGCGAGTTGCGAGGAAGGCGCGGGTGTGTGTGTGCCGCAGCTGGCCCGCTGGCGCGTGCGGATCGAGCCGGGCGATGAGACACGCGCTCGTCTGGTGCCGTAGGCGCGATCATGGGCCGAACCATCGCAGACGCCAGTTACCGTGCTCCATGGCCATGTCCATGAAGGTATAGCGCATCTCGCTCGTGCCCGGGCCGGTGACGCCCAGGCGGACGATAGTGCTGTTGCCGACCCGTCCGATCGTCTTCCAGATGACGCCCGGCGTGTACTCGCCCATGGGCATGAGATCGAAGAGCCTGAGGATGTCGTCCTCGTGCTGCTTGAGCATGTCGAAGGCCTCGCGAGGATCTCGCCCGCGATCGAGGAACTCCCGGCGTGTGATCTCGCTGAGCACCTGCTCGGCGAAGAGGTCCCGCTCGTTGTTGGCAAGCGTCGTGTAGATGTGGCTCATCAGGTGGCGGGCCGAGCGGGCATACAGGCGGACGGTCCCATCGTCGAGCTCCTGGCGGATGCCGCCCTCGGGTGCCCGCGTCGGGTCGGCGAAGTTGAATCGGTTGTCTTCGACGATGGGCATGCCGCTGGTCGCACCGGGCAGGCTGCCCAAGGGCGGATCCCATCGGACGACACGCCTGGTCTCGCAGGCGCCGATCAGGAGCACGAGCAGGAGCAGAGCACGCATGACAAAGACTGTACGGCGCACGCAGGCGCAGCATGTGGTACCATGCACAAGATGACCGGTGAGGATTCCGCGAGGGAGACTGTGAGCGATTCGGGTGGGAAGCCCGGTGGAGTGTCGCGCGCGAGAGACCTGCTCTTTCGGGTGCAGAAGTTCGTCGTCGAGCGGGCCTGGAGCCTGCTGCTGCTGACCGTGCTCAGCGAGATCGGCGCTTTCGTGCTGCACAAGCTCTGGGAGATCCGCCCTGCGACGGGGCGGGCGACCGTTCAGACGCTCCTGCTGGTCGCGGGCCTCGTGGCGTTCTGGATGTGGCCCGGGCGGGCCCGCTTCATGGTCCGCCTGAGCTTCCTGCTGATCTTCGCGGGGCTTGTGCTGCTGGTCCTGACCTGGGTCATCACGCTCGCGACGGGCGAGGCAAAGCAGCAGGGACTGATCGACAGCGTGCTGAGTTACTGGAGCGGCGAGATCGGACGCAACTGGCTCGTCAGTGGGCTGATCCTGGCGATACTCATGTGGGGCGGCAGGGCCATGTTCCGGGCCTGGCGCACCAGCCCCGTCGAGAAGGCCAGACGGGCCGACGGCAGGCGGGCGGGAGACTCCGACGCCGGCGGCGAGCCCTGATCACCTTCAGACAGATGACCGCGAGATCGCCCCGCCGGCGCATCGCGGGGCCGCGTCGGGGATATCGAGAGAGCCTCAGGATTCAGGGATCGGCGCGTCCAGAGCCGCTCGTCCCATGGGCAACTCGAATCGATCGCCGGTCCGGCAGTAGGTCAGACCGCCCATGCGTCCGATGGGGCGCAGGGCGTCCGGGTCGGTGTGGAATCGTTCGTTGATGATCGCGTCGTCGACATGCACATGGACCACGCGCCCGATGACGATGTTTCCGCCCGCGGGCGCGTCAGGGTTTGTCCGGATCACCCGGAGTGTCTGACACTCGAAGCAGACCCGGGCCTCGGCGACCCGAGGGGGGCGGACCCTCACGCTCGCGGCCTCGTGGAGGTCGCAGAGATCGAACTCGCTCTCGGAGGCGTCGAGTTCTTCGGCGCAGCAGGCCATCTGGCGGGCGATGGACTCACTGGGTATATTGACGACGAACTCTCCTGTTCCCCCCTCGTCCGCGGGCAGGGCGTTGCGCAGGGTGTCCTTCATCGAGCCGTCGGGACGGTTGGCAGGGCAGAACAGGAGCGTCATGGGATTCGAGCCTACACCGTTGAAGAAACTGAATGGGGCCAGGTTCGTGCGCCCATGGGTGTCCATGGTCGAGACCAGCGCGATGGGGCGCGGGACGATCGTCCCGATCAGCAGTTTGTAGCGGTCGGCGATCCGCAGGTCGTCGGGCGTCAGTTCCATGCCCTGACGATAGCGGGCGGACGATGCCCGTAGGCTTGCAGCATGGTCGAGTCAGGCGATGCTCCGGATCGTGCGCTGACATGGACGGCCCTGCTGGCGCAGTGGACGGACTTTGCACAGAAGGCGGTCGCACTGCCCAGGACGGGCGAGGGCAGGCGCTGGCGCAGGGCGGTTGCGCCGATCATTACGCTCAGCGCGGTGACGCACGCTCTGGAGGACCTGGACCGGATTCCAGGCGAGGAACGCCCCCTGGCGCTGGATCGGGCCGAGATCCTCTGCCGGGACGCCGCCCGCAGCCTTCACGAGATCTGGCGGGGCGAGGACCTGCCAGAGCAGATAGGCGAACTGATCGAGGACTCGCGCGTGGCTTTCGAGCGTGCGGCCAACGCGGGGCTGGAGTGGGTCGTTGCGGAAGGTCGGCTCCGGGGGCGGGATCCATCGGCACTGGTCGAGCGTCTGCGCCGCTCGGGGTTCGTCGGCGATCTCTTTGTGCCCGTCACGGGTGTGGAACTCTTTGCCGGGGCGCCGTGCGCCTTTGCGCGCGCGCCGGGCGGCGCTCCACCAGATCCGGATGTGTGCGCCCAGATCGCGTCTTTTCTCGACCCATGCGGGAAGGTCAAGGAGCCTCGGCGGGTCGTGACGCCCCGGCAGGTCTATCGCCAGGTGGATTTCGCAACAGGCAGGATCGAGCGGGACCTCGTCGCGCCGCTCGGCGGGGACCTGCCGGCGGGGCAGCCCCTGCTGGCGCTGGCCATCGAAGGGGGGCAGGCGGTGCGTCTTCCCCCACCCCGACGGAGTGAGCCCATCGAGGACGAGATTCCCGTCGTGGAACTGGGCGAGGCGGAACCGCGGGGGCCTGAGAACGGGCAATAGTCGCACCGGCGTCGCGTTTGACCGATGCGACGCGCCGGCAGAGCCGATGCAGCCCGTGGCTGGTGTCTACGATTGTGCGTGCGCCGAGGGAGCGCACGGACACCAAGCACAATCCGAACAGAAAGGCGGTCGGCGAGCCATGCAGCGTCCGAAGATCAGCATCATCGGTGCCGGGAATGTTGGTGCGACCTGTGCCCACTGGGCGGCGATCAAGAATCTGGGGGATATCGTCCTGCTGGATATTCCGGACAAGGAGGGGGTCGCCAAGGGCAAGGCGCTGGATCTGGCGTGTTGTGCCCCCATCGAGCGGTTCGATGCGAACATCATCGGCACGAGCGACTATGCGGATATCGGCGGGTCGGACATCGTGGTGCTGACGGCGGGCCTGCCGCGCCGACCCGGGATGAGCCGGGACGACCTGATCGAGACGAATGTCAAGATCGTCAAGAGCGTGAGCGAGAAGATCGCCGAGTTTGCGCCCGATTCGGTCGTGATCGTGGTGAGCAATCCGCTGGACGCGATGGTGTACACGGCGTGGAAGGCGACGGGCTTTCCGACGAACCGGATCGTCGGGCAGGCCGGGGCGCTGGATGTCGCGCGATTCCGCGCGTTCCTGGCGATGGAGATCGGATGCTCGGTCGAGGACATCAGCGCCCTGCTGCTGGGCGGGCACGGGGACGACATGGTGCCCCTGCCGCGTCTGACGAGCGTGCACGGGATTCCGATCACGGACCTGCTGAGCGAGGAGAAGATCCACGCGTGCGTCGAGCGGGCGAAGATGGGCGGCGGGGAGATCGTGAAGCTGATGGGCACGAGCGCCTATTACGCGCCGGCGAGCGGGACGATCCAGATGGCCGAGGCGATCATCCGCGACAAGAAGCGGATCATTCCGTCTGCGGCCTACTGCGAGAACGAGTACGGGGTCGGGGGATACTTCGTGGGCGTGCCTGCGCTGCTGGGCACGGGCGGAGTGGAGCGTGTGATCGAGATCTCGCTGACCGAGGATGAGAAGAAGTTGTTCGATGAGTCGGCCCAGCATGTCAAGGACCTGGTCGCGACCGTCTGCCGGATGTTCCCGGAACTCGCGTAAGGACGGCGTGCAACAGCAACTGGAGCGATGCGGATGAGCACAAGGAAGCAATGGGGCACGATGGCAGGGCTCGCGGCGATGGGCCTTGTCTGCGCCGGTGCGCTTGCCCAGGAAGGCCAGCCGATCGAGGTCAAGCCCGGGGAGCGGACGATCGAGTTCGTTCCCAAGGACATTCCCGGCGAGATCGTGCGGTTCGAGATTCCGGACTGGTCGGACCCGGAGATCGCGCGGGTCGGCGAGATGCTCGTCGGGTCGTATCGGTCGAAGGCGCCCGTGCAGCAGCACGAGGGCGATGGCAGCGCCGAGGTGTGGGTCCACATCGCCCACACGGCGATCGAGGGCCTGCCCGATGCGCTCTACATCGAGGCTCATCGCGCCGATGCCCCGGACCGCCCGTATCGCCAGTCGTTTGCGCAGTTGTCGAAGGCCGGGGGCAGGATCCACCTGCGCACCTTCGAGCCTGCGCGCTTCGTGGACGGGCTCGATGCCTATGCGGGCTTCTGGATCATCCCCGACCAGTTTCCGCCCCTGAAGCGCGAGCAGATGATCGCCACGATGGACATCGTGCTGCAGGAGTCGCCCGACGGAGTCTTCGAGGGGGCATCGCGCCACGCGTATCCGACGGATTTGTTGGGGGCGATGGAGATGACCGGCGCGATCCGCTTCGACGGCGAGACGCTCGCCTTTGCGGATCGCGGCTACGACGCGGAAGGGAACCTGGTCTGGGGGCCGCCCGAGGGCGAGTGGATCGAGATGGTCCGCGAGGACTATCCGCTGGCGGTCCGCCAGTCCGAGACGGGGCTGACCATCCTGACCTATCCGGGCGACTTCTCGCGGTATCCGAAGGACGGCGATTCGGTTCGCTTTGCCTACACGGGCTGGCTGTGGGACAGCGGCAAGAAGTTCGCCAGCAGCGACGACGACGGGATTCTGCCGGAGGTGACCTGGCCTGTTGCCAAGAACACGCTGAACTGGGCGTGGGAGGAGACGGTGCAGGACATGGCCCTGGGCATGAGCCGCAGGATCATCTCCCCGCCCGAGCGGGCGTTTCGCGCTCGCGGGTGGCTCCAGAAGGGCGTGCCCCCCATGGCGAGGATCGTCTTTCACCTGAAACTGGTCAATATCGATCCGCCGCAGGAGAACGCGGGGGCGACGGACGAGCACGGGGGCTGATCACGGCTGGCACCGTCTGGTGTGGTCGACACGATGGTGAATGGAGTCAGAGGTTCGCCCATGACGGGGCGGGATCTACGATCGGGCCATGAGCGACCGCGATTACTACGAGATTCTGGGTGTCTCCCGAACGGCCAGCGAGGAGGAGATCCGCAAGGCCTATCGCGAGCTGGCGCGCAAGTACCATCCCGATGTCAACAAGGCACCGGACGCCGCGGAGAAGTTCAACGAGGTGCAGGAGGCGTACGACACGCTGAGCGATCCGGAGAAGCGTGCCAAGTACGACCAGTTCGGGCGTGTCCGGGTCGAGGCAGGCGGAGCGTCGCCGTGGGGCGAGGCCGGCGGGGTGGAGTTCGACTTCGACGACTTCGGGTCGGTCTTCGAGACCTTCTTCCGCAATCGCGGGGGCACGCACGGGCGGACGCACACGCGGGCGCGAGCCCAGCATCGTCCCAAGACCCCCATGCGCCACGAGGTGCATGTCTCCTTCATGACGGCCGCCATGGGGGGGAAGATCGACCTGCGGCTGCAGGTGGGGGGCGAGGACAAGACGATCAGCGTGACCGTTCCGCCGGGAACGGTCGATGGGGCGAAGTTGCGTGTTCGCCGACCGGAGGGGCTGGATCGGGATCTGATCCTGACGATTCGGGTCGGGAATCATCCGCATTTTCGTCGCGTCGCGGGCAAGCCGCTGGATCTGGAGTTCGATCTGCCCGTATCGATCGTGGAGGCGACCCTGGGCGCCACGATCGATGTGCCGACGCTGGACGGGCGTGTGGAACTTCGTCTGCCGGGCGGCACAGCCAGCGGGCAGAAGCTCCGCCTGCGGGGGCGGGGGCTGAAAGGAAGCGATGGGAGTCAGGGAGATCTGTACGCCGTGGTGCGTATTGTTCCACCCGATCCGGCGTCGCTGACCGATGAAGAGCGCAAGGCTCTGGAGGCGCTGGGGAAGCGTCTGCCCAGCCCGAGGCAGGGCGAGGTGTGGCGCGAGAGCTGGCGTCCCTGACGACATCGGGGTCCGTTTGACGCCGGAGCCGAGAGATGCGACAGTGCGGGCCTTCCCGGGCAGGGAGGCCCGGGCAGGGGCACGGAGGATCCGCGACCATGCTCAAGCAACGCCATCAGGTCTTCGTGGCACTGTTTGCGATGCTCGACGGCTGCGTCGTGCTTCTGGCCTGCTATCTGGCATGGTGGGCGAGGCGTCTGCTCGTCGAAGGGGAGATCCCGGCGCTGGGTGTCGAGTGGGTGCGCCAGCCGCTTGCCCCGGTGGTGGTGCCGATCGTGCTGCTGGGGCTGTGGGCGTTCGGGGTGTATCGCCCATGGCGGAATCAGAGCCTGTGGATCGAGCAGAAACAACTTCTCAAGGCGTTGCTGTTTTCCTTCGGCTTTGCGATCGTGTTCCTCTGGGCGATCGGGGCCGATGTGCTCGGTGCGTCCGCTCGTCCGCATGTCACGGTGGGCGGGCTCAGCCTGGACGCCGGGCGCGTGCAGATCGGGCTTCTGGTGGCGATTGCGACGGCGATGCTGAGCGTGCTTCGTCTGGGCGTGCGGTTCGCGCTGCGCTGGCTCCGCAAGCGCGGGCGCAACCTTCGCCATGTGGCCGTCGTGGGTGTGGGGCGGCTGGGGCAGATCGCCTGCCGGACGCTGACTCGCAACGCCTGGACGGGCCTGAATGTTGCGTATTTCATCTCGCATGAGAACAGGAGCGATCGCAAGACCTGTCTGAACCGCCCGGTCTACGGGGGGTTGGATGACCTCGAGAAGACGCTCGACGAGCACAAGGTCGACGGCGTGTACCTGGCGCTGCCCAACAGCGAGGCGAGCAAGTTGCCGGAACTGCTGAGGCGTCTGGAGCGTTTCGCGCTGGATGTGCGCATCATCCCGGATGTGCCGCTCCGGTACATGCCCCAGCGGATGGCGGTCAGCGAACTCGAGGGCATGCCCGTGCTGAGTTACCGCGAGTGTCCGCTGTACGGGCTGGGGGGGGTGACGAAGCGTCTGGTCGATATCGTGGGTTCACTGGGCGGGCTCGTGCTGTTCTCGCCGCTCATGCTCGTCATCGCGGTTCTGGTCCGTCTGAGCGGGCCCGGGCCGATCATCTTCAAGCAGCGCCGGGTGAGCCTCGGCGGCGAGACCTTCAAGATCTACAAGTTCCGCACGATGTACCATGTGGACGACGAGTCGGGGCCGGACCCCGCGTCGCTGCGTGACGGGCGTGAGGCGTGGACGACGCGCAACGATCCGCGGATCACGCCGATCGGGCGCTGGCTGCGCCGGACGAGCCTGGATGAGTTGCCGCAGCTGCTGAATGTGCTCAAGGGGCAGATGTCGCTGGTGGGTCCCCGTCCCGAGCGTCCCGAACTCATCGAACGCTTCAAGGAAGACTGGCGCGGCTACATGCTCCGCCAGCATGTCAAGGCGGGCATGACGGGCTGGGCGCAGGTCAACGGATTGCGGGGCGAGACCGACCTGCGCAAGCGCCTCCAGCTCGATCTTTTCTACATCCGCCACTGGTCGCTGGGATTCGACCTCAAGATCCTCTGGCTCACGCTGTTCCGCGGTTTCGTGCATCGCAACGCCCACTGAGACACATCCCGTCGCCGGCGTCGATGCTTGAAGCAAGGGACTGTCCCGAGCGGTGTCCGTGTCGTCATGCGAGCCTGATTGGCATGCCATCCCGGTTGTTGGGAAGCGGATGGCGGTCGGCATTCGGGGACGGAATCGACGATTGCGCCGGGGCGTCAGGCCTGGTCCAGTGATCCGATGGCGTGCGACACGGGCCGGATCTCGTCGGGCGGGCCGTCGCCCAGGGGCAGGACCCAGTAGCCCACATCGTGCCAGCGCCCAAACTTGTAGCCCATCTGCGGAAACCGTCCCGCCTGGTGCATGCCCATCGCCTCGTGGAGGGCGACCGACGCCGGGTTGGGGAGCGTGATGCCCGCGACCAGCGTCCGATAGCCCTGGGCCCTGAGGATGGCGAAGAGACGCTCGTAGAGGGCACGCCCGACGCCCCTGCGATGATACTCGGGGCGGACATAGACGGTCGTCTCGCAGGCCCATGCGTAGGCGCATCGGGGGTTCCACTTCCCGCCCTTGGCGAACCCGGCGAATGCTCCATCGATCTCGCAGACGAGCCACGGGTAGTGCTCGTGGGACTGACGCCAGCGTTCTCGCATGTTCTCGATCGACTCGGGCTCCGTGGCAAAGTGGGCCGTCGTCTGGGTGATCGCCCAGTTGACAAGATCGCAGATGGCACCCAGGTCGTGTTCGTGGACAGGCCGGACGATGCGCATGGCGCACGATAGGCGAAAGAGGCCCGGGATCCTTCTACCATCGGGGCGTGCGGGAGTATCGGGTCATCGTGGTCGGTGCCGGGCACGCTGGGGCCGAGGCCGCCTGGGCGGCAGCCAATGTGCTGGGGAAGCCGTCGAGTGTGGCGCTGGTGACGCTCCGTGCGGACACGATCGGCGTGATGAGCTGCAACCCCGCGATCGGCGGGCTGGCCAAGGGGCAACTCGTGCGGGAGATCGACGCCATGGGCGGGCTCATGGGCCTTGCCGCCGACGCCGCGGGTATCCATTTCAAGGTCCTGAATACTTCCAAAGGCCCGGCGGTGCATGGCCCGCGTGCCCAGTGCGACAAACTCGCCTATGCACGCATGGTGCGACGGCTGCTTGCCGCTCGCCCGGAGATCGACCTCTTCGAGGCACGGGTCGAGGAGATCCTGGTCGAGCGCGGACGCATTCGCGGGGTGCGGGTGTGCGTCCGGGGAGGATCAGAGGAGGTCCTAGCGGCGCCGGCGGTCGTCCTCACGACCGGCACATTCATGCGCGGGCTGATGCACGAGGGGACCGTGACCCGTCCCGGCGGACGGGCCGGCGAGGGCCCCGGTGGAGCCATCGGCGATTCACTGCGGGCGCTGGGCTTCGAACTGGGACGACTCAAGACCGGGACACCGCCGAGAGTCCGGCGCGCCAGTATCGACTGGGAGGGCCTCGAGGTCCAGCCCGGCGACGAGATACCCCAGCCATTCAGCGAACTGACGCCCCATCCGCTGGACGGCCCAGACGCGAGCAGCGGATGGCGCGTGGGCGAGGTCGCGCTGGACCGATTCCCGCATCTGAAGCAGGTCGAGTGTCGTCAGACCCGCACGACGCCGGCGGTCCATGATCTGATCCGGGCGAACCTGGATCGTGCGCCGATCTTCAGCGGGCAGGTCGAGGGTGTCGGACCGCGATACTGCCCGAGCATCGAGGACAAGGTGGTGCGGTTTGCCGATCGCGACGCGCATGGCGTGTTCCTCGAGCCCGAGAGTCTCGAGACGGACTGGGTCTATCTCAATGGTGTCTCGACGAGCCTGCCGCGCGATGTGCAGGAGCAGATGGTGCGTATGCTGCCGGGGCTGGAGCGAGCGGAGATCGTCCAGTTCGGCTATGCCGTCGAGTACGACATGGTGCGTCCGCATCAGATCCGGGCCTCCGGCGAGACCAAGCGAGTCGCGGGTCTCTTCCTCGCGGGGCAGATCAACGGGACCAGCGGCTACGAGGAGGCCGGCGCCCAGGGGGTCATCGCGGGGCTCAACGCGGCGAGGTCGGCTCTGGGTCAGGAGGTGATCATCCTCGGGCGCGAGCAGGCGTATATCGGCGTGCTGATGGATGATCTGGTGACCAAGACGCCCGTGGAGCCGTATCGCATGTTCACGAGCCGGGCCGAGCATCGGATCCTGCTGCGTGCCGACAATGCGCCCGATCGCCTGACGCCGCTGGCCCGCGACGCGGGGCTCCTGGATGCAACGGAACTGGGGCGCTTGCGGCTGGATGCATTCGAGCGACGCAGACGAGAGATCGATGCGATCGAGCGGGCAATCGAGACGGCGCGGGTTGATGGAGAGGCGCTTGCCCGTCTGGTCCTTCGTCCGCAGTTCGGCGTGTCGGATCTGCGCCGGGCCCTGAAGGGTATTGCAGCCCGGGAGCGATCGTGGTTCTCGGTCCTGGCCGATCGCAAGTATGCCCATTATGTCGAGCGACAGCGTGCGGAGGTCCGCCGTCATGCGCAGCTGGAGCGCCGGCGCATTCCGCCGGATCTGCCGCCGGAAGCGCTGGCGCCCATGCGTGCCGAGGCGCAAGAGGCCATGCGTCGATTCACGCCGGAGACCTTCGGGCAGGCGCGCCGGCTGGAGGGGATCACACCCGCGGATCTCACGCTGCTGAGCGTCATCGTCGAGCGTCATCGCCGGCGGGCGCGAGCGGGATAGGGGGGAGCGTGGGGGTCTTTCTGCCACTGGCCGCGGGTGGATTCGCCACCGATACCGCGATCAACTTTCTGATCGTTCTTGCGAGCGCTGCGGTCGTTGCGATCGTGCTGGGGCGTCTGCGCGTCTCGCCCATCAGCGGATATCTCATCGCGGGCGTGATTCTGGGCACCTTCATCACGCACGACGAGAGCGTGGATGCGGTCAACGCGATGGCGGTCGTGCTGCTGATGTTCGGCGTCGGGCTGCACATGGACCTGCACACACTCCGTCACGGGGCTCGCCAGCTGATCGTTGCCGGCGTGCTGGCGGTTGCCATCGCATCGCTGGTATTGCTCCCGCTCGGGCCCATCCTCGGGCTGGGTCTTCGCGGCACCATCGGCGTGGCGCTTGCCCTGAGCCTTTCTTCGACTGCGGTGGTCCTCCGCCTGCTGCAGGTTCGACGCGAGATGCGGAGCACCACGGGGCGCATTGCACTGGGTGTGCTGATCGTGCAGGACCTCGCGGTGATCGCGATGCTGGCGGCGGTGCCCCTGCTGGCCCCGTCCGCCCATGATGCAGCCTCGCAGGCTCGGGATGGACTGGGTGGTCTGCTCGCAAGGGCCATGGTGGTCGTGGGAGGGATGGGCCTGCTGATCTTCGCGGGTTCGGCGATCGTGCCCCGCCTCATCCAGGCCGCCAGCAGGGTCAGCACCGAGGTCATGCTGGTGACGAGTGTCGCGGTCGTCCTGCTCAGTGCTCTGATCACGAGCAGCCTCTCCCTCAGCCCGGAACTGGGGGCGTTTCTCGCCGGGGTGGCGCTGGCCTCCACGCCGTTTCGCTATCAACTGTCGGGCCAGGTGGCGCCTATCCGGGATCTTTTCCTTGCCGTCTTTTTTACTTCGATCGGGATGACGGTCGACCTGCCATCGGTGCTGGCGAACTGGTGGCTCGTGCCGGTTGCGACCCTCACGCTGCTGTTGCTCAAGAGCATGTCGATCTCTCTCGCTGTCTGGCTGAGCGGGATGACGGCGTCCCTCTCGATCGCCTCGGGCGTGATGCTGGCCCAGGGCGGCGAGTTCTCGCTGGTCATGCTCTCGCTTCTGAGCGACCAGAGCGTCATCGTCGAGCCGGCCCGCTCGATCGTCATCGCGACCGTGGTCGCGTCGCTCGTCGTCACCCCGATACTGGTCGCATGGGCGCACCCGGTGGGTGTGCTCCTGGGGATGCGTGCCGGCCCGCCGCCCTGGGCCCGCGATGTGGCGGCCGTTCCCGAGACCATCGACAATGATCCACGCCCGCTGATTCTGGTCATCGGGTTCGGCCCGATCGGGCGAGCAGTGGTAGATCGTCTGCCCGCGGACCGATTCCGCCATCGGATCGTCGAACTGAATGCCGACACCGTGCGCCGCCTCCGGGCGCGAGGGATCGACGCTCGTTTCGGCGACGGTTCCAACCCCGAACTGCTCGAATCTGTCGGCGCCGATGAGGCAGAGGCAATCATCGTGACGATCCCCGATGATGAGGCCATGCTCCGCATCTGCCGCCTCGTGCGCACGATGAACGATGATGCGTGCGTGGTGGTGCGGGCCGGAACGCTGGGCAGGGGCAATCTTGCCCGCACGCTCGGCGCAACCCACGCCGTCGTGGAGGAGGTCGCCGTGGCCCGGGAGATGTCCGAGTGGGTGTTCCACGAGCTGGGCGACACGGATGTTCCCGTGCCCGAGGAGCCCGAGACGCCCTGAGCGAAGACGCACAGACCTGCGACATTCGTCGCACGGCTTGTGTGGCGGCGGACGGACGAGATCACGCCGATCGCATGTCGCCGGTCACGGATGGATCAGAACCGTTCCAGGCGTTCGGCGATCCGCTCCGGCGGGCCGAAGATCTGGACGAAGAGAGCGGCCTGCTGGGCGGGAGTCCGAGGCGGCTCGTGCGTGTCGCTTGCCAGGCGGAGCAGGTAGGAAGCCAGGCGTTCACGCTCGAATCTCGCAAGGTAACTAAACAGGACATGGCTCTGGGCGTACACGGCTTCCACGCGTTCGTCGTCCTGGGCAGGCGGCGTGATCATCGCGATGAGGTCCCGCCAGGGCACGAGGCGGTCCTCACGCAGCAGCCGGCGGAAGGTCTCTTCGCGGGCCGGGCTGGGAAAGCGCGGGCCGAACGCCCGCGACGGGTCGTCCGTCTCGAAACTGCTCGCCAGGCCCTCGCTGAGCCAGAGCGGATAGGCCCTGCTGGGAACCTGCAGGCCCGAGTTGAAACTGAGCAGGTGGACGGCCTCGTGGACCGTCTTGGCCGTGGCAAAGCGTGATGCCTGATCTGCCAGATCACGCCGGCGAGCATCGATCTGTCGACGGGCGTCGCTGGCGTTCTGGCGCAGCATGAGCGCGGCATTGCGGGTGTGCGCCTCGTTTGCCGCAGATGCGACCTGCGTAGCCTGCGAATCGAGGCGGTCGAGTTCCTCCAGGGCGCGCGAGAAGGCAGGCCCTGTCAAGTCATTGTAAAAGACTATCCTGTTGGCATCAATGGCATAGTGCCCCGCGATCCATGATGCATCCAGATGATCGTGCTCGCGGGCGAACCGGCGATACTGCTCGTAGTCGTTGATCAGCACGCAGAGCAGTTTCCTCTCATGGGGGATGACCGGGAGACCCAGGCGCTTCGCAAACTTGTAGAACTCCTGACGGGTGCGTTCGAGGACGCTCGCCTTGGCACGCGTCCAGCCCGGCTCGCAGTCGCTCAGGATGACGAAGTGGGAGGTCTCGTACCGACGGAATCCGGGTCCGAGCAGGTCCGCCGTGGCATCCAGCGCGATCTCGTCGACGCTCAGCCGGAAGCCGCGTGCATTGTGCAGGTCCTCGAGCATGCGGGCCGCGACATGTCGGGATGGTTCGACGAGCCAGGCGGTCCGGAGCCAGGAATCCGCCTCCCGCAGTCGCCCCGCACTGCGTGCCTCCTCTGCGAGTGCGAGCGCCGAGGGCGTGTTGGATGCGTTGATGACAGTGGCGCCGTGGCTGGTCTGCGGGTGGGCGCGAAACACGGCCGCCGTGGTGGCACACAGAGCAAGCAGGATCGCCGCTCGACGGATCTGCCTCGTCACTTCCATGACTTCCAGCCCTCCGCCTCGTCCATCGAGCCACGATGCATAAGGCAACAGCGCACGCCCCCCCAACGATCGCAACGCCATGCCGTCTGGGCGGATCAGGAAGCGTCGGCGGGCAGTGTCCGGGCGCTCCCGGACGCAGGGGGGGCGACGATCATGCCCATTCTGGGACCTTGCACGATCGGCAGGTGTTTCCCATCGTGTCAGACGGTGCACACCCGCGCCGAACCGGAGGGACCCGAGCATGCAGGACAGGCACACCCTCGCGACGATGATCGGTGCGCTGGCCTTCGCCGTGACCCTCCACCTCATCCCGGGCGACGCCGCCATCCCGGTCGCGTGGGTCCGTGTCGTGGCCTGGGCGGCCTTCGCGGTCCTGCTTGCCTGGACTGTCTTCGATCTCTGGGCCTGGCGTCTGCGGCCGATCCTGCGAACCTGGATCGAGCGACCGGACCTGCACGGGACCTGGCGGGCGACCATCCGCTCGAACTGGACGGACCCCACGACCGGCAAGCGGCTCGATGCCATCGAGGCCTACATGGTGATCCGCCAGTCGTTCCGCTCGATCCGCTTGCAACTGATGACCGCCGAGTCGATCTCCGAGGTCCTCGAGGCCAGCGTGCTGCGAGCGGGCAACGACCGATTCCGCATCGCGGCGATCTACCGCTCGAGTCCCACGCGGGCGCCCCGGAGCGACGAGCAGCATGTGGGCACGCTCATGCTGGATGTGCCTGGCAAACGCCCCAAGATCCTGCTGGGCCATTATGCCACCGACCGCCGGACCGAGGGCACGATCGAGTTGCGAGGGCGCACCCGTCGCCTCCTCCGGAGTTTCCGCGAGGCGTCGGATGTGTTCGCCCGCCGAGAGCGCAGGGCACGCAAAGACGCACCCCGCAGGCCGGACCACACGACACCCCAGCGCCAGGCCGCGTGAAGTCGTCTCTCAGCACCCCTGCACGAAGGCGTCCAGGAACGCGAAGAAATCTCCGGCGTCCCAGTCGCCGTCACCATCGAGGTCGGCGCGTGGATCGCTTGCGGCGAAGGCGTCAAGGAACGCGAAGAAGTCGTCCGCGTCCGTGTCCCCGTCGCCCTCGAAGTCCGCGATGCACTGGCTGCATGCGAGAACCTCGATCGTGACGCCATCCAGCCCCGCCTCGACGACACCCTCGGGGGACGCATCGGTCGCGGTCAAACGCAGGCGCATCGACGAAGACCTGACGACACCCGCCGCATCGAGGTCATCTTGCGTGATCGTGTATCGCCGCCAGGAGGCGGTCGATGTGCGAAGGTCGGCGATGGGTGTCCATGGCCCCGCACCGTCGTTCGCGTCGATCTCGACGAGCACGCCGTCCTCCAGATTGGAACGGTTCTGATTGAGGAACAGATCGAACGAGATCCGGGCGGCCCCCCCGGACAGGTCGAGCGTCGGCGAGGTCAGGATGGTCGAGCCGCGATCCACATCGTCGCGCCCGCTGTTGCCCGTCACAAAGGCGAAGCCGTCCCCCTGGCTGTCGCCGGTCGGATCCCAGGGCCAGCTGGGATCGTCGTTGACCACCCCGCGTTCCCAGTCGCCCGTCGTCGCCCCGGCGTTCTGCACGGTCCAGCCCGTGTCGCTCTCGAAAGTCTCGCTCAGGATCGCCACGAAACTTCCGACGCGGGTGCTGAAGAACGAGGCCGGGGCGTCTCCGGGAAGCGTGACCACATCGCCGCCCGTCGTCGAGACGCTGAAGTAGAAGTCGGGGTCGTCGCCGCACGCCTGTGCCGGCAGCGTCGCCAGATAGTCGCCGCCGCCCATCGCCGTCATCTGCACGGGCGTCCAGTCCCCGCCCTGCGGGCGATAGAAGAGCGTCTCGCTTCCCGGCTCGATCGTGTGCCCGTTGTGCTCGCGGATCGTCACGGCGATGTCCGTGCCAACGCCCGCATCGACCGTCTCGGGCGTGCCGTCAGGCAGTGAGATCGTCAGCGTGCGATCGAGCATGAGTTGCAGCGTCGTGTGCGCATTGATCCTGCCCCAGCCGAACAACGGATCGAACCCCGCATCGCCCAGATCGTCGGCCCCCTGCTGGAGCAGATCTCGGACATCCTGATTCGAGATCTCCAGATCGAGCGAGTGCATGAGCGCTACGAGGCCCGCCGTATGTGGGGATGCCATGCTCGTACCCGAGGTGATGAAGTAATCACTCGTGCCCGACGGACCGCAACTGAGAATGTCCACGCCCGGAGCCGCGACATCGATGTAGTCGCCAAAGTTCGAGAAACTGGCCCGATTGTCGCCGCTGTCTGTCGCAGCGACCGCGATCGCCCCCGGATACGCCGCCGGATAGAACGGCGTGCCCGAGTTGTTGTTGCCCGCCGCAGCCACCATGACCATCCCGTTGTCCCACGCATACTGCACGGCGTCGCGCAGGATCTCCACATCGGTGCCCTGTGCCCCGCCCGAGTAGTTCAACGCATGGAATCCGTTGTCCGTGGCGTAATAGATCGCCTCCGTGATCGCCTCGAAGGTGCCACCTCCGCTGGCGCTGAAGACCTGGAATGGAACGATCGTGACATTGGCCATCCCGGCGATCCCGACGCCGTTGTTCAGCCCCGCCGCGATCGTGCCCGCGACATGGCTTCCATGCCCGTTGGCATCGCGCGGGTCGTTGTCGTGCTGGATGCCGTCCCACCCATGCACATCGTCGATGAATCCGTTGTTGTCGTCGTCGATCCCGTTGTCCGGAATCTCACCCGGGTTCGTCCAGATGTTCGTCTGAAACTCCTCGTGGTCGAAGTTGATCCCCGTGTCGGCAACGCAGACCAGCACGGACATGTCGCCCTGCGTGATGTCCCACGCCGCCTCGCTGTCGACGATCTGTGGCCCGTACTGCTGGGCGTACATCGGATCGTTGGGAACGAACGACGCCCGCATCACGAAGTTCGGGTGCGCATCGCGCACATCGCCTCGTGCAAGCAGCCTGTCGCGGATGGCGATGAGATCCGCGTCATCGTCGAACTCGAGAATCCGGACGCGAGCCAGCGGATGCACCCCGTCGGGATCGTGCACCGGATGAGGGGCATGCCGCAGGCTGCGCCAACGGGCACCCGGGATCGTGCGGGCAATCGCATCGAGCGCCGTCGCCGACGGTGGATGCTCGAACAGCACGACCAACTCGCCGGGCACATGCTCGGGAAGATCAGCAGATGATGGCGGGAGTGCATCGTCACCACCCGGGGATGTCACGGACAACACGGCAGCGAGGACGGGAAGGGCAATGGACATCAGAGGACTCCATATGGGGCTGAATCCGGGGCCAGGCGCATCCTTCATATGTGTATGCACGAACCGGCGTTCCACCGTAGCACAGCAGCGAACGGGCGCACAGGCTTTCACACCGATTCAGACATGATTGGTGGTTTTCTCGGACGAGCACCCCGGGTTTCGCAGGGGGCGTCGACCAGATGCCAAGATGTTCCCCGGGGCTATTCCGCCTGCCGCAATCGCGCCAGCAACTTCGCCAGGGCCTGCCGTCGCTGCTCACGCAACGCACGGGCTTTCTCGCTTCGATCTTGGTTCGGGTCGGCACTCTCGAAGAGCGAGGCATACCCGAACAGGCTGAATCCATCCGAGCCTTCGACGAGGGCAATCTGTTCAGCGGTCTCCCCCGGAACATGCTTGTAGACGCCCAGGCCCACCGTCAGGCGAGCGCCCGAGGGCACGCTGGCCCGCCATGCATGCCAGTCGCCGACGAGTTGCGTCTCGAGATCCGTGTAGATCATGGGAATCGCACGGTCCAGCAGGCCCTCTCGTGCCCAGCGAACGGCGTCCTGCAGATAGGTCTCCCGCGCGATGGACGGATGCCGCCAGACCGCCGCAGACAGCTCGATACCGGGACGGACATCCTTGACAGCCTCACGGATGCGTCGAACCAGCGCCGTGATGCGGTCGGTGATCCACTCCCGGTACGCTCGCTCGCCCTCGGGCGTATCCAGTGCATGCACACCCATCGCGCGCTCGAACTGCGCGATCGTCCGGGCGTCGCGCGGATAGATCAGCGGACCGCTTCCGACGGGCCGACCGTAGCGGATGTAGTCCAGATGGAGCCCGTCGATGTCGTATCTCCGGGCGATATCCGCGCACACCGTGGCGATGTGCTCCTGGACCTCCTCAAGCACAGGGTTGGCCATCACATATCCCTCGTGCAGCGCCTCGGGCTTGCCCCGCTCGTCGTGCAGACGCCACTCGGGATGCGCATGGAACGCATGCCGTCGGTCTCGCGGCGTCGTCGTGCCTCTCCACAGCGGCAGCACATTGATCCACGCGTGTAGACGAAGACCACGCGCATGGGCCTCCCGCAGGGCCACCGCCAGTGGGTCGTGCGCAGGAGGGGTCCCCTCCTCGCCGAGCAGAAACTCGCCCCACGGCTCCAGGTCGCTCCGGTAGAACGCGTCGAACGATCCGCGAACCTGCCAGAAGATGTCCGTGACGCCCAGTTCGGCGGCGTTGGCGATCGCTTCGACGACCTCGCCCTCCGTTCTCGTGTCCCAGCGCGTGATCCAGATCGCATAGAACGGGCCCTCGACGCGATCGGCAGGTACCGAATCGACGCCCCACGAGGGATCACCGATCGCGTGGCAGGCGCCGAATCCCCCGCCCATCATCACCATCGGAGCAAGCAGTCCCAGCACCGCGTTCCACATTCTGCCCATCATGGTCCTTTGCTCGGCTCGTGCACAGGTTCACATGCAATCATCGAAATCCCACAGGCCAAGACAGAGGTCGTCCCGGCTGGACGGCTCCAGACAACCCTTCCCGACCCCGGTTCGACCGGGCCCTGCGCCGGAATCCGGGGATTTCATTCTTGCGGCGACCCCTCGAACAGCCGAGAATACCCCCATGCGCGTCTTCCTGGATAACGAGCCGATCAGCGTCGACCGTCCCACCCTTCGCAGCGCTTTCGGTGCCGCCATTGAATCCGCCAGCGGGAGGGGGAGGGTCATCATCGAGGTGGTCCAGGACGGCCGGCCCGTCGCGGGCGAACTGCTCGCCGATCCTCCTGATGAGCCGGTCGAGGCCGACGAACTCCATTTCACCTCCGTCGAGCCCTGGTCGATGGTCCACGAGATCATGCACGAGGCCGCCGAGGCTCTGGAAGTCGCCGCCGAGCACCAGCGACAGGCAAGCGAGAAGATCCTCGACGGCGAGACGGACGATGCCCGAGAGCACATCAACATCGCCGTCAGTATCTGGCAGCAGGTCATCATGGCCCTCCAGCGCAGCGGACAACTCCTGCAACTGAACATCGAGGACCTGAAGTTCGGCGATCCCCCCTCGTCCATCTCCCAGCGCGTCGAGGGGCTCGCCGATCTGCTGGTCGAACTCAACGAGGGGGCCGCCCGTGCCGACTGGTCCGCCATATCGGACCTCCTTGCCTACGACCTGCAGGAGCAGGTCGGGATCTGGCACGAGATGCTCGTACAACTGGCCCGCGCCCTCCGAGACGAGCACGCGGGGGCATGATGAGCCATGGGCCTGTTCGATCGAGATGGGGGGAACGATGAGCGAGCACCACGCGCCGACCCGTGCCGGAAGATCCGGGAGCGCCTCGACGCAGGACGCGTCTTCGAGGCAGAAGCGCTCGCCCGGCGTGATATGGAGGTCGCCGCAGCCAGACGATCCTGGGAGCAGGTCGCCCGCCTGAGCGATCTGCTCTGGGCCGCTCGTGGACAGATCCTCGAACGGGCGCTCCATGCTGGTCATGTCGGGCTGGTAAGCGATCAGCCTTCCCTCGCCGAGGTCCCCCGCGCCGGATGCATCCTCGTCTGCCCGCCCCTGATCGGAGCCGAGGGCAGGGCATTCCGGGAGTCGGCCTGGGGACGCGGCGTGCCCGCCTTCGTCCTGACACGCGAGCCCCGCACACGAGACGGATTCTGGCCCATCGTGGCGGTGGGGCGGGTCTCGGACCGCGCCCGTGTGCCACCCCCGCCCGGCACGCGGGAGCAGGCAGGCACGCTCTTGGGGGATACCTGCGAATCACCACCGCCGGTGTCGTGGTTTGTGCGCGCAAGTCAGGCTCTGGGCGACGCAATCCGACACAGGATCGAGCGTGTCGAGCACCCCGCGTGGCAGGTAGAAGACCTCGTCGATGCGTTGCAGGCACATCCGTACGAAGCATCACTCCACGAGGCGTTGTGCCGTGCCGCGCAGGATGCCGCCCGCACGCCGCCACCCAGCGGCACACGCCCCCTGGCCGACCTCTACAGCCGGTTCACATCCTGAACCCCGCCGTGTTCTCAATCGGGCAGGCGCACACCCGATGCGGCGGGTCAATCCGGGTAGCCATGCCCGCGGTGGTAACTGCCCCCATAGCCCCGGGCGCGATTGTCGGCCCGCTGATTCTGATCACCGAGCACGGCTCCACCGACGCCGCCGATGATCGCACCCGCGGCGGCGCCCTTGCCCATGTCGCCGCTCAGGCTGCCAAGGCCCATGCCGGCCAGGGCTCCCAAGGCCGCCCCCGTCGCGCCGCCGCTGACCGCGTCGTTGCATCCGCCGGCCAGAACCAGCATCGCGCCCAGCCCGAGCACGCCACCCGTATCCCGGATCCATCGCTTCGTACGCATCGTGTCCTCCTTTTCGACGGTCGTCGAGGTCGTGAGTAAGTATCCACTAGCTTGGACGAACACACAAGCGGAAAGTTCCATTCCCGGATCGCGCGAACCACGCAAAGAAGAGGGTGGGCGTCAAACCCCTGTCAGTTCCAACTGCAGCCCTTGGGCCAGGCCTCTGGGTGCTGTCTGCGGGCGCGTTCAATGAGGTCCGATAAGCGAGCCAACTCGTGCTCGACGATCTGTGCCCGTCGAGTGGCGTCGGGCTCGGCCAGCAGGCGATACCGCGTGTCCGGATCACCCAGCATCGTGAACGAGACCAGTTCCAAGACCGCCGAGGTGGGCACCTCCTCATTGTCGAGATACTGGAGCACGGGCTCACAGGCGGTCATCTGCTTGAGGGGACCAGATGACAGGGCCGAGCGCAGGCGGTGGCGGACGGCGTCGAGCGGCTGCTCGTCCGGATTGGTCCCCACGGGTTCCAGGAGTGCACGACGATACTGGTGATTCTCGTCTGGGGGGATCTCCTGTATCACGCGAGCCCGGCAGATGCCGTGCAGCAGGATGTTGTACCGCCCGTCGGGCAGGCGTTCGTGCTGGACGAGTTGTCCGACGCAGACATACGGGCGAATGGGGGGATTCCCGTGGTACTCGCTCTTCCAGCGGTCACCTTGGAAGACGGCGATGGCGATCTGGCCCGCCCCGTCCAGCACATGGTCGAGCATCTGGCGATAGCGCGGCTCGAAGATATGGAGCGGCAATACCTGCTGGGGCAGCATCGATGCCGTCGCCAGCGGGAAGACGGGCATGGGACGGGCAAAGTTGACGCTGATGGTCTGCTGCTCGCTCATGCCTTGTCATCCTATCGCACCGTCGCCGGCAAACCTACGCACGCCGTCCGGGCACGGTTCTTCGTGGCTCACGCATCATCCAGTTCCTGCCTCGTGAATGGACAGGACACATTGCCCGTGTTGCGTGTGCCTGCAGGCTCGAACAGCAGGATCGAGCAGGGCTCGTCGGCGACGGGGCGGTGCTGCACGCCGCGCGGGACGACGATCAGCTCGCCCTGCCCCACGGCGCGATTCACGAGCACGCCGTGGGGGTCGCGAAACTGGAGCCTGAACGATCCCTCCAGCACAAGAAAGCATTCATCCTCGTTCTCGTGCGCGTGCCAGGCGAACTCGCCGTGGATTCTTACAAGTCGGATGTGCTGTCCATTGAGTTCGCAGAGCACACGAGGGTTCCAGCAATCGTCGATGCGGGCCAGGGCTTCGTGCAGGTTGATCGCCCGGAGCATCGCGTCGGGACGGGGCACGGCTCAGGTCCCGTTCAGGGGGTCGGGTCGGTAGAGTTTAGTGTTCAGCGCCCACTGTTTCTGCGTGAAGTTGCCCCCCAGATCCAGGCCCGGTCGATCCGGACGGGCGCTGTCCAGGGCGATCTGCGTCTTGGCGTCGAGGTTGTCCAGCATGGAGACGAAGATCGCCTCGGGTGTCGCCGGGATCTTGGCGGCGCCGTATTCCGGGACGCCGTGGTGGCTGATGATGATGTGCTGGAGGACCGTGAGCAGGCCGGCCGGCAGACGCACGCCCTGCCCGGCCATGAGCTGCTGGGCCTTGTCGTGGAGCATGATGGCGCCCTCGACGATGTGCCCGATGAGTTCGCCCCGATCCGTGTAGACGAACGGGCCGTCGCAGGCGAGCTCGCGCGTCTTGCCCAGATCGTGCAGGAACAGGCCCATCAGCACGATGTCGCGGTTGAGTTTGGGATACAGCGGCAGGACGCGATCGGCGAGTTTGAGGAGTTGGAGCGTGTGCTCGAGCAGCCCCCCCAGGAACGCGTGATGCAGGTTCTGGGCCGCGGGTGAACGCCGGAACGCCTCCATCAGGTGCTCGTCATCGAGGTACACGCGGGCGAGCGCCTTCATCGCGGGGTGCTCGAGCGTGCCGAGAATCTCGACGAGTTCGGCGAACATCTCCTCGGGCGGGCGTTCGCTGGTCGGCAGGAGCTCGGCGAGCTGCTCGACGGTCGGGTCGACGGGATCGATCACATGGATGATGATCTGGAGTTCACCCTGATAGGCCTGTGTCTCACCT
>WGEO01000018.1 GCA_015492715.1 Phycisphaerales bacterium | reverse complement strand
GAGACATGGGCCGCGCTCCGATGGGACATGTACCCGAGATATTTCGGACATCGCGCCACACAGCAGCAGATGCGCGCCGACATCGAGGAGGCCGCCCGATTCGGCTTCGTCCCACTGATCCACTCCCCGATCCGCATGGATGACCCGCCTCATGCGCAGGAAAGCTGGCACTGGTCCATCCCCCAGGATCTTCATGAACCCCCCACACCACCGGAGGGGCAGATCGTCGAAGTCCCGGACGATGAACCCGTCACCTCACCGTCGCACGATCCCACCGACGACACCGAATCCTCCCGAACGAACACCGGCTCCGTCATCATCTTCCGGGGCGGCAAACTCCAGCAGAGCAGCACCGACGAGAGGGACGAAGCCACCCTACGGAACGAGCCCGATCAGCCGCGCCTCATCCGAATCTCACCCTCGGACATCGCACCCGTCACCAAGGTCCGGTCCAGCGAGAACCCCTCGCTCGTCCGAACACTCGTTCTCACCCTCCGCCGGAAGATCGAAAACGAGCAACCCGTCGTGATCCGAACCCATGTCCTGATCTTCCGGAATCCGAACAGCGACTAAGAGACCCGATCCCGCATCCAACCCCACTGCGCACGCAACCCATCCTCCAGCGACACACGCGGGCTATACCCCAACTCCGCCCGGCTGCGCGATAGATCCGCCCAGGTCCGCGCCACATCACCCGCCTGCCGACCCACACGCGCCACCCGCGCAGCACGACCCACCACCTCTTCGATCCGCGACACCAACTCGTTCAGCATCACCGGCGAATCGCTGCCCAGGTTCCACACCCGAAACCCGAACCGATCCACCCGCTCCATCGCCGACAGCACTCCCGCAACGATGTCGTCGATATAGGTGTAATCCCGGCTGCTCGTCCCGTCCCCGTACAACTCGATCGCTTCGCCCTGAGCGATTTTCCGCATGAACTTGCAGATCGCAAGGTCCGGGCGCTGACGCGGCCCATACACCGTGAAAAACCGTAAACACGCCGTCGGCATCCGTGTCAGGTGCCAGTGCGCGTGGCACACCATCTCCGTCGCCCGCTTCGTCGCAGCGTACGGACTGATCGGCATGATCCCCTCGTCGTCCTCCCGGAACGGCACACGCGGCGCATCGCCATAGACCGAACTGCTCGACGCCACCACCACCCGCCGCACGCCCGCCCGCGCACAGGCGTCCAGCACCACGCTCGTGCCGGTCACATTCACATCCGCATACCCGATCGGGTCCGCGATGCTCGGACGCACGCCTGCACGCGCGGCCAGATGCACGACACACGAGGGACGAGACTCATCCATCACCCGCCGGACGAGTGCCGCATCCCGGATATCCCCTTGGGCGAAGGAGAACCTCTCCCCCGCGCACGCCGCGAGGTTCTCACGCTTCAGCCCCTCGTCGTAGAACGGATCGAGGTTGTCCAGGCACACCACACGATCCCCGCGATCGAGCAGCGCCCGCGCCACATGCGACCCGATGAACCCCGCGCCGCCCGTCACCAGCACCGTCCGCGCCATGCACCATCCTTGCAGGCCCGCACACGCCCGGGCCTGCGAACCCCCCAAAGAAGCAGAGCGCCATCCGTTGAGACAGCGCTCCGCTGGAGGAGAGAGAGATCTGGTTTCTCAGGAGCCCCACAATGCCACGAGCCCCACAAGGACGCTGGTCCGATATTCTGATCGACCCAGCCCGCTCGGACTTGGATTGTTACCCAAATTCTCAAAAAAGACAACCCAATCGCGCCAGATGCGGGGAATTCCCCCAATCTCAGGTCCGGCTGTCGGAAAAAGACCGGGACAAACCCTGAAAATGTGGACAAGTACAAACCGCTATCCCTCATCCGGGGGAGGAATCTTCACCTCGTCCATGCTCGGCGGGGGTTTGCGCCATCGACGCTCGGCTTCCAGCAGGCGACGCTCGATGAAGTCCGCCAGCACCTCCCGCTGCTCGGGCGTCAGCCGCTCCAGCAGGCGATCCAGACGATCCGGCTGACGGCGATCGCGCAGGCTCGGCAGGTCCATCATCGCACCACCCGCTGCCTCCCCCGCTGCCTGCATCGACTCCATGGCATCCGCGGGACGATCGCCCGGGCGCGCGGCGCGTCGGGCCCGCCGTCGCTCCTCGTCGCGTGCCCGCGCCATCGCCTGATCGATCCGCTGGTCGACGAATCGGCGCTGGGCCTCGTCCAGCACATCCAGGATCGCGTCGCTGAGGTCCGCCTCCGTGGGCAGTTCCCGCTGGATCCCGATGAGGTGGCGCAGGGCCCCCTGCTGCTCGCTGCTCAACGAACGGAAGATCGCCTGGCGGTCGAACTCACCCCGCTCGACGGACCGCATGCGATCCTCGCCCACCAGTCTCGCCATGATCGCCCGCGGGGCACGCGCCAGCATCTCCACGATCCGGGCACCCCCCTCACGATCCAACTCCTCGATCCGGTCGGCCTCCTCGCCCATCCCCAGCGTCCGCAGGGCGTCGATGATCTCGTCCTTCCTGTTCTCGATGTGCGCGATGAGCGTCTCATGGAACTGCGCACGCAGCGCCTCGATCTTCTCGCGTTGGGACTCGCTCAGGCGAAGATCCGTCGGTGCCCGCCCGCTACTCAACTCGCGCAGCAGCCCGGGCAGGATGCGGGCCCGCAGCCGCTCCCGCGCCGCCCGCTCCCGCTCCGTCGGCGCAAAGTGACGCTCCTGCGCACCTGCCGGCGCAGCCTCGACCCTCGGACCGGCCAGCGGCGGGGGCTCCTCCTGCCCCAGCACGGGGCTTACCGCCACCAGCAAGCACGACACCATCCATCCCAATCGCATGACCCATGCCTCCCACGAACACCCGGTGACTCTACCCTGTATCAACGCCCGTCCGCCCTCTCGATTGCCCACACGCCGCTCTGCATCGGAAGAATCACCCATGGCGATCACCAAGGACTTCATCCGCGACGCACTGGCCCCGATCCGTCTGCCCGCGCAGGACACGACCATCGGCGCAAGCGACACGCTGCGCTGGGTCTCGGCATGCGACGGGTTCGTCAGCGTCCGCATGCACGCCCCGGACCTCACCGAAAAACACCGGCGGGCGCTCAGCGCCGCCTGCTTTCAGGCGCTCCGGGCTCGCTGCGAGGCCCAGGGCGAGCCGCTCGACCAGTTCACATGTGAGTTCGTGGATCACGCCGGCGAGGTCGAGCACACCTTCACGCTCGGGCGATCCCGGGACAGCCGGCCCGCCCGCGATCCGCAGCCCGCCGGGCACACCCCCATCGCCGGACTGGACCCGCAGGCATCGGGGATGGCTGGCGTCCGGCACATCATCGCCGTCGGGGCCGGCAAGGGCGGCGTGGGCAAGAGCACCGTCAGCGTCAACCTCGCCGTCGGGCTTGCCCGCAAGGGGCACGCCGTCGGCCTGCTCGATGGGGACATCTACGGCCCGAGCCTGCCCACCATGCTCCGTCTGGACGCTCTCGAGCAGACCGTCCTCGAGGGTCGCCTCCAGCCCTTCCTCGTGCACGGCGTCAAGGCGATCACGATCGGCAAGCTCGTCGACCCCGAAAAACCCCTCATCTGGCGCGGACCGATGGCCCACGGGGCATTCAAACAGCTGACCGAGCAGGCCGCATGGGGCGACCTTGACTACCTCATCATCGACCTGCCGCCGGGCACGGGCGATGTGCCCCTGACCATGGCCCAGATGCTCCGCCTGAGCGGCGCCGTCATCGTCTGCACCCCCCAGAAGGTCGCCCAGGACGACGCCGCCCGCGCCGTGCGCATGTTCCAGCAACTCAAGGTCGACATCCTCGGCGTCGTCGAGAACATGAGCTACTTCGTCGGCGACGACGCCAAGGTCTACGACATCTTCGGTCGTGGCGGCGCCCAGCAGATGGCCCAGCGCATGAACCTGCCGTTCCTGGGCCAGATCCCCATCACCATGCGTCTGCGCGAGAACTCCGACGCGGGCGACCCCGGCGCCAACTTCGAGGCCGGCGATGGCCCCGACGGCGTGCTCGCACGGGCACTGCAGGAACTGGTCACGAATGTGGAGAAGCAGGTGGCCCTGGCCGACCTGCGTCAGGGACAGACCCGCCCGACACTCCACATCACCTGACCCGCCGGGCGATGATCGCGCGCACCTTCTCGTCCATCCGCAGGACGAACACCGTCAGCGTCGTCGAGCCGCTCCCGCGAAGATGCGTCTGCAAGCGGTCCGGATCCACCACCCCCGCACGCGTCTTGACCTCGACAAGCCCCGCGTCCAGTTCGCGCAGGCGGGCACGCACCCTCTGCTCGCGCCAGGGCATCACATCCAGCACGCGGAAGCTCGTCACCCATGGGCTCTCGATCACCCCATCGCTGGTCAGCAGCCCCAGCGATGGATGCACGACCGACGCGCCCAGGCGCTCGGCGAGCAGGCCCAGCAACGCCCCCCGCTCGATGCTCGGATCGACGCTGTGAATCCATGCGCCGATCGGCGCACACGGCCTGTCCTGTGCGCGCCCCGCGATCGTGTGGACGCCGCCCTCAGCGTCGATCATCGTCGCACGCACGGGCTCGCCATCGTCCAGCACGCCCGTCCAGACGATGGCCTGAGCCAGGCGTCCGTGCCGGCTGATGAACTCGACGCCCGCCGGCTGGGCCGGCGCAAGGCGTTCGATCGCACGCCGTGGGTCGATGCCCGGTGCCAGTTTGATGCACGCCCCGGCGCTTGCTGCGACGAGATGGGCGAGCGTGTCGGGATCGGGCTGCAGGGTTTCGAATCCTCGCGTACGCCTGTCCGTGCTGCGCCGCTGGGGGTCCAGATGGAGGATTGCGCCAGTCGCATCGATCGTGCGCACATCGCAGGCCGTGACTCGCGCCGAACACCCGAACAGGTCCGTGTTGTGCGCACACATCCACGCGCGCACGGGGTTCATCTCGACGCATGTCAGGCCATCGCACACGCCCGCAAGCATCATCGCGTCGCCCCCGACGCCGCTACAGCAGTCGATGACGGGGCGATCGCTCGCCGCCGATGCGATCCGATCTGCCTTCCATCGCGCGATATCGCTGGTGGACGCCATCTGGACGCCCTCGGGATCGCAGGCGAGTTCTCCCGCCCGCGCCAGCCGCCCGTGGGCGCGTCGGCGGGCATCGCGCAGGGCCAGGGCAAGACGCACGCGCGTCGGGCTCGCCACACGGCGCATCCGCTCGATCGTGCGCACATCCGGGTCCGCCTGCGCCAGGTCCAACAACGGGCGCGCAGCGCGCGTCATCAGCCAGCGCCAGTCGTCGATCTCGGCAGGGTCCGGTTCCACGGTGCGCAGATCGTGTCAAGGGCATGCCCGCCGGTCGAGCCGCCCGACGACAGAATCTACG
>WGEO01000017.1 GCA_015492715.1 Phycisphaerales bacterium | reverse complement strand
CGGGAAGAGTCCCAGATCCAGGATTGCGCGGGTTGCGGCACGGACCCGCTCGTGGGTCTCGTGCAGGTCGTCGGTGGGGATGACATCGCCTGCGTCGAAGACGGACGGGAAGGCGAGTTTCGGCGGGTTGCGAACGCCGAGGCGTGCCAGCGCGTGGCGCAGGGCCTGGGGGCCGAGACGGGCGCCGGGCCTGCCATTATTGAGGCGGACGCCCGTGTCGTCGGGCAGGCCGAGGATCGCGACCTGACAGCCTGAGGGATCATCTGTGCGAATCGTCGAGGCGAAGCGTGCGGGCGGAATGTCGGCGGGCCATGTGGGGGCGCGGCAGTGGGGGATCATGGCAGGAGTGTAGATCGGTATCGAGCGACCTCGGTCGGCTGGTGTTGTCGGCGTGGGTTGCCTGTGGTGCTTCGTTGCGGGTGCTTGTGCATGGTCCGTGCGGGTGGTAGGCTCGGGTTGGCAGGGAGTCGAAGCGGGGGAACAATCAGCCATGAGCACCGCGACACCATCGCAGGGACATCGTGTGATTCGCGCGCCGCGCGGGAGTGAGCGTCGCTGTCGGACTTGGCAGGCCGAGGCGGCGATGCGCATGCTGATGAACAATCTCGACCCCGAGGTGGCGGAGGCCCCGGCGCACCTGATCGTCTATGGCGGTCGGGGGCAGGCGGCGCGCAACTGGGAGGCGTTCGACGCGATCGTGCGCACGCTGGAGCGTCTTGGGCCGGACGAGACGCTGCTCGTGCAGAGCGGCAAGCCGGTGGGTGTCGTGCGCACGACGGAGGATTCCCCGCGTGTGCTCATCGCCAACAGCAACCTCGTGCCGCACTGGGCGACGCAGGAGCACTTCGACGAGCTGGCCCGTCTGGGTCTCATCATGTTCGGGCAGATGACCGCCGGCTCGTGGATCTACATCGGGACGCAGGGGATTCTGCAGGGGACCTACGAGACCTTCGCGGCGTGTGCGCGCAGGCACTTCGGCGGCACGCTGCGCGGGCGTCTGTGCGTGACGGCGGGGTGCGGCGGCATGGGTGGCGCCCAGCCGCTGGCGGTCACGATGAACGAGGGCGTCTGCCTGATTGCGGATGTGGATCCGACGCGTCTGGAACGACGGCTGCATGACCGGTATCTGGACGAGATCATCGATGATCTGGACAATGCGATCGATCGGGGGCTGGCCCTGCGCGACGCGGGCGAGGCCCGCAGCATCGGGATCAACTGCAATGCGATCGAGCTGCTCGAGCGGTTGCTGGAGCGGGATATCACCCCCGACGCCCTGACGGACCAGACGAGCGCCCACGACCCGCTGATGGGGTATGTGCCCATCGAGATGACGGTCCGCGAGGCCGAGGTCATGCGATCGATGGACCCGGAGCATTATCAGGAGTTGAGCCTGCAGTCGATGGCCCGTCATGTGCGCGCGATGGTGGCGCTGATGGATCGGGGCAGTGTGACCTTCGATTATGGGAACAACATCCGCCAGCGGGCCTTCGATCAGGGCGTCGAGCGGGCGTTCGACTTCCCGGGATTCGTGCCGGCGTTCATCCGCCCGCAGTTCTGCCTGGGGCGCGGGCCGTTCCGCTGGGCGGCGCTGTCGGGAGACGAGCGGGACATCTTCAAGACCGATCGGGCGCTGCTGGAACTCTTCCCCGAGGATCAGGCGCTCCGGCGGTGGCTGCTGAGTTGCCATGCGAATCCGGACGCGCTGCTGGCGGGCGACTTCGAAGCATGCAAGGCCCGATTCGGGTTCCAGGGGCTTCCGGCGCGGATCTGCTGGCTGGGGCTGGGAGAGCGTGATCGGGCGGGCGTGCTGTTCAACGACATGGTGGCGCGGGGCGAACTGACTGCCCCCATCGTGATCGGCCGCGACCATCTGGACTGCGGGTCGGTCGCCAGCCCCAATCGTGAGACCGAGGGCATGAAGGACGGGTCGGACGCGGTCAGCGACTGGCCCCTGCTCAACGCGATGATGAATGTCGCCAGCGGGGCGAGCTGGGTGAGTTTTCATCACGGGGGAGGCGTGGGGATCGGTTACAGCCAGCACGCGGGGCAGGTCACGGTCGCCGACGGAACGGACGCCGCGCGGGCACGCCTGGAGCGGGTGCTGTGGAACGATCCTGCGATCGGGGTGATGCGCCACGCGGATGCGGGCTACGAGGACGCGGTCGCGTGTGCCAGGCGATGCGGGGTCGACCGAGCCGACGCGTAACTGGAGGGTCGCATGATGCTACCGTCCCCGTCGCCATGCCAGTAAGACGCCGATGACAATCGTCGTAATCCCCAGCCCGAGCAGGATCGCCGACAGGGAATGGGCTGGTGGGCGTCGAAGGGGCAGTGTCGGCGGCTCTCCTGTTTCTGAATGCGGCGAAGATCCATGGCGGCGACGCACCTGCTCCGCGAACGGAGAGGGCTTGGATTGCCACGGCGTCGTGCTGCCGTCACGGTTGATGCGTACCCGGCGGGCCTGGTCGATCGCGGACTTCCGGTACTCTTGCCAGTCGAAAACCGAAGGCGACGGCGGAGGAATGAGCGTCGGCGGCGAGTCGTACGCCAAGAGGTGGATTCCCGCTATGTCTCCTGACTGATGCTCCTGGCGAACGAGCGAGGGTGCTCTGGCGGGGAATAGCGAATCAGGGAAGAAGTCGACCACTTCGAGCCGAATGCGTCCGGTGCGTTCGGCGTGGAATGTCACGGCGAGCAGTTCGCCCGTCTCCGTATCAATCTCGCATTCGAGGCCAAGGGAACGAGATGCCAAGACCGCAACGGTCGAGTCTGGCGCTGGTTCATTCAGGATGCTGAGGTCCTGCACATTCGGCAGATGCCAGAGGGCGAAGATCAGTGCAAGAAAGTACTCGCTCTGGGCTCCACGGAGCCACCCGGTCGAGCGTCCGAGACGCAGTGCCCGCAGGATGGTCTCGGTATCCTCCGTTTCACCGTTGGGGGCGACAGAGATCATGGCGGGCGAGTCGGCGCCTTCCTCGGCCTGCCAGAACAGGGTCGGCGTGCATGCCTGGTACACGCCATCTCCAGGAGATTCCGAGCCTGCGAAATCGTCGATCTGTTGCGTTCGCTTCAGGAGATAGCGATGGGCGGAGGGGTCCGCTGTGAGCGAGGCAGACGATACGGGCCACAACGGTGTTTGGGTGTCCGGGTCAATCAGCGGCGCGAGTTCCGGGTGGTAGGCCAGCAGCGGATTGTCGGCATCCATCGGGTCCGCGATCTGGAAGGAGACCTCGAGCGGTCGAAGGTCTTTGTACGCCTGCACAAACCGGGACAGTATGGCTTCCGATGTCGGAACCATCATATCCGCAGGCTGAGATGCTTGCAGGACTGTGGTGCACAGGCAGAGCGAGAGTATCACAAGCACAGGCATCGTGACTATCTCTCCCGGATCAGGGCGTGGTGCGGCGGGTCATTGTTCCGTATCTTCATCGTCACATAGATCCCCTATACCGCTCGTGATGAATTCTTCGGTATGCCAAGGGCCACACGAGAGCCAATCCACGAAACAGTTGCCGTAGAGATCCGTCCATGTCAAGCAGTGCCGGCAAGTGTGAAAAGTTTGCTGAGAAGTGACCGTCTTATAGAGCGTTCCCGGAATAGCGATTTGAAGAGAAGATGTGCACTCGGTGGCATAGGCGCAGTCTCCGATGATAAAGACCGACTCCGTGACGAGATCCCAGCACTCGGGACTCCCTCCGCCCGGCTGGGCCGTTACCGTCGGAGCAGAGGCAGAGACGAGAGCAACCAGCGAACAGGGGACGAGGCGATGCATGCTGAATCTCCTTTCATATTCATGAACCCGCTGGCGGCACCCCGTTGGCTCACATGGGCCAGCGACATATTCCACCAATCCAGAAGAACACGGGTGCTGCAAGTTCCGTACTGCTGGACAGAATACCCCCCCCCCTTGTACAGTTGTCAAGGGGTAATGTCAGAAGAGATCAGAAGATGCTGATGGATCACTCTGATGGATTGACACGGGCGAAGGAACGAGGCGTATATCCAAGAGCATTCAGTCTTGTGGAAGTCCTTGTCGTTCTTGGGGTTGTGATGATCCTCCTCGGCCTGTTACTACCTGCGCTGCACGGGATGAAGCACCGTTCGCGCGAGTTGCAGTCGCTCAGCAGGATTCGCCAGCTTGGACTTCTGGTGACGGCGTACGCGGGGGACAATGATGATCGCGTGCCCGCCATCTATCCGTCGATCTTCATTGAGCCGGGCGATCCGCCGGACTGCTGGTTCACGGTGGAGGTCGGGGGGCGTTCGTTTACGGGCTCGTGGTTCGGCAATTCCGTCGATGGGTTCTATGCGTTGACACCACCACCTCCACCGCATGTGATGCGTGCTCCATCGGCGCCGGATGTGGAGCCCATCATGGTCGATGGTGTGGGGACCAGCCACTTCACGGATTACGAGATCGCCGAGTGCTATTACGCCCGACCGAGTTACTGGCATCTTTCCACGCAGCGGGGGCCTTCGCAGTGGGGGGCGCAGGCGATCGGCGCGACCAGGTTCCCCTCCCAGAAGGGGCTGATCTATCAGACCTGGGTGTATGACCCGGCAATCCCGTATCAGGATGGGCGTGCTCCCGTGAGTTTCTATCCGTATATCCCGAGCAGCGTGCTGTGGGCGGATCTGAGCGCGACCCAGGAGGTGTATGCGAAGATGCGGCCCGGAGTGGTCAACCGGTACCGCTGTCAGGTGCCGCGCTCCATGCGCCCGGTGTATCCGGGTGAGACCGGACCGGCGATCGACAACACGGAGCACGGCATCTTCGGGCGGGATCGCTGAACGCGAGCGGACCTTCTCGGCGATCTGGCATCCTATCGGAACTTGCGGACGCCCGAGAACGGGAATCTTCGTTTCGAGCCCGTGTTTGCCCTTGGCTTTGCGGCAGGCGTCCGGCATGATGGACCCGGGCCGGCTGGTGCAATGACGCACGCGTGCCCGGGGAGCAAGAGAGATGGACCGAACCGTACGCATTGCCGTGATTGGCTGCCTTGCACTTCCGGTCTGTGGAGCGTTGGGCGACGATGTGGCGATCTCGTTCGACGGGATCAGCGGGAACTACGGGCATGGTGTGAGTGTGTCGCTCGGCGGGGGGCTGACCTTCGCTGACGGAACGACCTCCAAGTCCGTCTGGAGCGGGCAGATCAGCCATACCATCGACGGCACGGAGTTCAAGACTTTCTGTACCGAACTGACGCAGTGGGCCCATTCGGGCACTTACGATGTGATCGAGGTGGGCGATGCGCCCGCGAGCCGGCCCATGGGCGGCGCGGCCGCGGATGCCATCTACCGACTCTTCAACGCCACGAACGGCGCGGCGGACATCGACTCGAACGCGAAGGGTGCGGCGTTCCAGGCGGTGATCTGGGAGATCGCCTACGACTTCGCGTCCGGGCTCGATCTGTCCAGCGGTCTGGTTCAGATCACGGGCGTCTCGCAGACCTGGTTCGACGCGTTCGCCGCGATGGCCCTGGACCCGCAGGGGGATACCTCGGCCAATGTGATCGCGTACACCAACGATCAGTGGCAGGATCAGTTGGGCGTGCGGATGGTGCCGATGCCCGGTGCGGCGGCGATGGGGGGGCTGGGTCTGCTGGCGATCGGCAGCCGGCGCAGGCGAGGCTCGTAATGATGACGATCAGGATGTGATGCCCCGCGAGTATCAGCGTCTCGCGGGGCTTTTTCCTTGCGCGAGTCCGGTTCGAGCCGCTCGATCAGGAATGGAGGGTGTTGTTCTGCGTACGGACGCAGCCAGTCATGCATCGAGAACATGTCTGGTCTGCCGCGTTTCCATGGGTCGAGCACGAACGAGCGGGCAGAGGGTCGGGCGATGTCCGGCAGACGCAGGGACACACGCTTCGGGTCATAGACGAGGACTGCATGGTGCTCGCGTATCGTCCCGACTCTCACAGCGATTGGGACGGCCTGCCAGCCCTCGGCGGTGATATGTTCGCGCAGCCCAAAGTAGACCTCCCGCTGCCAGTCGACACACAGGCCCATGTGTTTCCCAGGCAGCACATGCACAAGCGCATTACCCTGCCAGCCGGCGTGCCAGTTGGTCGCGGGGTCCGCGTGCAGGTCATCCACGAGTTGGGCATAGCGAGCATGGATCGAGCGGAGCACGGGATCATCGAGCGTATCGGCATCCAGCGGGCAAGCGTGGTATGCAGTGCAGGCGCAGAGCGTCAGTGCCAAGAGCGAGGCCACGAATCGTGTGGTCGATCCACTGCTCATGACAGCCCGAGCTGACCGTCGATGATCAAGGACGCGATGGCCTCGATGTCGCCGGCGGTGGGGCGGTCGTGGTCCAGCGGCGGGATGTGCTTACGGATCCGCGCGTGGGCTCGCTCGACGATTGCACCAGATCGCAGGGGACGGTGGTGCTCGATGGCCTGGGCGGCACACAGGAACTCGATCGCCACGACGCGACGCGTGAGGTCGAGGATTCGGCGGGCCTTGGCCGCACTCCGCGGACCAAAGCTGTTGTAGTCTTCAGTCCCCGCGCTCGTGGGGATATTGGCGACACTCGCCGGGGTACAGAGGCCGATGATCTCGTTGCAGCACGCGGCGGCGGTGTATTGGGCAATCATCAGGCCGCTCTGGAGGCCCGGGTGCGATGCGAGGTATGGTGTGAGCCCGGCCTCGGGATCGCGTGCGCTCAGCATCAGGTAGATCCGGCGTTCGCTGATCCCCGCGATATGGGCCAGCGCGATCGACAGACCGTCCAGCGGGATGGCAAGGGGCATGCCGTGGAAGTTCCCGGCGGAAACGATTCGGGGCGCACCGTCGACCTTCAGGACGAGCGGATTGTCCGTGACGGCTCCAAGTTCTCGTTCGACGATGAGTTCAACATAACGCAGTTGATCCAGGCTGCTGCCGAGGACGACGGCCGAACATCGGATCGAGTAGGGGTCCTGCACACGGGGATCGTTCTCACGGTGGCTCGCCCGGATCTCGCTGCCCTCCAGGCACGCCCGCAGGCGGGAGGCGACCGCCGCCGATCCCTCCTGCATGCGAACACGGGCGACCTCCTCGAGAAACGGCTCGTCCGTGGCCTTGTTCGCATCGACGGACATGGCACATGCCAGGATGGCACTGTCGAGGAGTTTGCGGGCGTCGTGGACGAGCAGCGAGGCCCGAGCGCACATCAGGTGGGTCCCGTTGATGAGTGCCAGCCCCTCCTTGGCGTCCAGATCCAGTGGCTTCAATCCGGCACGAGACAGGGCTGCCGAGCCGTCGAGTCTCTCGTCATCGAGCCATGCTTCGCCCTCACCAAGCATGACGAGCGCCAGGTGCGCGAGGGGCGCGAGATCGCCCGAGGCACCAACCGAGCCGATCTCCGGCACGATGGGCGTGATGCCCGCGTTCAGCATCGCCGCGAGGCGTTCGGCGATCTGAGGGCGCACCCCGGAGCATCCCCGGCACAGGGACGCACAGAGGATCAGCATCATCGCACGGACGACTTCCTTCGGGAGAGGGTTTCCGACGCCCGCGGCGTGAGAACGGATCAGATTACGCTGCAGCTCACGGAGTTCGTCACGGGCGATACGCGTTCTGGCAAGTGAGCCGAATCCGGTGTTGATGCCGTAGTGGGCCTGCCCATCGTCGAGGGCATGTTCGACGACACGACGGGATGAGCGCATCTGCTCGATGGCTCGCTGGTCGATCACCACGGACTCGTTGCTGCGCGCGACACGCACGACATCCGAGATACGCAGAGGATCACCGGAAAGGTGGATGGGCATGGGGAATCATTGGGCCAGTGGTTGCCGTGGTCAGGAAGGGAGGGACTCAGCGTACACGCCTCCGACGGGGTCTGTTCCGAAGATTCCGAGGCAGAGCCAAGGTCCCCGCAAGGTCCGAGAATCCATCTTCCGTTGAATTCAGTGGTCTGGTGGGTGCCAGAGAGCAGGAAAGCAGGATGAACGATCGTGTCCGAGGGATGTCGCCTGCTCGGCGTCCTCTGGAGTTCTCCGTTTCTGCCGTGTCCCTTGAGCCGATTCGTGGGGCCGTCTGGACGACCCCGGAAGGGAGTCATGTGGTCGCCCGCTCATCACGGAGTTTCTCGCGGCACGGCTGAAGGAACTGGATCTGTGGTCTGTTGCCTGTCCGGAGCACGCCAGCGTGCAGCCTCGTCCGCATTGCCGACGGTCTCGTAGTAGTCGGCGAGCCAACCCTCGATCAGCGCGAGTCGATGATTCCGGATCGGCTGGCTCGTCACCAGATCGGCATGCACGCGGTGCGCATCTATGAGCATGCTCTCGACGGCGTCGACCTGCCCCATGACATGGAGGGCGCGGGCCTGCAGGGCCTGGGCAAAGGCGGTGGAATCAGAGTCCGAACCATCAAGATATTCGAATATGCTCTCTGCCCGCCTCGCTTGGCGCAGGGATTCTTCCGGTCTGTTCTGGGCAAGCAGGCTCATGGCCAGCAAGTTGAGCGTTTCGCCTGTTGTTCGGGCGTTCATGCCCGAGAGCATCTCGTAGAGACGCAGTGCCTCGCGGGCTTCCTTCTCGCTTTCTGCAGGGCGGTTCAGGATGAGGAGCTGCTGGGCGATGTTGTATCGGCACAGAGCGACGGGGCCGCTGTCCGGCCCTGTCGCAAGCAGACGGATTCGAAGTGCCTCTCGGTATCGACCCAACGCTTCGTCGTGGCGCCCCGCGAGATAGGCGACACCACCGAGGGCGTTCAGGGTCGTCGCGATCGAGGGGTGATCGGCGTCGAAGAGTTCCTTGCGGATTTCGAGGACCTGCAGGAGCAGCGGCTCGGCCTGTTCGAACTCGTTCGCGTACAGATGCGCGATGGCAAGATTGTTCGTGACTTCCGCAACGAGTGGATGGCGGTCGCCGAAGAGGCGTGTATAGATATCGAGCGCAGCCTGTGCGTGCTCTTTGGCACGCTCGAGGTTCCCTATTCGTCGATATGCCACGCCGAGTGTCTGGTGAGATCGGGCGATCCGCTCGTCGACTCGGTTCGGCAACTGCTCGCGGATGGCGAGTGCCTGCTCGGCAAGGGCGATGGCCTCTTGCGGGTAGTCCCCTTCCTGTCGTATCTGTGCGAGGAGATCGATCACAGCCGCCATCATCGCAGAGTCGGCGAGTCCTGCCCTTCGATACGCATCCATGCTCTCGTGCACGAGCCGCTCGGCTTCCTTCAGATTGCCGAGTGTGAATTCCACAGAAGCCATCGCCTGCAACGCATCGCCGAGTGTCTTGTCGTCGCCCTGAGTCCTGGCGAGCCGGATTGCCGGCCTGATCGTCTGGGCACTCTCCTCGAGCGAGCCGAGCAGCCGGAGAGACACGCCGACGGGCACCCGGACCTGGGCCTCGACGCGGGGGCGATCGCGCAGCACACCCTCGTCGAGTTGGTGCGTCGCCGCGTCGAGAAACTCGCGAAGGGGTACGGCCCTGCGTCCGCTCTCCGGATATGCCTCGTACAGCAGACGCTTGAAGAACTCGCTCGCGGCGTCGGCGTCGGCGAGGGATGCGAGGGCGAGGTCGCGCTGGCGCGAGGTCTCGACCCAGGCGGTGGTCATTCCGATCACCATGGCGATCAGTGCGAGAAGCGCGATCAATGACCCGCCGACGATCGAGCGATGACGCCGCGCAAACTTGGAAAGGTGATATAGCGTGCTGGCTGGGCGAGCGTGGATCGGCTGATCGTTCAGGAACCGCCGGATGTCCCCCGCCATCTCCGATGCCGAGGCATATCGCCGATTCTTGTCCTTGTCCAGTGCGCACGCACAGATCGTCTCGATGTCTCCCGACAGGGTCCGCGTTATCCTGCCCAGCGGGAGCGGTTCCATCTCGTTGATTCTGCGTACCGCCTCGGCGATCGTGCAATCCTCGACTTCGACGGGTGCTCGCCCGCCGAGAAGGCGGTACATGATGACGCCGATCGCGTAGATGTCCGTTCTCGTGTCGACGACCTCGCCTTGTCCCGAGATTTGCTCGGGACTCATCGAGGAAAGAGAACCGAGAATCTGCCCGCTCTCCAGCGTCAGTGTCATCTGCTCGCCGTCGATGGCCCGGGCGATCCCGAAGTCCAGAATCCTCGCTCGCCCGCCCTGATCCACGAGGATGTTCTCCGGCTTCAGATCGCGGTGAATCACGCCGCGCTGGTGGGCGTGCTGTACGGCGTCGCAGATGGACGCGACGAGTTCCAGTCGCTCACGGATGCCCAGTCCGTGCTCATCGCAGTGCGCAAGCAGCCCCCTGCCTTCGACAAGTTCCATCACGAAGTACGGCGAGACGGTCCCGTCACCCAGTTCGGCGGAGCCTGCATCGAACACCTGCGCGATGCCCGGATGTCGAAGGCGTCCGAGCAACTCGACCTCGTGCTCGAATCTTCGGCTCAGGGCTTGGCGCTCCCACCCCGCTCGGAGAAGCTTGACGGCAACACGCCGGGTGGGGTGTTCCTGTTCGGCCTCGTAGACGACGCCCATGCCACCATGGCCGATGAGACGAACGATCCGATACCTGGCATCGAGAACGGTCCCGATCAGTGACGGTTCCTTGCCATGCCCCACCATCACGGGCGATTCCATGAACCCGGGCGGATGCGAGGCGTCCGCATCGAGAAGGGCGATGACCTCGGCTTCAATCTCTCCGTCGCCGTCGCTCATGCGAGTGACTTGGGCACGCTGTTCGCCGGGCGGCAACTCGACAACCTCGAGAAAGATCCGCTCGATGCGCTGGGCCCTGCTCTCGCTCACGCCGATGCGTCCTCGATCGCCCGGCGCAGCCAGGCGCGTGCGAAACGCCAGTCCCGCTCGACCGTCCGTGTCGACACGCCCAGGATCGACGCCGTCTGTTCACTGTCCAGCCCGGCAAAGTAGCGGTACATGACGACCTCGGCGGCTCGGGGATACTCCTCTTCCATCCGTCGGAGCGCGGCCTCGAGCGACACGATCTCGTCCGTGATCGTGGCTTCCTCTTCCTGCGAGAGCGTCGCCACGGCGTCCTCCAGTGCGACGCGCCGACGCCCGCCCCCGTGCTTGAGCCGCCCCTTGCGCCGGGCCTGGTCGACGAGGATGTCCCGCATGGCCCGTGCGGCGGCGCCGAAGAAATGGGCCTTGCCGTCCCACCCGGGATCTTCCTCCCCTACCAGACGCAGGAATGCCTCGTGGACGAGCGCCGTGGCTTGGAGCGTCTGTCCCGCAGGAAGGCGCTCCAGTCTCGCCTCAGCCAGGCGGTGCAGTTCCGAATAGAGCATCGGCAGGAGAGCCTCCGCCGCATTCCGATCCCCTGCCGCCGCTGCCTGAATGACCCGCGTTGCTTCGCTCTTCGCCACGCCGCCCTCCCCGTCAAACTCATTGTACGAGAAATTCCCCCTGAATCGCGCGCACAGTCCGGCATTCCTCCGGATTCGTGTCGCTCGTTCGGGTCGGTGTCGGATTGCGTGCCGGAGGGAACGAGCCCTCTGGTTCCAAAGGTCCAAGCACGGAGAACGACCAATGAGACGAGCACACAAACGAAGCGTCTTGGCCATCGCCCTGAGCGTTGGCCTCTGCGCCCCGGCCCTCGCAGGGCCCGACACCACCTTCACCTACCAGGGACGCCTGCTGAGCAACGGCGAGCCGGTCAACGGCGTCGTCAACGCCCGGTTCTTCCTCTATGACGCGGCGGCAGGTGGGAATCTCATTGCCGGCCCCATCAGCGGCAATGTCAATGTCGTCGATGGCCTGCTGGCGTACGACGCCGACTTCGGCGCAGACGCCTTCGACGGCAGCGAGCGATGGATCGAGGTCAGCATCGACGGCAACACGCTCAGCCCGCGCCAGCAGGTCCGGCGTGCTCCCTACGCGGCCCAGACACGCGGGATGCATGTCGACGGAAGCGGCGTCGTCGAGCTCGCCCCCGATGGACAGTTCGTCGGCGTCGGACGAAGCAACCAGATCACAGGTGCCGAATCCTTCGGCGTGGGCACGGGGGTCAACTCCGGCTATGGCGGGATGTATGTTTCCACGGCGGGGGCGGGTGCCTGGCCGTTCTACGGCTATTCCGCCGGCGGCAATGCCGATTGCTGGACCTACCTCGACGGCACCACGGACATCTGGCACATGTACTTCAATGGCCAGAAGATCTCCGTGCGCGGCGACACCGATTTCGTAGGCATCGGACGCCAGGATCAGATTTCGGGCCAAGAGTTCTTCGGCGTGCACTCTCCCCTCGGCGACAACCTCTACGGGGGAATGTTTATTTCAACCGCGACCGAACTCGGTTGGCCCTTCTATGGCTATGCCGCCGGCGGCACCGCCGACTGCTGGACATACCTCAATGGAGCGTCCAACATCTGGCACATGTACTTCAATGGCGAGAAGATCTCCGTGCGAGGTGACAATGGATTCGTCGGCATCGGTCGTTCCAGCCAGGTCACGAGTGCCGAGTCCTTCGGCGTCAACTCGGACGCGGGCGACAACGAGTACGGCGGTATGTATGTCAATACGAACGGTAACTTTGGCCGTCCCTTTTACGGCTACTCCACCAACCGCCAGGTCGATGCATACCACTACTACGACGGCGACAGCGACGATTGGAGACTCAATATCGATGGCATCCGCATGACTGTCAAGAGCACGGGCAATGTCGGCATCGGCACAACCGCTCCGGCCTTCCTCCTGCATGTCAACGGCAGCGCGGGCAAGCCCGGCGGGGGGTCGTGGTCCAACGCCTCGGACATCAACCTCAAGAAGAACATCCACGACCTCGACGGCGCACTCGACAGCATCCTCCGCCTGCGCGGCGTCACCTTCGAATACAAGGACCCCGAGGCCATCAACGAACTGCCCGGCACGCGCATCGGCGTCATCGCCCAAGAGGTCGAGAAGGTCTTCCCCGACTGGGTCGACCAGACCGAGGCGGGCTACAAGACCGTCACCTTCCGCGGCTTCGAGGCCGTCGCCGTCGAGGCCATCCGCGAGCTGCGTGCCGAGAAGGACGCCGAGATCGCCGATCTGCGCAACCGCGTCGCCGACCTCGAGGCCGCCATCGATCGCGCCATCCAGCAACTGGAGGAGCAGCGATGAACACGATCGCACGGACCATCACGCTGCTCGCTCTTTGTGCGACCGGGGCCTCGGCCCAGCCCTTCACCATGACCTGGTTCACCATCGACGGGGGCACGAGCGAGATCGCCAGCGGAGCCGGCTACACGCTCGCCGCCAGCATCGCCCAGCCCGACGCCATGGACGCCGTCATGACGGGCGGTCCCTTCACACTCCGGGGCGGGTTCTGGAGCGCCTTTGCGCCCACAGCCGCGGGCTGCCCGGCGGATCTGGACGGCGATGGCGACGCCGACGCCGACGACTTCTTCCTCTACCTCGACGCCTTCGCGACCGGCAACACGGGCGTCTGCGACCTCGACGCCGACGGTGACTGCGACGCCGACGACTTCTTCGGCTACCTCGACCAGTTCAGCCAGGGCTGCTGACAACCACGGAGGAGGGAGATCGCTCCCGCAGCGGACGCCCCGGTTCGACGCCGGGGCGTTCTGCTGCGCCCCTACACTTGCTCACCAAGGCCCCGTAGCTCAGCGGTTAGAGCAGGCGACTCATAATCGCTCGGTCCCTGGTTCGAATCCAGGCGGGGCTATTGTCCGGTTCATCTGGCGCGATCGCATCGCTTGCGATACCGCCCGAGGCATTCATCCGCCCCCGACCGGCTCGGATTCTTGGCCTCACGGAACTTCGTTTCGTCCACTCCATGGCGTACGGGTCGCCGCAGGTGTGCCACCCGACCCAAGGGAGATGGACCATGACAAGAGCCGCACTGTTCGCCCTGACCGCCGTCGCCCCCGCTGCCTCTGCAGACCTCGTCGATGGTCCGATAGTCGCGCCCTACGACGCCCAGGTCTCGGTGGGCTTTGTGAGTGAGAGCGCCGGCTGGATCGGCGAACTCTCATGGATCGGGACGCTGGACTCCCCGGAATCCCCTACCTTCATTATGGACAATCGCGCAAGCCCGGATGATCCCGCGATTCCGATCGCCGAGGTTCAGCAGGGCGACATCCTGTTCTTCCAGTACGAGATCATCACCGGCACGCTCAACACCTATCGCCAGGACGACTTCGACGGTGCCCTCCAGTTCAAGCACCAATGGATCAGCAACGATACAGCCCAACTGCACATCGAGGACATCGAACTGCCGGGCGGAGATCAGGATTTCAACGACGCCGTGTACGCAGTGACCTTCACGCCCATCCCCGCCCCCGGTTCCACCGCCCTCTTCTGCACAGGACTGGCCCTGCTGGTCCAGCGCAGGCGTCAGGGTGTCTGAGGCGGGCGCCCCCATCCGCCCCCGCCGGGCGTGAGTATCTCGACACGATCTCCGGCTTGCAGCATCGCATGATCGCTGGAGGCGAGCGTCTCTCGTCGTCCATCGGTCCGGATGACGCACTGGGCTCCACGCTTGCCCGCAGCGCCGCCGTGCATCCCGAATGGGGACTGCACGCGCCGCTGGGTCACGACGGTCAGTTCCATCGGGCTCAGGGCGCGGATCGTGCGCACGATCCCGTCTCCGCCGCGAAACGCTCCTGCTCCGCCCGAGCCCCTGCGGATTGAGAACCGCTCGATCCGCAGGGGCGTACGCTGCTCGACGACCTCTGCGTCGCCGATCGCCGTGTTCGTCATATGCGTGTGCACGGCATCGCAGCCGTGGAACCCCTCGCCCGCCCCACTCCCGCCGCCGATCGTCTCATAGAGCCCGAACGAGTCGTTGCCCAGAATGAGGTTGTTCATGGTGCCCTGGCTCGACGCGCTCAGTCCCAAGGCCCCCACCATCGCCTCGACGAGCAACTGGCTGATCTCGACATTGCCCGCACTGACGGCAGGGCACCGAGCGGGATCGGCACAGAAGACAGGATCCAGCAGCGAACCTCGCCGCGTTCTCACGACCACCTGATCGAGCAGTCCGTCATTCAGCGCAACCTCTCGATCGAGGATCAGGCGCACGACATACGCAACTGCGCTGCGTGTCACACAGAGCGGCGCGTTCAGCCCGTCCGGGCGCTGATCATCCGTTTCTCGAAGATCCACCACCAGCAACCCACCATCGATACTCAGCCGAACACGGATCGCATCGCCCTGATCCAGATGAACCTCGAAGGATGCTCCTTCAGGGGCATCGAGCCCGCCGATGGCGTCACGCACGAGGCCGCGCGTGTGCGCACGAATCCAGTCCATGGCCTCGGAAAGTCGCTCGCCTCCGATCTCGCGATGCAGCGCCCGCATCTGCTCGCCCGCAAGACGCCCCGCTGCGACCTGGGCGCGCGTATCGGCGAGATTGTCCCACGGGCATCGGCTCGGATAGGGGCCGTCGCGGAGCAGTCGCCCGAACGCATCCCAGTCCGCCATCTGCCCGCGCACCAGCAACATCGGGGCAATGACGACCCCCTCTTCCTCGAGACAGCGAGCAGCAGCGGGCATCGAGCCCGGTGAGATGCCCCCAATCTCCGCGTGATGGGCCCGGCTGGCGATGTAGGCAATCAGCCTTCCCCCGTCGTCATGCACACCTTGGATCACCGTCAGATCCGGCAGGTGCGAGCCACCGAATGCCGGATGATTGGTGATCGCGACATCCCCCTCACCCAGCGGTCCAAGCGCCTCGATCACGCGGCGCACGCACGCACCCAGCGCCCCAAGATGCACCGGGATATGCGGGGCGCTGGCAACGAGACGCCCCTGCGGATCCAGCACACCGCACGAGTAGTCCATCCGCTCCTTGACATTGACCGAGACGCTCATGCGCCGGATCGCCTCGCCCATGTGCTCACAGATCGCATCGAGGCGCCGCACCACGACCTCACGCCCGAGCGTGCCGCTCAGAACCACCCGACCGTCGGACCTCTGCGTGCGATCAAGCAACAACGCGCCGCTGTGCTGCACGACGCAGCGCCAGCCTGAAGCGATCCAGATGCTCGTCGATGCCTCGCACACCAGTGCCGGCCCGTCGATCACATCCCCCGCTGCAAGATCCGTCCGCGAGAATGCGCCGACCTCGCGCCACACCCGACCATCGAAGACCCTGGCCGAGTCCGCCGGCCTCGCCACACGCTCGCCTGCCATGATCGGCCCACCATCTTGTCCCATCTCATACGGACGCCCCCGCACGATCAGACTCTCGATCTCGATGGGCTGCATACCTGTGGCGCCGAACATCGCAGCCTCGCGCTCGCAGAATCGCTCTTCGATCCTCTCCATCCCATCGCCGGGACAAAGGGGAACCGCGATCGTGCTTTCCTGTCCCAGCCGTCGCAGATGCAACTCGATCGCAAACTGGATCGTCCCAGCCACCCCGTCCTGCCTCAACTCGTCCTCGCATGCCGTCCGCATGGCGTCGAGCATGCCGTCGAGACCTCTCTGCCCAAGCCGGTCGAGCCGTTGCAGCACCTGACGCTCCTGCACCCGCTCGGCTCGTGCCACACGGAGCCCCTCGGCAGACAGCACGCTCGCCCGCGCCGGCACGAGCACCCGCGAGATGCCCAGACGCTCGCTGACGCCGCACGCGTGCTGCGCGCCCGCCCCACCGAACGCGACCAGCACATATACCGAGGGGTCGTATCCCTGACGCACACTGATCCGCCGGATCGCGTCGCTCATTCGCTCGTCGGCGATCACCACAAGGCCCGCAAGCAACTCGTCCTCACCCGAGACCTCACCCCCCTGCCGCAGCAGGTCCTCGCGAAGATCGCCAAGCCGGCGCCTTGCCGCCTCGACATCCACGGGCACCTCGAAGTGCGCGGGATCGATCCTCCCGAGCAACAGATTCACATCCGTCAGCGTCAGCGGCCCGCCACGCCCATAGCACGCCGGCCCCGGATCGGCTCCCGCGCTGCGCGGCCCCACGCGAACACGCCCGTCCACGGCCTCACAGATCGAGCCGCCCCCCGCCGCGACCGTCTCGATCGCCACGGCCTCACGCAACATTCGGACACCCCCGACCTCGTGCGTCGGCGAGCGTGGCACATCCCCCTCGCAGCGAGCCACATCCGTGCTCGTGCCGCCCATGTCGAAACTGATGATCCGATCGAAACCCAGCCGGCGTGCCTCCTTCAGGGCTCCGAGCACGCCGCCTGCCGGCCCCGAGACCAGCGCATCGACACTCCGAAACGAGCGCACGGGCCGCAGCCCCCCGCCGCTGGTCAGCACGCGCACACGCCCGTTTCCCACACACCGCTCGATCTCCGAGAGATAGGCCCCCAGCACGGGCTCCAGAGCCGCTTCCACGCAGGTCGTCTGCGCCCTTGCCCAATACCCCATGCGGGCCGCGACATCGCTCGAACGGAGGACGGGCAGCGAGCATCGCTCCCGCACCATCGCCTCGAACGCACGCTCGTGCGTATCGCTCGCCCACGCGTGCATCAGGCAGATCGCAAGCACCTCACATCCGTCATCGATGGCACGCACTATCGCCTCGCCCCACTGCTGCCTGTCAGGAGACGCGACCTCCTGTCCGCCTGCATTGAGGCGACCGCTGACCTCGTACACGAACTCGCTGATCGGCACGGGGCGCGTGATCGCAAGGCGAAACAAGTTGCCCCTGCGTTGATCGCCGATCCGAAGCAGATCGCCGAATCCCTCGCTGACGAACAACCCGACCCTCCCGAATCGTCGTTCCAGCAGGGCATTGGTCGCGCGGGTCGTCGCAAGGCGCAGCCACATCGCGGGAAGAGCCTCGCCCGCCGGCGTATCCGTCAGCAAGCGAGCCCCAAGCAGCGGAGCCACCTCCCCGCTTCCGATCTCCACGACGCACCGCCGTCCGTCATGCGCATGCTCCCATCCGTCGAGCACGAGCAGGTCATCGCGAATCCCCACGATCCGACGCGGGTTTGCGTCTCCATCGACGCGTGCCAGCATCCCGCACAGCGCGCGTTGCGTGTGCGCAACCCTGACACCCTCTCGCTCGATGACGCCTCGCACGCGCACGACGCCGCTGCTCAGCACCTTGCACACGATCTCCCGCCCTGACGGATCGACACCCACACAGTCCGTGAAGGTCCCGCCGGCGTCCACGCTGATCCGCCACAGCCCGTCCGACATCACAGGCCCGTCGTCTCGTCGAGGCCGAGCATGGCGTTCATGTTCTGAACCGCCGCCGATGAGGCCCCCTTGCCGAGGTTGTCGATCACCCCGATCGCAACGAGCAACTCCCCCACCCGCCGGACGGTGACATCGCAGAAGTTGGTATGCAGCACATGGCGCGTGCTCGGGGCTTCGACGACTCGCACGAACGGCTCGTCCGCATACGCATCTTGCAGGCACACGAGCGCGTCCTCTTCCGTCACACCCTCGCCGACCCGCCCATAGCAGGTCGCCAGCAGCCCGCGCGTCATGGGAACCAGGTGTGGCACGAAGGCCGCCGGCCCCCCCGATGCGCCGCCGCCGAGTTCCAGCACCCTCGCGATCTCGGGCGTGTGCCGGTGCGTGCCGATCTTGTACGCCGCCACACGCTCGTTGGCCTCGACGAAGTGCGTCGCCTCGCTGAGCGTGCGACCCGCACCCGAGATCCCGCTCTTGGCGTCGATCACGAGCGAGGAAGCATCCAGCATCCCGCTGCGGACCAGCGGGAGCGTCGCCAGCAGCGCCGCCGTGGGATAGCACCCGGGGTTTGCGACGATCGACGCGCCGCGAATCTGGTCGCGGAAGAACTCGCACAGCCCATAGGGCACCCGCCCCAGTCGCTCGGGGTCCGGGTGCGCCACCCCGTACCAGGCCTCGTAGACGCCCGCATCGCCCAGACGATAGTCGGCGCTCAGATCGACGACCCGCACACCCAGATCCGCGATCGGGCGCACGATTGCGGCGCTGGCCCCGTGCGGCAGGCAACTGAACACGACATCACACGCCTCGCAGATCCGCGACGGATCCGCCTCGACCAGCTCGAGGTCACAGACGCCCCGCAGCGAGGGATGCGCATCGCTGACACGCCGACCTCCCCCCGCCCGGCTGGTCGCCAGCACGACCTCCGCCGACGGGTGCCGATGCAACAGGCGGATCGCCTCGCACGCCGTGTATCCGCTCGCCCCGAGCACACCAACCCGCACGCTCACGAGCCATCCCCCTCGCGCAGCGGGGCCAGCGGCGTGAGCCGCTCCGGAAAGGACGCCCGCGCGCGCACAAGATAGGCCTCGAGCCACGACCGATGGCGATCCGGACGCGTGGTCGCCTCGACGATGGACGCATGGTCCATCGCGTCGATCCGGTCGTTCATCGCCCGAAGCGCGTCCATGCTGACCCGCAGGGCGTCCGGCACCTCCATCCGCTCGGGGTTGATGTCGATGCCGAAGTACCCCCGATAGCCGTGCATCTTCAGGGCATACAGGCCCGCCTCGCTTTGCTCCGGGCTGACGACCCCCACATTCAGGTCCTGGTCGTAGTTGCCCAGCGGCTGACTGTTCCAGTGCGTGTGCGCCAGTCGCCCCTCGGACATCGCCCACCCGAACGCGCACGCGAGGTCCTCATACCCCATCAGGACATGCCCGACCTCGGGATTCAGACAAACGAGGCGGTGTCCCTTATCGAGCAGCTCGCGGTTGACCGTAGAAGACAGGCGCTCCTCGGCCAGATGCCCGAGCAGGACACCCTCGGGCGTGGTTCCGAACAGGACCCGTCCGCGGGGCTCGTAGGGCTTGGGTTCGAAGGCGATCCGAACCCCGGGCACCGCGTCCATCGCTTCGACCAGCCCGTCGATGAAGCGATCCCGCATCGAGATCAGGTCCAGCCCGAACGGGTTTTCATACCCGTCGATGCCGGGCCAGACGACGGCGAAGTCCGTTTCGAACTCGAGATTCAGCGCCAGAGCCCGCTTCGTGCGCACGATCGCGTCCGCCCGGACCTTCGGATCCGGATTCGACAACGAACCAAACGCGAACGCCCGATCCCAGAACAGCAACGGGATGATCGTCAGCAGGCGGATGCCCGTGTCGGCCACGAACGAACGCCAGAGATCCGCGTTGTCCTCGTTGATCTCGTTCGGGTAGTGAGCCTCCAGCGCACACAGCCCGTCATCGCCCAGGGCCGCCGCAATCTCCAGGCGAGCCTCCAGCGGCACCTCGTCGCGATAGCGCTCGTGGAATCGACTGGGTGGCGGGCTGAAGTACCAGATCCCGGCGCTGAACTTCAGATCCAGATGAAAACTCCGCAGATGTTCGATGAGTGCGTCGGGATCCCGCCGTGTGCTCTGCTCCCGGAGATCTACGATGGGCATGATTCCTCCTCGCCGAGGCGCTCGATCGCAAGCTGCCGCGGGAAGATGTCCCGCAGGCGATCGTAGAGCATGGCATGGACCTCGCGTGCGCGCTCGAGCCCTGCTGTCGGCGCCGGTTCGCGGACCTCGCGGATACGAATGCCTTCATCGCACGCATCGCCCAGAGAACTCCAGACCCCGCATCCGACTCCTGCCATGAGTGCCGCGCCGAACGCCGGCCCTTCCTCGTGCTCGGGCGTCTCGACGGGGCAGGCGAAGACATCCGCCTGGAGTTGTCGCCAGAGGGGGTCGCGCGCGCCGCCGCCGGCAAGGCGGATCCGGTCGATCCGCACGCCCAGTTCGCGCTGCAAGTCGAGGATCCGGGCCATGCTGAAGCAGACACCCTCGAGGATGGCTCGGACGAGGTGCCCCCTGGTGTGGCGGGTGCTGAGCCCGATCCACGCCCCCCGTGCGTCGGGATCCGGATACGGACATCGCTCCCCGGTGAGCCAGGGGCAAAAAGTCAGGCCGCCCGAGCCAGCGGGGACCGCCCTTGCCTCGTCCATGAGATCGGCGAAGGTCGCGTCGGGAAAGAGACGATCGCGGACCCATTGCAGGCATCCGGCAGCGCTCAGTGTACAGCCCGTGACGCACCAGTGCCCCGCGTGCTGAGGGGTGCCGTCCGGAGCACACATCGCGTGCAGACGCCCGGGGCCTGCCAGATCCGGTCGCGGGCGATCGGTATGGCTATACACGACGCCGCTGGTTCCGAGCACGCTCAGGGCCGTCCTTGGGCGCACGACGCCGACCCCCGCCGCCGAGGCCATGTTGTCTCCAGAACCCGCAAAGACAGGCGTACCCGCGGGGATGCCCGTCTGGGCAGCGGCCCAGTCCGTGATCCGGCCGGCAGGGGCACACGACTCGACGGCTTGCGGGAATATTCCCGGATCGATCGCAAAGGCATCGAAGATCGCTTGGGACCAGCCCCGGCGGGCGACATCGAAGGCGAGCGTGCCCGAGGCGTCGCCCACATCGCTCAGCGGGCGCCCCGTCAGGCGGAAACGCACGGCGTCCTTGGGCAGGAGCACCATCTGCGTCCGCTCCCAGATCTCCGGTTCGTGCTCGCGGAGCCAGAGCAGTTTGGGCAGCGTAAAGCCCGGGAGGGCCGCGTTGCCCACCTGCTCGACGAGGGCGCGGCGAGATCCGATTTGGTCCTCGATATGCGTACATTGGGATGCCGTGCGCTGATCGTTCCAGAGGATTGCGGGTCGCAGGGCGATAGGGTGTGCCCCCCGACCTCCGAGTGCCTCGCCGTCGAGCAGAACCGAGCCGTGCATCTGTCCGGAGAACGAGACTCCCAGCACAGGCACGCTCTCAATGGTGGCGACGATCTCTCGCAGCGCGTCGCGCGTTCCCTGCCACCAGTCCTCGGGATGCTGCTCGCTCCACCCCGGGTGGGGGCTTCGGCACGGGTAGGCACGCGTCGCCCGGGCTCGCATGTTGGCGTTCGAAGCGTCGATCGCGACGACCTTGACGGCGCTGGTGCCGATGTCGATGCCGATGAGCACGCCCGCCATGGTTCAGGGGTGCGCCGTCGTATCGGGGGCACGGCGAGTGATCCACGCGAGCGCGCCCAGAATGTGGCGCTCAAAGGCAGGCTCGCGATAGGACGCCTCCGTATGTCCGAGCCCGCTGTACAGGACTCTGCCGCGGTCGATCGTTCGGCACCAGGCGATCGGGTGCGGGTCCATGGCGCTGCCGGTGTATGAGGACGGGTCCAGTCGCAGGAGCACGCGGACGCCCTCGGGCTGGCCGCGGAAGTTGTACCACTCGTCCGTCCGATGCCAGGGGGAGTCCAGGTGACTCGTCGCGGGGTGCGCAGCATCGGCGACGATGATGTCCGCCTTCTGTACCGGCGGGTGGCCTGCAAAGTAGGCTCCCACGACCTGCGCATAGAACGCCCAGTCGTACTCCGTATCGCTCGCGGCGTGGATGCCCAGCCAGCCCCCCCCACCTCTGAGCCATCGCTCGAACGCGGATTCCTGTGGCCCGTCGAGGATGTCCCCCGTGGTGTTCAGAAAGACCACGGCGTCGAACGGCTTGAGACCGGCGTCGCTGAAGACATGGGCATCCTCGCTGTGGACGATTGCGAATCGGTGCTCCTGCGCAAGGCGGCGGAACATCTCGACGCCCTCGTCGATCGATCCATGACGAAAGCCCGTGGTCTTCGTAAATATGAGCACGCGAAGCCCCGCAAGATCGGGACCGGCGTGGACGGGCTGGGCCGAGGCTCCAGGCGCGGCAAAGAGCAGCATGCCCAGCAGCAGGCCGATCCACGGTTGTGACATCTGACGCGAGAGCATGGCAGTCCTCCTGCACCCGAGAGGATAGTGGGTCATGTTCTGCCGAACATCCGATCGAGTTGGTCGATGGTGACCCGGATGCTCGTCGGGCGTCCGTGCGGGCAGTTGCTGGATCGCTCGACGGCGTCGCGCTGACGCAGGAGATCGGCGATCTCGTCGTCGCTCAGGCGATCGCCCGCCTTGATGGCGCTCTTGCACGCCATCATGTCGAGGACCTCGTGGAGGGCTTCCTCGTCGTTTGGGTCCATATGCTGGGCGCACGCTCGCGAGAGGAGCTCATCCAGGAACTCGCCCGGATCGACGCCTCGCTCAAAGAGCAGGGTGGGAAACTCGTGGATCGCCACGCTTGTCGGCCCCATCGGCTCGCAGACGATGCCAAGGCGTGTGAGAAGCGGGCGCAGTCGCTCCAGCGCATCCTGGCGTGCCTCGTCGGCGTCGAGCACGGGCGGGGCCAGCAGACGCTGACGCTCCAGCGGCCCCTCACGCACGCGGGCAAGCAGCCGCTCGAACATCACCCGCTCGTGGAGGGCGTGCTGGTCGATGAGCAGCAGTCCCCGCTCGTCCTGCGTCACGAGGTACTGGTTGTGGACCTGCAGGGCACGCGACAGCGGGCGGGCCGAAGGAACCCGAACCTCGATCGGCCGAGGGGGAACCTCCACTTGCGCGGGCCCATCCTCGTCGGCCCTGCGGGCGGCATGGCGCAGTTCCTCGAAGTCGACCGAGGAGCCTGGGCGCGACGGGGCGAGGCTTCGGACCTGCTCGACGAACCTGCCGACGGCATCGCCCGGCGATGGGGCGAGAATCTCACGCGCTCCTGCATGCACCCGCGACGGAAACGCGGGCGTCAGGTCCGCCCGCTGCAACGCGCTGCGCACCGCGTGAAGCACCGCCTGATGGACCATCGACTGATCGCGGAATCGGACCTCCAGCTTCTGCGGATGCACATTGACATCCACGCGTGCGGGATCCATCTCCAGCAGGAGCACGCAGGTCGGATGACGCCCCGGCTCGATGAGCCCGCGATAGGACTCCCGGAGCGCGTGCTGGATGGTGCGATCGCGGACGGCCCGCCCGTTGACGAAGACATGCTGAGCCTTCGTCGTCGCACGCGCAATGCTCGGCAGGCCCACGAGCCCCCAGAGCGTCAGGCCGCGGCCTCCGTCGGCCTCGTCGAACGACACCTCCAGCAGCTCGGACTCCAATTCCCGTCCGAGGAGGTCCAGCGCCCGACGACGCGGCCCTTGGGCGTCTTCGAGTTCGATCTGGACCTTGCCGTCGCAGACCAGCGTCACCCGCACATCCGGGCGGGCAAGCGCCAGATCGGTCAGCCAGTCCCTGCATCGCCCCTGCTCGGTGCGTGCGGCTCGCAGGAACTTGCGCCGTGCGGGTGTGTTGAAGAACAGGTTACGGACCTCGACCGTCGTGCCGACGGGATGCGACCCGGGGCGCACGGTTCCCTGCGTTGCGCCCTCGACGATCAGTTCCGCCGCTTCGTGGCGATCGCGCGTGCGCGAGCAGATCCGCAGGCGTGAGACCGACGCGATCGAAGCGAGAGCCTCGCCGCGGAATCCGAGCGTCGCGATGCGGTCGAGGTCCTCGCTGGCGCGGATCTTGCTCGTCGCGTGCGGGCTGATCGCCAAGGGAAGGTCCTCAGGGGCGATTCCCCCTCCGTCGTCGTGCACGCGAACGAGTTCGATGCCGCCCTCTTCCAGTTCGACGCGAACGCTGGTGGCTCCCGCGTCCAGGGCGTTCTCGACGAGTTCCTTGACGACACTCGCCGGGCGTTCGATGACCTCGCCCGCGGCGATCTGATTCACCAGCAGCGGCTCGAGCGGACGGATCCGCCCGCAGGTCTGATTCCCCGATCCGTGGGTCATGTCCGCATCGTAGGGGGCAGGCGAGATACACTGCCCACATGGCGCAGAGCATCTTCAGCCGGATCATCCAGGGTGAGATTCCATGCCACCGCGTGTATCAGGACGAGCATGTGCTGGCTTTTCTGGATATTCACCCGGTCAGTTACGGGCACACGCTTGTCGTGACGAAGGAGCCGGCTCCGACCATGCACGAGCTCAGCTCACGGGCCGCCGCCGGCCTCGGGGCTGCGCTGCCCAGGATCTGCCGGGCTGTCCTCGGCGCAACGGGGGCCGAGGCGTACAACCTCGTGCAGAACAACGGCACGCTGGCGGGGCAGGAAGTCAACCATGTGCATGTGCACATCATCCCCCGCTATGCCGACCGCCCCGTCGGGCTGGGGGTGCGATGGGAGCCCATCGAGGTTGACGGGCAGGAACTCGAAGAGTTGGGACGCCGAATCGCCCGCCTGTGCTAGGGAAGCAGACCGGCCTTGTCCAGATCCTGCGGGCGATTGATGTTGCGGCACACGCCCGCGTCCACGGGGATTCGCACGACTGTTGCAGGTGCCAGTGCCCGCCTGAGCGCATGCTCGTCGCGATCCAGCGCGGCACGGAGGAAGGGCGTTGCGCCGAAGCGGTAGATGCCAAGAGTCCACTGCGTCCGCCCGCTGTCGCCCAGTACCGCGTGGGCGTCCGGGGACTTCTCGGATGCATCGATGATCCGTCGGATCGTCGCCGGTGTGATGGCCGGGAGATCCCCCGCAAGCACGAAGATGGGCGCCTCTAGAGCCTCCAGGGCACAGAGGATGCCTCCGATGGGGCCGACGCCCGGGTACGGGTCTTCAATCTCGCCGTCGAAGCGTTCCCGGACGCGCGGATCACAGGCCCCCACGGCCAGCACGGGCGTCAGCATCGCCCGGCGTAGGGCAAGGACGGGGCGGTCGACGAGCACGGAACCATCGGGAAGCGGGGCCAGTAGTTTGTCGCTGCCGAACCGCGTGCTGGATCCGCCGACGAGGACGATGCCGGGCATTGATCGGAACCGGCTCACTTGTGGACCTCGCCGCCGCGTGCCGAGGCGATCGCGTGCGGGAGGACATCGAGGAGGGCCTCGAGTTGCTCGCACGCGCCTGAGGGAGACCCCGGAAGCGTGATGACGATGGTCGAGGAGACGAGCCCCGCGACGCCGCGCGAGAGGAAGGTCATCGGCGTGCGCGCAAGGCAGCGCATGCGTGCCAGTTCCATGAGGCCCGGTGCGGGGCGGTCGAGGATCGATGCGACGGCCTCGGGCGTCCGATCGCGAGGGGCAAAGCCTGTGCCTCCCGTGCAGAGAATCAGTTCGATGCCCGCATCGACCCACGCGAGGATCTGCGCACGAATCGCGTCCTCCTCATCGGGCACGATCGCCGTCGCCTCGACATGCCCCAGCCCGCCTTCGACGATGATCCTGGCGAGGGCGGGGCCCGAGGCGTCCCGGATCGTCCCAGCGTGCGCACGATCGCTGACGGTGAGGATGGCGCAGCGCACATCGCCCGTAGACTCGCGTTTCACGGAGAGGTTGCCCGGTATGTGCCGCTCCGCCCGCCGCGTTTTTCCAGCAGTCGGATTCCCTCGATCGTCATGGTCCGGTCGACGCTCTTGCCCATGTCGTAGATCGTCAGGGCGCAGACGCTGACGGCGGTGAGGGCCTCCATCTCGACGCCGGTGCGTCCGCGTGTGCGCACGGAGGCGACGATGCGGACGCGATCGTCGAGCAGTTCGAGATCGACGACGGCATGCTCGATCGGGAGCGGGTGGCAGAGGGGGATGAGGTCGCTGGTGCGCTTGGCTCCCATGATCCCCGCGATCCGCGCGACGCTGAGGACATCTCCTTTCATGACGGTGTTTTCGCGGATGGCCCGCGCGAGGTCGGCGCTGATGCGGACGAATCCCTCCGCAACGGCCCGGCGATCGCTCACATCCTTGTCGCCGACATCGACCATGGATGCGCGACCATTCGCGTCCGTATGGGTCAGATTTCCATCTGTCATGGGCGTTCCTAGCAGATCCAGCGGTGGAATGGGTACGGCCCCGGGCCATCGGCGCCCGCGGGCACCTCGATGAACCCGTCGCTTGACGAGATCGACGGCAGGTCTCCCGAGCCGCGATGGGCGACCAGACGCGCCCGTCCCGGGGCTTCCAGGATGACGGGGCGGTACCAGGTCAGCGCGAGCCTCGCGCCATCGGGGTCTGCGAGTTCGACCACGGGGGGGCGCGGCGCATCTCGCAGCCCTGCCAGATGGGACAGGACGGGCACGGCGATGCGATGGAGCGTGCAGAGGACGGAGACGGGATTGCCCGGGAGGGCCAATACCGCCTTGCGTCCCGGCGCAATGGCGCCCAGCATGGGCTTGCCCGGGCGCTGATCGAGGCGGTGAAAGACCTGCTCGCATCCCAAGTCGTCCAGGATCGACGGGATGAAATCGTACCTGCCCATCGAGACGCCCCCCGAGAGCAGGAGTGCGTCGGCCTCCTCAAGTGCCGAACGGATCGCGCGACGGATGCGATCGGGATCGTCCGGAACCCGGCTTGCGGGCAGGGCATCGATCCATGGCAGAGCGTCGAGAGTCGAGCAGATGGTGGGGCCGTTCGACTCGCGGATCTCGCAGGGGCCCACGGGCTCGTGCGGATCACGCAGTTCGTCGCCCGTGACGATGACATGCACGCGCACGCGACGGGAGACCCTGATCTCGGGCACACCGATGCTCGCCAGCGTGCCCATGGCGGGGGGTGTCAGGAGCGTGCCAGCGCCGATGACGACATCCCCCGCACGGGCATTCTCGCCTCTGCGCCGGATGTGCAGGCCCTTGCGCGCACGATCGCGGGTCTCGAATGGAATCTCGATGAAGGTCTCGTGCTCGATGACATCCTCGCGTTTGAGGACGCAGTCCGCCCCTTCGGGGACGGGGGAGCCCGTGTAGATCCGGGTCGCGCTGGCGGGCTGGTGCGCCG
>WGEO01000016.1 GCA_015492715.1 Phycisphaerales bacterium | reverse complement strand
GTCGTTGACCAGCAGCGTCGGATTCGCCAGCACCTTCGCGTCCGTCACGGTCTGGATGGCATTGAGCACGAACGGCACCTGATCGCTCAGGATCACCGCCGTCGTCAGACCGCCCAGCCCCGGGCTCACCACACGCGGATCGAGGATCCCATTGGCCCCGGGCGAACTCAGCCCGAAGTTCGTCTGCCCCACGGGCTGTCCGCCGGCGTTGATCAACTGGCTCTCGACCGCCAGCCGGAAGGTGTCCGAGTCCGAGATGCTCACGATCTTGACATCGAGGAATACCTGCGCCTGACGAAGATCGATCTTCTCGATCAACTTCGCGACCTCGCGCTGCTGGCGAAGCGACGCCTTGACCAGCACCTGATTGTGGGACTCGTCGGCCACCACGAACACCTCGTCCGCCGAGGACTCGACCCGAATCTCGTCCGGGTTCTCACGCTCCTCGTCCGGGTTCACCGGGCTGGGACGCCGGGGGCTTCGCCGATTGCCCCCGCCCGGCTGATTCTGCGGCAGCAGCGAGCCGGTCTCGTCCCGACGGATCTGCTGCTCCTGCAGAATCCCGCTCAGCAGGTCGGCCACCTCGCTGGCGACGGCGTGCTCCAGCTTGTACGCGCGGATCACGATCTCCTCGCTCGGCGCGTCCAACTGCTCGACCAGCTGCTCCAGCGCCCGATGCTGGCTGGGCGTCGCGTAGTGGATGATGAACCCGCGATCCTCGTCCACGACCAGCACCGGCCCGCCCCGGATCGTCGGCGTCAGCGACCCGGGCAGATTCTGCGGGTTCACCTGCGTCCCCCGTCCGGGGCCGACCTGCTCGCGTGCAAAGTCGCTGAACGACACGACCTCGCCCAGTCCCTGGGCCGATGCGAACCGCGCCACGCTCATCGTTGCGCTGCCCGTGAAGAACCGCTTGTGCGACAGCGAACTGGGCTTGTCGATCAGCGCCAGCCACTCCTGGATCTGCACGATCTCGTCGCTGCGCCCCCGAAAGAGCAACGCGTTGCCCTGCGGGTCGATCCGCAGACGCTCGGGGATGCTGTCCAGCGATCCGCCGACCCCGCCACCCGGGGCCTGCGGCGGAGCGCCGGGGCGCTGCACCTGCTGTGTGTTCTGCTGCTGCCCCGTGACCACCTCCAGGATGTGCTCGCGGGCCACGGGCGCCGCGATGTACTGCAGCTCGAAACTCACATACCGCATCGAGAGGTATTCGCTGATGATCGCGTCCACGATCGCCTGCACCTGCTCGATCCGACCCGGCGCCGCCGTCACCACGATCAGCCCCGCGTCGTCGATGTACGCGATCCGGTCCGTCGAGCCGCCCGAGCGACCGCCCCCGCTCCCAAGGGCCGTGCTGATCGCGTCGCGCAGGGCCGACGGGCGGATCCCCTGCGTCGGGATCAGACGCGTCGTCGCCAGCTGCGAATCCAGCACGATCGGCACATCGCTCTGCGAGACCACCGCGTAGAACTGCGTCCGCGGGTCCTGCGTCAGCAGATACCCCTGCTGCTCCAGCAACGCGTTGAGCGTGTCCAGCAACTGATCGCGCGGCACACTGAACCCGCTGTTGAACATCACCTTCCCGCTCAACTGCGGATCAATACTGACATTGATCTCCAGAATGCTGGCGACCATGTCCACCAACTCGCCGAGTTCCATCGGCTCGCTGAATGCCGAGAAGGTGACCAGATCGTCCTCGCCGACCTCCAGCGTTCCGCCCTCGGGCTGGCCCGCGCCGGTGCCGCCGGTCTGCGGCTGTGCCGGGCCTGCCTGCTCGCCCGAGATCACCGATCCCGCCGAGCCTGCCTGCGCCAGCGCCTGCGGGGTACCCGCGACCGCCAACAGCACCACGATCGACGAATAGAGAGGGATTTTATAGGGGAATGTTCGGGTTGTCTTCCGCACAGGCCTGGTCTCCTCGTCGGCTAAGGTTATCCATCGACCCTTCCTGCCGATCCTCGCCATGCGCATCGTCAGCCTCCTGCCCAGTGCGACCGAGATCGTCTGCCTCCTGGGCGCACGCGATCACCTCGTCGCCGTCAGCCACGAGTGCGACTATCCGCCGGGCCTCGACCTGCCCGTGCTGACCGCCCCGCGGACCAGGGCCCGCGAGCCGTCGGCGATCGACCACGAGGTCCGCGATGCGCTGGGGCAGGGCGAGCCGCTCTACACGCTCAACGCCGATCTGCTCGCAAAGTTGCGACCCGATCTCATCCTGACGCAGGATCTGTGCAGCGTCTGCTCGATCGACCTCTCGAGCGTCCGGCGCGTCGTCCGGGAACTCGAAGCCTCCGGCGTGCCCGCTCCGCGCGTGCTGAGCCTGAACCCCGAGACGCTCGAGGATGTCCTCGACGACATCCTGCGCGTGGGCGAGGCCATCGGGTGCCTCGATCGCGCCCGGCATGAGGTCGTCACCCTGCGCGACAGGCTCTGGCGCCTGCAGGAGTATGCCAATCCCTACCTCGACGGTCCCAGCCTCGCCCTCCTGGAGTGGACCGACCCGCTCTTCTGTGCCGGGCACTGGACCGTCCAGATGATCGAACGCGCGGGGGCGTGCCACCCGCTCAACCCGACACGCAGCCCCGTCGAGGGCAGCGGCGCGGGCCTGCAGGCCGGCGAGCGGCGCGCAGGGCCTTCCCGCCGGGTCTCGATCGACGCGTTCGTGCGCACATCGCCGGAGTTCGTCGTCGTCGCTCCGTGCGGATTCGACCTGGCACGCGCCCGCGAAGAGACGGCGCGCCTGCTCGCCCAGCCGTGGTTTCACGACCTTCCCGCCTCGCGCACCGGACGCGTGTATGCCGTCGACGGCAATCAGATGTTCAATCGTCCCGGACCACGCCTGCTCGACGCCTTTGCCTTCCTCGTCGCGATCGTCAACGATCGCCCCGAACTCGTCCCGCCCGCCTTCCCGTTCTGCACGCTCGATCGCGAGCCTGTCCAAGGAGAGACCCGATGGCCGAAGCATCCCTGATCGCCGGGATCCCCGAGATCAACACCGCCCTGTATCGCCGCATCCGGTTCCTCGTGGGCGACCCGGCGGCGATCATCGACCTGCCCGATCGCTCCCTGCTGATCGTGCGCGACATCGAGGTGGAGCGTGCGCGAAGGCAAGCGCGCGCCGACGAGGTCGCCTGCCCGCGCGACTTCGAGCCCGCGGGCGGACTCAGCGGCGACCGGGAGACCGCAACGGCCCAGGCCACCGGCGAGGCGCTCCGCCGTCTGGGTGTCCGGCAGGTGCGCGCCCACCGCAGCACCCCGCTCATCTTCACCCATCACATCGCCCAGGCCGGCGTCGAGGTCGTCTACGACCCGGACCTCGGCATGCGCCGCCAGCGATGCAAGGACGAGCAGGAACTCGCGTTCCTGCGCGAGGCCCAGGCCATGACCGAGCAGGCAATGCGCCTCGCCTGCGAGCTGGTCGCCCACGCCGAGGCTCGCGCAGACGGCACCCTGCTGCACGGGGGCGAGGAACTCACCAGCGAGCGCGTGCGCGCAGAGGTCGATGTCTTCCTCATGCGCCACGGCTATGCCAACGAGCACATGATCGTGGCCGGCGGGCCGCAGGGCGCCGACTGCCACGACATGGGCAGCGGGCCGCTCCGCACGGGCCAGCCCGTCATCATCGACATCTTCCCACGAAACAAGCAGACGCGATACAACGGCGACTGCACCCGCACCGTCGTGCACGGCGAGATCCCCGACGAGGTCGCTCATATGCATGCTGCGGTCTGCGAGGCCAAGCGAGCGGCGATCGAGACCACACGCGCGGGCGTCACGGGCGAGGATGTCCATCGCGCCGTCGTCCGCGTCATCGAGGACCGGGGCTATCACATGGGCCTGCACGAGGGCGACCTCGACGATCGCATCCGCATGGTCCACGGCACGGGGCACGGCATCGGGCTGGATGTCCACGAGCCCCCGCTGCTCGACCTCGCAGGTCCCGAACTGCTCGCGGGCGATGTCGTCACCATCGAGCCGGGCCTGTACGCCCTGAAGATCGGCGGCGTGCGCGTCGAGGACATGGTCGCCGTCACGCCCGAAGGATGCCAGAACTTCAACACGCTGCCCGAGGGCCTGACCTGGGCCTGACGCATCGCCACCGTGGCGGCGCACACGCGACTCATTTCTTTTTCCGCCGATAGTCCGTCTTGCCTCGATCGCGCTGCTTGCTCCTGCGGCTTCGCCGGGTGGCACCGGGCTTGCGCGTCAGGTCACCTAGCCCCTTCAGGCTCCCGCCGCCACCACCAGGCCCCAGACCGCCGGCACCATCGCCCAGTTTCAGCCCCGGCACCTTGGCCTTGCCCCCGGCCCGGCTGGCAGGGTCGTCGATCACCAGGTCCATCTGACGCGCCGCCAGATCGACCTGCGCGATCCGCACCCGCACCCGGTCGCCCATCGCAAACGATCGCCCGCTGTGGATGTCCACCAGCGCGCCGGTCCGGTCGTCGATCCGCCACTTCGGCGGCTTGTTCTCGCGCGTCACATCGCCGGGCAACTCGCTGGCCTTGATCATCCCGTCGGCCAGATACTTGTCCACCTGCACGAACACCGCGCGAGGCGTCACCCCCGTCACCACGCCGTCGAGCACCTCGCCCACCTTCTCGGCAAGCAACTGAAGCACGAGGAACTGACGGAGTTCGCGCTCGGCGTCCTCGGCCTCCTGCTCGCGCATCGAGCAGTGGCGACCCAGCTCCACCAACTCCTCCTCGGGAAGGCACGCCGGCGTCTCCAGCATCGCCAGGCCGAGCTTCTTGTATTCCTGATCCGTCTGCGGCGGGCGCTCGCCGTTGTCCGTCCGACGCAGGAACTCCGCCAGCGCCCGATGCACCGTCAGGTCCGGATACCGGCGGATCGGGCTGGTAAAGTGCGCATAGGCGCTGCTCGCAAGGGCGAAGTGCCCGATCAGGGCCGGGCTGTACTCGGCCTTCGTCAGCGTCCGCAGCACCGCCATGTGCACCGCACGGGCCGCCGGCTTGCCATGGGTCGCCCTGAGCAGACCCTGCAACTCCTCACGCGTCGGATTGTCCGGGAT
>WGEO01000015.1 GCA_015492715.1 Phycisphaerales bacterium | reverse complement strand
GTCGGGGGGGAGGTCACGCTCGAGCCGGCGCCCGGGCGGTGGGGCGAAGCGCTTGCGCGCAGGCCCGACGCGCGGGCAAGGCGGTTTCGCGCGCAGTTGGGGCTCGATCCGGATCGCCCGCTGGTGATGGGCGGGCATCAGGCGGGCCTGTGGCATCCGGGGATCTGTGCCAAGCACTTCGCCATCGGGGCCATGGGGAAGCGTGGCGCCCAGGGCGTGTGGCTGGTGGTCGATCAGGACGACAACACTCCGACGCGTCTGCGCGTGCCCGTGCTGGATGACGGTCGCCTGTGCGAGGGGATCTGGGAGATGGCGCCCGGTGGGCGCGTGCTGCGTGGTACGCCGACGGGGATGCGCAGGCCCATCGAGCCGGCGGCCTTCGGGGGGCGTGTGCATCCGGGGGTGCGGGCCGACGCGATCATGCGCGCGCGCGAGGCGATCGCGCGTCATGGGCGATGTGCCTCGCTGGCGATGCAGATGGCCTGTGGCGAGCGTGACCTGCTTGGGTCGCTGGTGGAGGCGTACGAGATCGTGCCGGCGACGGCGTTTGCGCGCACGGATCTGTTCGGCGAGTTCGTCGAGCGGATGGCGCGCGACGGTCGGGCGATGGCTCGCGCGTACAACGAGGCGTGCCGAAGGCATCCCGAGGCGGGCGTGCGTCCGCTGATCGAGCGTCCGGGGGGTGTGGAGGTGCCGCTGTGGCGGGTTCGTCCGGGTGAGGCCCGCCTGCCCGTGTTCGACTGTCAGTTGGGAGAGATTCCCTTGGAGGAACTGGCCCCACGGGCGCTGCTGATGACAGCGATGGCGCGTCTTGCGGGGTGCGAGCTGTTCGTGCACGGCACGGGCGGGGCGGTGTACGACCGGATCACGCAGGCGTGGGTGCGCACCTGGCTGGGCGAGGAGCTCGGTCCCATGGCGGTCGCCAGCGCGACGCTCCGGCTCGAGGGCCTTGCGCGGGGTGTGCCCGACGAGCGGGAGATCCAGCGGATCATCGCGCGTGCCCATCGGGCGCGTCATGATCCGGCGATCGTCGGCGATGCGCAGCGGGCACGCAGGCGGCGGGAGCTGGTCGAAGCGGTCGAGCGGGCGCGTGCGAGCGGGGCGGACCCGGCCCCCCACTTCCGCGCGCTGCACGCGCTGATCGACGAGCACCGGCGCGCCCATGCCGACGCCATCGCGGCGATCGAGGACGAGGCGACGCGGGCGCGAGATCGGCGCGACGCGGCCCGTCTTGCGCACGACCGCACTTGGGCGTTCATCTTCCACGACGAGCGGGCGCTGAGCGACCTGCGCGATGCCATCGCGGAGGCGCTGGGGGGTTCGTCGTGTGCCTGAGGCGCTCGATGTGGCCGGTGGGCGTTCTGGCGCTTGCGCTTGCGCTCGTCGTCGCGGCCTGTGCGCGCTCCAGCGATGCGGAGGGGGCGTCCGGCGATGGGCGGGAGCGGATCTGCGTGCTGAGCCCGGCTTTGGCCGCGACGCTGGTGGAGTTGGGGCTGGGTGACCGGATCGTGGGTCGCCACGGGTACGACTTGGTGCTGGGCGAGGGCGTGCCGGCGGTGGGCGACGAATCGGGGATCGACGCGGAGGCTCTCCTGCGGATACGACCGACGCATGTGCTGGTCGAGTCGACGAGCGAGCAGACGCTCTCGGCGCTGCGAGCGCTCGGCGGGGACGCGGGTTTCGTGGTCGAGGTCTTCCCGCTGCGAACGCTCGCGGACATCGAGGCGAGCGCCGGTCGCTGCGTCGCGCTGTTTGCGGGCGATGATGGGCGGGCGCGGGCGCGTCTTGCACGCTTCCGCGAGGCGATGCGTCCTCGTCCTGCGGGCTTTGGGGGGCGCGTGCTGATGCTGGCGGATGAGACGCCGCCGCTGGCCATCGGGGGCGATTCATTCCACGGGCAGATGCTCGAGCGGATGGGGTGCGCCAACGCCCTCGGGGCGGAGACTGCGTGGGCGAACCTCGACGCGGAGGACCTGGTGCGGCTGGACCCGGACGGGCTGATCCTGCTGCATCCGCGCACGGGCGGCAGGGGCTCGGCGGTCGATCATCTGGCGTCGCTGCGCGGTCTGGGGCTGCGGGCAATCGAGCGGGGTCGGGTGCTCGTGGTGGACGATCCGCTGTGTCTGCTTCCGAGTCTTGCGCTGGATCGGGTCAGCGATCAGATTCGGGAGGCGCTGGGGGCATGGGGCGACGGCGGGTGAGAAGC
>WGEO01000014.1 GCA_015492715.1 Phycisphaerales bacterium | reverse complement strand
CTCGTCGATGGGATCGAATGAGGCGTGGGTGATCGGCACGGGGGCCTGTGTCAGGCGGCAGACAGGCTCGGGGTAGGCGGGATCCCAGACGACGGCGAGCCCGGCGCGATCACAGGAGATGAGCCGCTGTCCGTCGGGGCTGAACGCGAGGGCCGCGATCGGTGCTCCGATGGGTGCGGCGTCGGGATCATGGCGGCGCTCGCCCGGATATTCGAGGACCGACGACGAGGTGGCATGGACATGCACGAGGCCGGCATCGTCCCCGAAGGCGATGACCTGTGCCGTGGGATCGATGGCACAGACGACGGGTCGATGGTCGAGGGCGTCGATGCGGAGGATCGGGGATCGGCGATCGACGCTCCAGACGATCACACTCATATCGTCGGACACCGTCACGGCGCGGCTGCCGTCTGCGCTGATCGCGATGTCGTTGATGCGTGCCCCGTGGGCCTCGATGCGATCGACGGTATCGAGTGTGGTCGGGTCCAGGACGAGCATCTCGCCCGAATCCAGGGCCACGAGGACGAGCCCGTCGTGGGCGCGAACCGCCAGCGCTGTCGGGGTCGCGTCGCTGAGCACGCGTGTGGCGATGATGTCGCCTGTGAGGGGGTCGATGACGCGCAGCGCGGCTTGCTCGTCGAGCACGACGACGCCCTCGGCGAAGGCCGCCATGTCGATCGGCGGAGCCTGCAACGCGATCTGTGCTGCCTGACGCGCCGGTCTGAGGGTTCGTGCGTCCCAGATGCGCAGGAGTGAGTCTGCCGCGCAGGAGACGATGACCTGCCCGTCGATGGACGCAAGGGCACGAACGATCCGCGTGTCGTGCAGGCGTGGTGCGATGCTCTCGATACCCGGCGTGCGCAGGTCCCAGAGTCGGGCCTGCATGGCGCGGTCGATCGAGAGCAGACGCCCTCCGTCGATCCAGGAGATCTGCTCGATCGCCTCGTGATGCCCCGAGAGGTCGCCGATGGGCGTGGCGGTGCCGTCCTCGTCGCGGGCGAGCAGACGCAGGGCGAAGTCGGTTGTGGCGACGGCCAGGAGATCGTCGTGGCGAGCGATCGCAAGGGCGGGGACAGCAAAGGTGGCAAGTGGATCGGGCGCGAGGGTCTGTGTATCCCACGCCAGGAGCGTGCCCGCCTCGTCGGTGGTCAGGATGCGCTGATCGTCGAAGGCGAGAGCACGGATCGGTGCGGGCGCGGGCTGGGCCCCTCTGCGAAGCGTCCACGCGTTGGTGGTCATGCGTGCCAGGTCGCGTCCCTGCGAGGCGCTGATGACGGCGCTGTCGTCGGGACTGAATGCGAGCGTGAGCACGGGCGTGTCGTGCGGGCGGCGTGTGGCGACGGGCTCACCCGTGCGGGCGTCGCGGATGGAGACGCGTCCGGAACTGTCGCCCACTGCGATCCATGTGGCGGATGTGCTGATGGCGACGGCCGAGGGCACGCCCGTCACGATCTGGGCCTCGCAGATCGGGGTGAGCGTGCGGAGATCCCAGACATGCACGCGCCCCGTCCGCGAGAGCGTCACGCAGGCGTTGCCCGCCAGCGCGACACGGACGCGGGCGATCTCGTCGTCGACGGACCCGGGGCTGGTGCGTTCGATCTTCTCGTCACGGGAGACGAGGCGAATGTGCCCATCGTGTGTGGCGACGACGAACCGGTCGAGGGCGGGGCTGAACGCGGCCGCGGCCGCGTCGAACCGGGTCAGATCGATGATGCGATCGCTCTGGTCGAACGCGGCCCGGATGGCACCGATCTCCCATCCGCCGGCGAGTTCCTCGGCGTGCGTCAGGGCGCGGACGGTCGTGCGGAAGTCGGCGAACTCCCAGCTCTGGAGGGCGCGGGAGACCTCGTTCGCGTACGCGGCGTGCTCGGCCCTGCGTCGGAGACGATCGGCTCTGCGCGCGTTCTGGACGGCGATCTCGCGCTGGGTCAGGGCTTCCTCGCGGGCCTCGCGGGCCTCGTCACGCTGGTCTCGGAGTTCATCGCGTGTGCGCACGAGTTCGCGGTTGCGTGCATCGAGCGTCTCATTGGTCGACGCGAGCGTCCGGTTCGCGGTTTCGAGTGCCTCATTGGCCCTGGTGAGTTCGGTGTTCTTCAGGCGGATCGAGGCGTTGAATGCCATCCACTGGTATCCCAGCGCTCCGAGGAATGAGCCGCTGAGGGAGAGGATGATGATGACAGTCGTGACCGCGATGCGGTGCCTGCGGATGAACTTCGCTGCGCGGTATGTGAGGGTGGGCGGGCCGGCGAGCACGGGGCGGCCCTCGAGGTAGCGCCCGATGTCGTCGGAGAGGTCGCGCGGCGAGGGATAGCGGCGTTCGCGCTCCTTGTCCATGGCGCGCATGGTGATCCAGTCGAGGTCGCCCCGGAGCCTGCGGGCGAGATCTCGGGGATCCATGCGTGGGGCATGGCGGGCGGGCGTCGCACGCGACCTGAGGACACGGGTCGAGGGAACGGGCGGGTCCGCCTCGCGCAGGGCACGCTGGAGCGAGGCGGTGCCGCCTGCACGCAAGGTGTCGGCGTCGATGGGACGCTCGCCGGTGAGGAGTTCGTAGAGGATGACGCCGAGGGAGTAGACATCCGAGCGAGTGTCGGCGGCGCCGGCTCCGTGCTCGGCCTGCTCGGGGCTCATGTACTCGGGCGTGCCGAGGATCTGTCCCTCGATGGTCTGGGAGGATGAGGGGTCATCGGCCATGGCCTTGGCGACGCCGAAGTCGATGATCTTGGGCGTGGGGCGACCGTCGACCATGGAGACGAGGATGTTCGAGGGCTTGAGATCGCGGTGGATGATCCCGTGCTGGTGGGCGTGCTGGACGGCGTCGCAGACCCGGCGGAAGAGCTCGAGGCGTTGGCGGAGGGTCAGGGCGTGGCGGTCGCAGAATTTCGTGATGGCCTCGCCCTCGACGAGTTCCATGGCGAAGTAGGGGCGTCCGTCGGGAGTCATGCCGGCGTCGTAGATGTGGGCGATGTGGGGATGGTCGAGGAGCGCGAGCGCCTGCTGTTCGTGGGCGAAGCGTGCGAGGACTTGGCGGGAGTCCATGCCGGGCTTGATGAGTTTGAGGGCGACGCGTCTGCGGACGGGCTCGATCTGCTCGGCGAGATAGACCATGCCGAAGCCGCCCTGTCCGAGGAGGCGGTCGAGACGGTAAGGCCCGACCCGGTCGCCCAGTTCGACCTCGGCCGGCGTCTGCGGGGTCCATGCGAAGATGGACGGATCGGGCGAGTTCGAGGACCCGCCGGAATCCTGCGTCTCGGGCAGCGTGTGCTCGTCGTGCTCCACTGCGTCTCCGTCGGTCGAATCGTGCGGGATGGGCCCCGGGGGTATACCTTATCCGTGCCCGTAGGACGCGGGATGCCATCGAGGAGCCGAATGTCTTCCATCGCCGAACGGTCGGTTCACTTTCTGGGCATGGACACTGCGATGATGCAGGCGGCGGCGTCCCGCCTGCTCGATCGGTGGATGCCGGATGGGGACGGTCAGGGGCTGGTCGTGCTGACGGGCACACGCAGGGGCGGGCGGATCCTGCTGGGCGAACTGGCAGAGCAGGCCCGTGCGCGCGGGCTTGCCCTGGCCCCGCCGGCGATCGGGACGGTGGAGGACCTGGCACGACTGCTCGGGGTTCTGGAGCGTCCGGGCGCACCCGGGATGGCGCTGGTGCGGAGCGTCGAGCACGGGCTGCGAGGGGTCGATGCGGAGACGCTTCGGCGGCTGGTGCCCAGCGGGCTGGCGCAGGCAGATGCGCAGGCGTATGCGCCGCTGCTCGAGGGTGTGCTCGCCGACCTCGCACGGGCGGGAATGCGGGCACGGGAGATGGCCCGCCGGAGTGAGGATGACGCGAGGCTGGGCGAGCCGGGAGTCTGGCGGGCGCTGGCGGATGTTCAGGCACTGAGCGAGGAGTGGCTGGCGGCACGCGGTCTGTCGCATCCGTGGCTGGCCGTGGTCGATGCTCTGGAGCGCGTCCCCGAGCACCTGCCGACCATTGTGCTTGTAGGTGTGGCGATCCTGCCGCCCGCCGCCCGGTACATCATTGCTCGATGCGCGGGCGAGGCGATGGTGCAGGTGGCACCCGAGCATGCGGACGCTCTGGATGCGATGGGGTGTGTGCGTCCCGGGTATCGCAGAGAGATCGACCTGCGCGAGACGCATGTGCACTTTGCGGGCGATCTGCATGAGCAGGCGGAACTTGCTCTTGCCCTGATCGGAGAGCACGCCGGGGGGCGATTCGTCGATGAGGTTGCCATCGGGATCTGCAACGAGGAACTGTCGCCGTACCTCGTGCGTCTGGGAGAAGAATCCTCGCATGTCGGCGTGCGTCCGTCGCGGGGCATGACGCTTGCCCGCTCGCGTCCCGGGGTGCTCCTTGCGCTCGTGCGTGATCTGGTTCGGGATCGTGCCTTCGTCGGGATCACGGATCTGCTCCGCCATCCGGATGTGGAGCGATCGCTGGCCCCGGAACTGGGCGAGCGGTATCCGGGCGAGGCGATCGCGACGCTTGATGCGTATCGCCTCGAGCACCTGGCGACGGCGTTCGACGAGCCCCTGCGAGGCAATCAGAGATACGCAAGGGCGCTGATCGAGCGTGCACGGAGGGAGGTGCGCACGCTGGTAGGCGAACTCCTGAGCAGGCATGAGGACGATGCCGTTGCCTGGCGCGATGCGATGCTCGGGGTGCTTCGGCGGGTGTACGAGAGATACGAGGCGAATCCCGACGATGCCGGCGATCGCGTGCTGTGTGCATCACTGGAGGCGATCGCGGGAGTGATCGAGGAACTGGGCAGCCTCGGCGAGGAACGGCTCGACGCGGTCGAGGCGCTCGATCTCGTCCTCGGTGAGATCGCCTCGCGACGGCTCTCGCCGGATGTGGAAGGTGACGCGATCGAGGGCGTGGGCTGGCTCGAACTCGCGAGCGATCCGGCGCGTGTGCTCGTGCTCGGCGGGTTCAACGAGGGCTGTGTGCCGACACGGATGGGCACGCCCGTCCTGCTGACAGAGCGGATGCGTGAGACGCTCGGCCTGGAGACCGACGCGGACCGGGAGGCACGCGACCTGCTGATGCTGGACACGCTGGTCCGCACGCGCGATCACCTGGCCATCGTCGTCGGACGGCGCAATGCCGATGGAGACCCCGTGGCACCCAGCCGGCTGCTGTTCCGTACCAGCCAGTGGTTTGCGATCGCCCGAGCGTGGGCGGAGCACTCGCCCTGCACGCTGCGGCTTGCCCGCAAGGGGATGGTGGCGCAGGTCTCGGCGTTCGGGTCCCGCCCGATCGTCGAGCACGATGTGCCGAACAGTGTGCGGGTGACCGCGCTCCGGGACTATCTGGCGTCGCCCTACCTGTTCTATCTCCGCCATGTGCTCGGACTGGAAGAGATACGGGATTTCTCGTGCGAGCTGGACCGTGCGTCGGTCGGGACGCTGCTGCACGGCACGCTCGCGCGCCTCTCGGCCCCGGAGATCGTCGACTGCGATGACCCACGCACGCTGAAGGCATTTCTCCTGGACACGCACGCGACGCTTGCGCGGGACCTCCTCGGCGAGGAACCCCTTCCCGTCGTTCGGGTGCAGTTGGCATATCAGCGGCGGGTGCTGGAGCGGGCCGCCCGCTGGCAGAGCGATCGCAGACGGGCGGGCTGGCGAATCGTGGCAACCGAGCGGCAGGGCGACGAGTACCCGATCGAGTGCCACGCGGGGGTGCTCGGCGTACGAGGGCGGATCGACCGCATCGACATCCACGATGAGAGGGACGAGGCCTGCATCATCGACTACAAGAGCGGCTCAGGCACGAAGCCCCCACACAGCACGCATCGACGCCGGGACGGGACATGGAAGGACCTGCAGTTGCCCATGTATCGCCACCTCGCCGGCGAGATCGTCGAGGGCAGGACGGTCCGTCTGGGGTTCGTCCCGCTGCTTCCTGAACAGAACCAGATCGATGTGCATATTGCGCCGTGGGACAAAGACGATCTTGCCAGTGCCGACGAGGCGGCGCGCGAGTGCGCAGAGGGCATTCTGTCGGGACGGTTTGACGCTCTGGAGCGATTCGGAGCGCACCACGAGCAGACGCTCCGATGGATCGCGGGGCTGGGGCTGCTCGATCGGAGCAAGGAGGCGGATTCATGAGTGTTCCCGCCTCCAGGCTCATCCGTGCCAGCGCCGGCTCGGGCAAGACATTCGCGCTGACGACGCACTTTCTGCGGCTGCTGGCGGCGGGCGAGGAACCCGCCTCGATCTGTGCCATCACCTTCACCCGTGCGGCGGCGGGCGAGATCCTCGAACGCCTGTGCCAGCGACTCGTGCGTGCGATCGAGAGCGAGGAGAACCTGCGGGATCTGTCGCGGCATCTCGACCGAACGATCGAGCATCAGGACGGCGTCGCGATGCTCCGGCGTCTGCTCGATTCACTGGACCGTCTGAACATCTCGACGATCGACGCGCTCCTGCACCGTGTCGCGACGGCGTTTGCGCTTGCGCTGGAGTTCCCGCCGGGCTGGAGAACGCTGGAACCCGAGCACGACGAGGCGTTGCGCGAGCAGGCTCTCGAGCACGCGCTGGCCTCGTCGAATCAGGCGGAGTTGGCGCTGCTGATCGAGGCGCTGATCGGCAAGCCCAGCCTTGCACCCCGGAAGGCTGTGCTGGAGGCGATGCGCAACGCTGCCCACCGCGTTCGCAGTGTGCCCGAGGACGAACCGTGGGAGTCGCTCCGCCCGGGCCTTCGCCCGCTGAGTGAGGAGAAACTCGCCGACGCGATCGACGCGCTGGAACATATGGAGCTGCCTGTCACCGCGGCGGGCGGACGGAACAAGACCTGGCAGAAGGCCGTGGCAAACCTCGTGGACAGTCTTCGCGAGCGGCGCTACGACGATGCGATCGCCATGGGACTCGTGCAGCGGGCGCTGGAGGAGAGCCCGAAGTTCGCCCGGGTCGAGATGAGCAGGCATCATCTGTGGGTCCTCCGACCCATCGTGCGTCACCTGAGCGCCGTCGTCCGGCAGCGGGTATTCGGCCGATCCATCGCCCTGCGGGATCTGGCGCGTCGCTACCTCGAGAGCGAGAACGCTCTCAAACGCCGCCACCGATTGCTGCGATTCGACGACATTCCCCCACTGCTCGTGCGCGGCGAGGTCATGGGCAATCTGCCCGAACTGGGCGAGCGGCTGGACCTGACGATTCGCCATCTGCTGCTCGACGAGTTCCAGGACACCTCGGTCATCCAACTCCGCCTGCTGCTGCCCGTGCTCGACGAGATCCTGAGTTCCGACGACGGTCGCACCTGTCTGATCGTGGGCGATGCGAAGCAGTCGCTGTACACCTGGCGCGATGCCGAGCCGAGCCTGCTGGACGCCCTGGGCCAGCGGTACGGGGATCGTCTCCGGCTCGAATCCCTCACCATGAGTTTCCGATCGAGCCAGGTCGTGCTCGACGCCGTCAATGGGGTCTTCGGACATCTCCGCACGAATCCGGCGCTGGCGTCGGCTCCGGAGGCGGGCGGGGCCTGGCAGGATCGCTTCCAGGAGCACGAGGCATTTCACCGGGAAATGCCCGGGCGGGTCTGCCTGACCGAGGTCTCGGGACCGAGCGAGGACGACGATGAGGACAACCCCCTGCTGGCGGCCGCCGTCCAGCGCGTGCAGGAGATCCGTCGGGGTGCACCGTGGGCGTCGATCGGCGTGATCGTGCGCACGAACAAGGCGATCCGTCCGATCGTCGACGCGCTCCGTCGGCGGGGGATCACCGCCAGCGAGGAGGGAGGATCGACGCTGTGCGACACGCGCCCCGTCGCGTGCGTGATCGCGCTGCTGCGTCTGGCCCTGCACCCGCACGACAGTGCCGCCCGCATGCTGGTGGGAACCTCGCCGCTGGGAGCCGCGGTCGGCCTGCTCGATCCGCTCGATGCGAGGGAGGGCGCCCGCGTGGCGGCACAGGTGCGTGCGCAGGTCGCTCGCCACGGGCTTGCTCCGTGGCTGGTGAGGATCCGGAACTCGCTGGCAAGTTCGATGGTGCAACACGAGCACGCCCGCTTCGAGCAGCTGATCGATCTGGCAGGCGCGTTCGATGCCGGCACCAGCCCTCGCCTGGAGGTGTTTCTTGAGATGGTCGATTCGCGCAGGAGCGATCTTCCAGCCATGCACCCCGTTCGCGTGATGACTACCCATCACGCCAAGGGCCTGGAGTTCGACGCGGTGATCCTCTGCGAACTCGACAAGTCGATCGAGCCGAAGGAACATGGGGTCATCTTCGAACGCCCCGATCCCCTGGGACCCGTGAGCGGGGCGATGAGGATGCCGGCAAAGGACGAAAGCCTCTTCTGCGGTGAGCGAATGGGGCGGATCATCGAATCGCACCGCCAGCAGTGCATCGAGGAGGCACTGTGCGTGCTCTATGTCGCCATGACGCGTGCCCGCTCCAGCCTCGACCTGTTCATCGGCCCGCCACCGAAAGACCCCGGCGCCATCACGCACGCATGGATCCTGCGCGAGGCGCTCGCCCCCGAATCTGCGAAAGAGGGCGGTGGTCCGGGCGTGCTGTTCTCGTTGGGGGACGACTCCTGGATGGATGCGCCCGAGAAAGACGAGGCGGGCGCTGCACCCCGCGCCGTGGAGATTCGGTTGCGATCACGGAGAAAGCGACCGGCTGCGCGTCTGGGGGTGCGTGCCGCGTCTCGTCCCGCGGCCCCCCTCGCACCCGCGACCATCCTGCGTCCGTCAGGCGACACGGGTGCCCGGGTCGGCTCGATCGTGCACGCCCTCTTCGAACGCGTCGCCTGGATCGACGACTTTGATGTGGACGACGATGAACTGCTGCGGATCGCGCGGATGATCAGCCCGGATGTTGCCGATGTCGGGCTGGACCTGTTCCGCCGTGCCCTGACGAGCAAGACGCTGCGCAGGATGCTGTCAAGGCCGGATGAAGCGTGCGAACTCTGGCGCGAGCGTCCGTTCGTGGTCCGCGTCGAGGAACCGACGCCGACACTCGTCAGCGGCAGGTTCGATCGCGTGCATGTCTTCCGGGAAGGATCGCGCGTCGAGCGGGCGATCATCCTCGACTTCAAGACGGATCGAGAGGACGAGGCGTCGCTCCGCCAGCGCTACGATGCCCAGATGTCCAGTTATCGCTCGGCACTGGCGCAGATGCTCGCCCTTCCATCCGATCGAATCGCGTGCGCTCTGGTTGCCATCCCGGATGGAACGATCATCGAGATGGAGCCATGAGCCAGAGCGAGCGTCTCGGTTTTGCGGTCGAACTGGCATTGCTGGGCGGGCGGGCGACCCTCGAGTGGTTCGGCAGGCGACACCTCCACGCAGAGGCCAAGGACGACGGATCGCCGGTCACCATCGCCGACCGGACCGCAGAGAAGGTGATGCGCGAGCGGATCGCGCAGGCCTATCCGGAGGATGCCGTCATCGGCGAGGAGTTCGGCACCAGCGAGGGATCGAGCCCGTACACCTGGGTGCTCGATCCCATCGACGGCACGAAGTCCTTCATCCACGGCGTGCCGTTGTATGGCACGCTCGTCGCGTGCGTGCGCGATGGGCGGAGCGTCGTCGGCGTGTGCCACTTGCCCGCCCTGGACGAGACGATCTCCGGCGCGGCAGGATGCGGGGCCTGGCATCGCGTGGGGGACGGGCCGCAGGCTGAGGCACGGGTATCCGGATGCGCGGCCCTGGGCGAGGCCACCGTCTGCACGACGGGGCTGGAGTATTTCCGTCAGGCGGGAGAGAGCCGGGCGTTCGGGCGGCTGATCGACGAGGCCGCCCTTGTGCGCGGCTGGAGCGACTGCTACGCCCATGTGCTGCTGGCGACGGGACGCATCGACGCCGTCGTCGAGCCCGTGCTCAAGATCTGGGACATCGCCCATCTGCCGGTTATCCTGGGCGAGGCGCGCGGACGCTACACGAACTGGTCGGGCGAGGTCGACCTGCGTTCGCCCATGGGCATCGCTACCAACGGAAAGGTCCACGACGAACTGCTGACGCTCCTCAACGCGGATGATCCGCAGAAGCCCGCGTGCGCGTGAGCAGGCGCTCGGCGGCACGAGCCCGGGCCCTGGCCTTTGCGACGGGATCGGCGACGGCCTGCGGCATGTCCGGGGCATGCACCGGCTCGCTTCTGGGGGGTGGAGCGTACTCGAACGCCCGCCCACACTCGGGACAGGTGTGCTTGTCCGGATCGAGACCGGTCAGGTCGTACCCGCACCGCCCGCAGTATCCGCGAGCGTGGGTGCGCGGCAGAAGGTTGATATACAGCCCCACGCCCGCGATGAGGAATGTGTAGGGAATCAGCAGGCTCTGAAAAACCGGTACGAAGATGCGTCCGCCCGTCCATATCCCGGCCTGGATATGCAGGCGGATGAGTGAGACGAGCACGAGCGTCCCCAGAGCCACAGCGAGAAACCCCTGCCACCGCCTGCGATAGACCACGCAGGGCCACCAGACGAGCAGGGCATATCCGAGAAAGAACGGGATCATGGCTTCACGGTGCCCATGATATCCGTTTCGTCCCACGATTCGAGGAGGTTTCCGCCATCCCCTCGAGGAACACCCACCGGAGCAGACCTGCTCCACTCGGACACCGAACCATCGCACCAGCAGCGCCCCGGCGTTCCACGGTTATGGGACATCGGCGTTGCTCCGGAGACGCAGATCATCTCACGCCGAGCCCGCCCCTCGTTCCGGCTACACGGCGGACAGCTGCCGCACGCAGCAGGCACGAGACCGACGAGATCCGGGGCTTTGTCCATCGAGGAGCCACCTGCTCGCCAAGGCACCGAATGCCTCTTCAGCGCCCGGGCGTGAAGAACGCCTTGATCGAGTCGTAGATATCCTCACGCTCATTGACCTTCGAGAGGATGAGGCGGGGGCCGGCCTCGTCGGCTGCCCCATCGGGAAACGCTTCCTTCAGCACATTGATGAAGTTCCCGCTGCCGTAGGCGCTGGCGACCTGGCAATAACCGAACATGTTCGACTGCGGGATGAGGTGCTCATTGAGCAGCCTCACGCACTCGCGATTGTCCGCCTCGGACGAGTTGTCGCCGTCGGAGAAGTGGAACAGGTAGATGTTCCAGTCCGCGGGGTCGTAGTGGTCCTTGAGGATCTGATGGCAGAGGGCGAACGCGCTGCTGATGCGCGTGCCGCCGTCCTCTCGCAGGGTGAAGAAGGTGGTCTTGTCGACCTCGGCGGCCCGCACATCGTGAACGATGAATCGCGACTCGACACCCTCGTAGTTCCGTCGCAGCCAGGCATCGATCCAGAACGCTTCCAGACGCACGGTCTCCTTCTGCTCCTGGCCCATCGAGCCGGACACATCCATCATGTAGACGATGAGGGCGTTGGACTGGGGCTTCTTGACCTCGTTCCACGAGCGATAGCGGAAGTCGCGCTTGATGGGGATGATCACGGGATTGTCCGGGTCATAGGCGCCAGTCATCAGTTGGCGCTTGAGGGCCTCGCGGTAGGTGCGCTTGAAGTGGCGCAGCGACGCCGGCCCGACCGGACGGATGCCCGTGTACTTGTCCTTGATGGTGCTGACGCGATGCTCGCCGCGAGGCTTGATGCGGGGCAGTTCCAGCTCGTCGCCGAGGATATCCGCCAGTTCCTCGAGCGTGACATCGACCTCGAGCACATGGCGTCCTTCCTCCTCGCCGCCCGGGTTGTCGCCTCCCTGCTGCCCGACGGTGTCGCCCTCGTCGCCCTCTCCCATGCCGACGCCCCCGGCGTTGTCGCCGTAGCGGAATGTCGGGATGTCGATGTCGTGGATGGGAACGCTGACGACGCGTTTACCCTCGCGGGCGAGGATGTCGCTCTTGGTGAGGAATCGGCGCAGGTCCTTGCGGATCTTGCCCCGCACGATCTGGCGGAATCGCTGGTGGTCCTGTTGGATCTTGCTGACCATCGCCCGTCCCTGGGTAGGGCCCAGAATCTATACGAGCATGAGCATCGGCAGGATCGCCCCGCCCTGCCAGCCAATCGGAACGGGGGCTCGCAGGGCGATGGTTATCGGCTGTTGTCGCGCAGGGTCCGGGACAGCAGGAACAACGCGGGCACGCCCACGAGAAGCGCACCAGCGATCTCGAAGCCGCGATGGACCAGGTCGCCCGCGAGCCCGGTCGGCGTGCCCTCGACGCCCGCAAACGCCGGGAGCATCCCCGCGAGCAGCCCGACCGCCCACTCACGCAGCCCCAGGCCGTTGCCGGCCACGGGCACGAGCAGGGCGATCTGGCTGACGATGGCCAGCGCCACGCTCTCACGCAGCGACAGGGGCACACCGATGATGGCAAACACGCTCCAGTACCTGCCGACCCAGACGAGCAGATCGAGGTATCGCAGGCAGAACACGAGGCAGAGACGCCCGAGTCTCTCGCTGGACAGCCCGACGAGCATCGGCGCCATCGGCAGTAGAACAGCCGCGACGACACCCCACGACGGCGCCGACGGCGGCAGGAGAATCGCCACCGCCGAGCACAGCAGCGCACTGAGGCCCGAGAGCATCGAGCTGACGACCAGCACCTGAATGGAACGCCGGACCGTGATCTGGTGCCTGCGCTTGTGATAGGCCAGGCGGGCAACCAGCCCCGGGCGCAGGGGCAGATAGTTCAACAGCCACGCCGCGGCAACGAGCGCACTCATCTCGCCCATCGGCACGCGCGTTTCGGGGCGATACAAAGCCGTAAACGATGCGCTGATCAGCAGCCAGTTCGCCAGCGGCAGACCGAGGGCCAGCAGGACGAGCGCAGGCGATGCATGACGGGCGTTGCCCAGCGCAGCCTGGAGTGCCTCGCCATGGGCCAGTGCCACCCAGACAGCACTCGCGAGCAACGCCATCCCGGCGAGGGCGCCCAGCAGCCGTCGCGTGCTGAGTCCCTCGGTGCGCAGGCGTCGCCATCGCTCCCGTTCCCGTGCGATCGCACGCCGAACCCGTGCCACATCACTGCCCCTGCGCAGGGCGAGCCAGATCGGCGATGGTCGGCCCCGCGTGCGCATACCCCGTCCCGCCGTCGGCGAGTCGTGCCGCAAGCGCGCCGGCCATCGCTCCAAGCCCGGGATCACCCAGCACCCGCTCATGGGTCAGCAGCGGACTGTCGGCACTGACGACACGCGTCAGGAGCAACGCCGCCAGCACACGCCGATCCTGCTCGTCCCGGGCACGCTCGATCGCGTGCTGCTCGAAGGGATCGAGTTCCGGCACGAGGCGGGCCGTGGGAAGGATCAGCAGCGAAGCCGCGCGGGCCTCTCCCGAGAGGCGGTCGTACCGCTGCGTGCAGGCCTCGACGAGCGCCGCCTTCTGCTCGTCGCTGAGTTCTTCTCCCATGCCCACGAGATGGCGACGGACATGGAGCAGCGCCACAGGGAGTTGTTGCTCGCCGCACTGGGGAATCCAGAGCGCCAGTTCATCGGGCGTCATCGTGCTCTCGGACGGAACCGTGCGGATGATGCGATCCGTCTCATCGACAAGCGCGACGGCCCCGGGAATCAGCCTGCCCCGGACCTGACGGAATCCCTGCAGCACACGAGCACGCACGCGGGCCGAAGCCTCGCAACTCGTGTCCAGATACCAGCCGGTGAACCCGGGCACGACATCCAGCGACGCGGTGAGTTCCTCGCGTGGCAGCAGGCGGAGACGCCGCTCCAACTCGCCCACCTCGGGCAGCGCCGCAAGATCCCGCGCGTCGATGCCGACATCGATGCTGGGAGCAATCAGCAGACGGCTCTGGATCGGGCGGTCGGCACCCAGCGCCAGGGCAACCGGGGCGAGATTCCTGATCCGGACCCGCACACGGATCGGCTCCAGCGGGGCCACCTGCATCCGCTCCATCTCGGCGCTGAGCTGCACGGCGCTCGAGGGGTCCTGCACCATGCGATCGACCCAGAGCGGCACACCCCGCGCGATCTCGGCAACCTGCTCGGTCTCCTCGAACCGCATGACATCGACACCCGACAGCTGCAACGCCATGCTGCGTGCCCACGCCCCCTCGGGCGACAGGGGAGCCATCCGTGCCAGACGGGCGTAGGCCTGCACCGCCTCGTCGACGCGTCCCTGACGGATCAGCGACAGGCCCAGACCCGCCCACGCCGCCGCGTCCGATTCCAGAAGATCACGGAACCGCCGCTCGGCCTTCTCGGGTGTCTCGGTATAGATCGCGGCAAATGCCTGGAGCAGGGGATTGGCGTTCTCGCCGGAGACCTGAGGCAGACGGGGCAGATTCGGGACGATCTGTTCCATCGCGACCCCCGTCCACGCGTGCAGGAGCACCAGCAGCATCTCCAGGCGTGTGATCCGCTCGCGCACCTGCTCGATCGTCGTCCCTGCGGGAAGGTCCTGCGGATTCAGAACCAGACGATTCGTCTTCTCCAGCGTCGTGCGAAGGTCGAGCATCGCCTCGCCCAGCACCTGCTGATCGCCCGCCGCATGGGCCGCCAGAATCCGCAGCGCCTCGAGCGCGTCGCTCAGGCGGATGTCCTCGGGCTTCGTGAGGCCGCTCGTCGACATGCCCTCGGCCTGGGCCATCTGGAGTTCCAGCGAGGCCATGTACCGCTGCGACGCGAGCGAGTCGCTCAACTCGCGCAGGGGAACCTCCGGACCCTGGATCTGCCACGCCAGAATCAGCCGCTCCAGTTGCATCGCCTCGCTCAACTGGCCCTGCTCGGCCTGGAGGATCTGGCGCGCCAGCGCATGGAATCGCTCGGCCTGGGTGAACGCCCCGATCCGTGCGAGTTGGCGGGCGATCGACAGGTGCACATGCACATCCAGCGGATCGGCGAGCAGCACATTCACCGACAACTCCAGCCTGCCCGCCGGGTCGTCGGGAATCCGCTCCGCGAAATACGACGCCGCCAGCGCCGCCGCATCCTTGTTCGTCGCGTCCAGTTGAAGCGCCCGCGTCAGGAGACGGACGAATCCCTGCTCGTCGCCCTGCTCACGCGTCAGCAGGGCCGCGTCCAGCGCGAGCCGGCTGCGGATCGCCGCGTCCAGACGCTCGGCCCCGATGTAGCGTTCGTAGGCACCCAGCCGCTCCTCGATGGTCTGCAGGCGTCCGATCCGGAGCGTAATCAATCGCAACGCGGCGACCGTATCGCCCGGATCCAGGCGGAGCACCTCACGAGTCCGTCGTTCGAGGGCGTCCTCGTCTCCCAGGCGATAGGCGATGTCGACGAGATGGTGCGCCCGCTGGAGATTCGTCGGGTCGAGATCCTGGGCGATCGCCAGAGCGCCACCGAGGATCCGCAGATCGTCCGCCCGCGGGCTCGGCTGCAGGCGGTAGTCCATCAGTGCGATGCGGGTCAACTCGCGCGCCACGATCGCGTTGAGATAGGCCGCTCGCGACTGGGGCTCCTCGGGTGACGGCTGTGGAACACCCCCCCACCCCCGCGGGACAAGCCACACAAGCAGCAGCAGGCTCAGGAACAGTCGGGACGGATGCGTCGCTGGTCTCATCGCGTGCAAGGCTCCTTCCAGACCGGAGTATCGGCCCGATCGCGCCTGCACCGCAAGCGCCGGGCCTCTCCCTACGCCCGCGCCCCCGCCACGGTTCTCCGGACCCCGTCAGCCCAGGGACATCGTCATCAGGAACTCGGCGTTGGTCTTGACCTTCAGCAGTTTGGTCCGCAGCAGTTCCATCGCCTCGACCACATTCATGTCGCTGAGCACCTTGCGCAGGCGGTGGACCAGCTCGAGCTCCTTCGGATCGAGCAGCAGCTCCTCGCGACGCGTGCCGCTGGCCCCCACATCGATGCAGGGGTAGATCCGCTTCTCCATGAGCTTGCGGTCCAGGTGCAACTCGGAGTTGCCCGTGCCCTTGAACTCCTCGAAGATGACCTCGTCCATCTTCGATCCCGTGTCCACCAGCGCCGTCCCGATGATCGTCAGGCTCCCCCCGTTCTCGATCGCACGGGCCGCGCCGAAGAACTTCTTGGGCTTCTGGAGAGCGCCGGCATCGATCCCGCCGGTCATGATCTTGCCCGAGTGAGGCATCTCCGTGTTGTACGCGCGGGCCAGCCTCGTGATCGAGTCCAGGAAGATCACGACATCCTCGCCGAACTCCACCATCCGCTTGGCCTTCTCGATCACGATCTCGGCGACCTGCACATGGCGATGGGCCTGCTCGTCGAAGGTGCTGGCGACCACCTCCACGCTCGGATCCGTGTTGCGTCGGAAGTCCGTCACCTCCTCCGGACGCTCGTCGACCAGCAGCACGATGATCTTCACATCCGGGTAGTTCGTGCTGATCGCCTTGGTCATCTTCTGCAGCAGCACCGTCTTGCCCGTCCTCGGCGGGGCAACGATCAGCGCCCGCTGGCCCTTGCCGATCGGCGCCACCAGATCCACCACCCGCGTCTCGATCACATTCGGCTCGGTCTCCAGCACCAGCCGCTCGTGCGGATGGAGCGGCACCAGATCCTCGAAGTTCACCAGATCATGGATGGCCTTCGGATCCCGACCATTGACCTTGTCCACACGCAGCAGCGCGAAGTACCGCTCGGACTCCTTCGGCGGACGGATCGCCCCCTTGACGATCATCCCCCTCCGAAGCCCGAATCGACGGATCTGGCTGGGCGACACATAGATGTCGTCCGGCCCGTGCAGATAACTCTGCTCGGGGCTGCGGAGGAATCCGAACCCGTCGGACATGATCTCCAGCGTCCCCTCGCCGAACATGATCCCCTGCTTGGCGGCACGCGCCTTGAGGATCTTGAAGATCAGGTCCTGCTTGGGCACATGGTGAAAGTCCTCCAGGCCCTCCTTGTCGGCGACCTCGAACAACTCGTCGAGGCTCATCCGCTGCAACTCGCTGATCGAGTACGACTCCGTCGGCTCGCCCTTGGCCTCGGCGTTGGCGATCGCCTTCTCCAGCTCCGCCGCCTCGCGCTCGAGTTCCGCATCGGACGGAAGCACATGATCGGGCACACTCCGCGCCCCGCCGCCCTGGGAAGACTGCTGCCCGCGGCGCTTCTTCCGCTTGTTGCGACGCGATGAGCGAGACCCGCCCTGCTGCTGAGCACTCCCATTGCACGAGGCGCTCGCAGCGGATGCCGACTCCTGAGAGCCGGTCGAGGAAGTACTCTGCGTCTGGCTGTCACCCGCCTTGTCAGGCTTCTTCGGCGCATCTCCGCCCGCTGTGGGCTCTGTCGCGGCCTTGGACTCGCCGGGCGATGAATCCGCCTTCTTGACCGAGGCCTTCTGCTCACCCTCCTGCTTCGCCTGCGTCTTGCGCGTGCGCGTGCGGGTCTTCGGGGCCTCCTCGACCGTGTCCTTCGTCTTACTGGGCATGGATCTTCTCTCTGAACGAGACGGGCAAGCGGCGCCGGACTCGGCCTCGCATGAACTCGCCCTCAACTCACGCATGCACCCGATCAGGGTGCCAGGCGCAATCGTGGTAATCCCGCGTGCGTGGAACGGATCAGCCGCCGGTAGAGTCGATCGCTCCCCACAACGACACCCGATCCGAGTTCACCAGATGCTGGCACAAGGGTCGGCCGCAGGCGGACTCCGCGAGCGGCCACTTGCGATCCGCACGCAGTATAGCCGGGGTTCCATCATCGGCCAACCCCGCACGGGGAATCCACGATTCATCAACGAGCCTGGGCACTATCCCGCCCTCTCGCCTCGGATGTCCCAGAAAGCCGATCCCGAAGGTCCGAGAATACCCGACGCACTCGTCGACGGAGTTCTTCCAGCGACGCATCATTCCGGATCACGACATCCGCTCGTCGCCGCTTCTCCTCGATGGTCATCTGGCTTACCTCCCGCCGGGCGAGTTCGTCCTCATCCCAGCCACGATGCTCGCGAACGCGGGCAAGGCGGACCTCCCTGGGAGCATCCACGAAGATGACCGCGTCACACTCGCGATCCACCCCGGCCTCGTACAGCAGGGGCGCATCGATCACGATCGCCGGGACATCCGCGTTTTCTCGTATCTTCCGCTGGCGAGCCTCGTGAATCAGCGGATGGAGGAGACCCTCCAGGCGCTTGCGTTCCTCGGGATCGGAAAACACGATCTGCGCCACCTTTTTTCGATCCACGGTCCCGTCCTCGGCGAGGATCTCATCGCCCCACCAGGAAACCAGTGTGTCGCGGACCGATGTAGACTGGATCAGGCGGCGGGCCTCGGCGTCGGAGTCGATCACGACACATCCCTCGTCGGCGAGCACGCGCGCGACCTCGCTCTTGCCGGATCCGATGCCCCCGACGAGTCCGATAACCAACGGGCCTTCGCGCCGTGGCAGGCCCCGCATGGCTTGTCGGATCGCGTCGAGTCGGTGGGCCGGGTGGGCGATCATGACCCACGCGACTTCGATCCATGCGCTCCCGGCTGATGCCACGCCGACTGTGCCAAGGCCGAACAGGCGCTCTCCCAGGGAGCGCACGAGGACGGTGTTCTGCACGCGTGCCAGAGGCACCTCGCGCACCTGGCGGACGATGACGCCGGAGATGCTCATGACGCGCTGGTCGGTCAGGACATACCGCCGGCTGAGCCAGACGAGCACCTCCCACAGCACGCGAGCCCCCAGCAGTCCCCCGGCCGCGTAGAGCACCGGCCGGCGCGACCCCGCCCATCCCGTCGACGCCAGCGCCCATGAGGTCAGGGCGGCGGTGAGCGCTAGTCCGATGGCCGTCGGGAGCGAACGCAGGACGATCGATCGCAGCGCCGGCTTGATCGAGAGGTGCACCTGCTCATCCGAAGGGATGTACGCCGACATCAGGCTCCCTCGACGCGCAATACCCCGATGTCGGGCAGGTTGCGGTAGTGCCCGTCGTAATCGAGCCCGTAGCCTACGACGAACGCATCGGGGATCGTGAACCCCGCATAGTCCACGGGCACCTCCTCGGCACGCTCCGTCTGCTTGTCGAGCAGGACGCAGATGCGGCAGCTTGCGGGGTTCTGCTCGAGGATGAGCGAGCGGATCATCGCGAGCGTGCGTCCCGAGTCGAGGATGTCATCGATGATGAGCACATGCTTGCCCGACAAGTCTGTGGGCAGTTCCGACCTCAGTTGCGCCCCCTTGCTGGTTGTGCTCTGCCCGGGATAACTGGTCACGGCGACGAGCCCGAGGCTGAGTTTCATGGGCAACTGGCGCATCAGGTCCGCCAGGAAGATCACCGATCCGACCATGATCGGAACCAGCACGATCCTCCCCGAGGCGTCCGGCGCCGAACCCTCGCGATCGAGCTCGCCCAGCAGATCGGCGGCGATCTGCTCGCCCAGTTCATGGACCCGCAGGGCGATCTCGTCGCGATCGATCAGGATGCGTTCGAGGTCGTGATGCACCGAAAGAGGATACCTCGCAGGGCGATGCCATGGAGAACGACAGAGCCGTTCTCGCTAACTCAGTCCCTTCATCCCGCCCCGCTGACGCTCGCGCCAGTAGCGATCCAGGGCATCGGAGATCACGGCGTGGGCGGCCTCGGCGGGCATGATCTCGTCCACCTCCACCTCCTTGTCCTCCAGCATCTTGTAGTCCTCGAAGAACCGCTTGAGCATCTTGAAGGTGTGGCGAGGGAAGTTCGATGCGTTGCGATACTCGGCGTACTCCGGATCGTTGCTGAGCACGCCGATGATCTTGTGGTCCGGCTGCCCGTCGTCGACCATGGTCATCATGCCCACGACGCGGGCGTCGCAGATGCACAGGGGCGGGATCTTCTCCGTGCAGAAGACGAGGATGTCCAGCGGATCATCGTCCTGGGCGAGGGTCTGGGGGATGAACCCGTAGTTGGCGGGGTAGTACACGGCGCTGGAGAGGACGCGATCCAGACAGAGCATGCCGGAGACCTTGTCGAGTTCATACTTGTTGCTGGAGCCCTTGGGGATCTCGATGATCGCGCGGACATGCCCGGGCAGGTCGTGATTCGCGACGCCGGGCGTGACATCATGCCAGGGATGGATCATGGGCAACCATAGCCCGCGTGTGCCCGCCGCCCGCTGCCCTCATGTGCCACACGGGCCCCGCCCGCTATCCTGTCGCCATGCTCAGGATCGACTATGCGAACTGTCTGTCGGAGAGGGTTGGGCTCCACGGGCTGGATCCGGCGCGACTGGACCCGGCGGGCGAGGCCCAGAAGGCCGTCGAGCACCTGACGGCCCGCCTGGAGGAGACCCGCGGGACGGGGTGGGAGCGATGGCGCCTGCTGCCCCACGCGTTACGCGAGGAGCACATCTCGGCCTGTCGGGCTGTTGCAGACGAACGCCAGGGGCAATACGACAACCTGCTCGTGCTCGGAATCGGGGGATCTGCCCTGGGCAACATCGCCCTGCACAGCGCCCTGAACCCGCCGACCTGGAATCTGCACGATCGCGTGCGCGAGGGGCGTCCCCGTCTGTTCGTCGTAGACAATGTGGACCCGGCGAACTTCGGGGCGGTGCTCGACGCCTGCCGGGCGTTGGGCGGGCTGGACCGCACGCTCGTCAATGTGATCAGCAAATCGGGCGAGACCGCCGAGACCGCCGCCCAGTTCATGATCGTCCGCGACATGCTCAGGCGCGAGCTTGGCGACCGTCACCGCGAGCAGATCGTTGCGATCACCGATCCCGCCAAGGGCACCATGCGTTCGATCTGCGATCGCGAGGGATATGCCACGCTCCCCGTGCCCGAGGGCGTCGGCGGCAGGTTCAGCGTGCTCAGCCCGGTGGGGCTCTTCAGTTCGATGATGGTCGGGATCGATGTCGAGGGGCTGCTGGATGGTGCGGCGACGATGGACGAACGCTGCCGCGTCCCGTCGCTGCGTGAGAACCCCGCGGCTCTGCTCGCCACGCTGCTGGTCGAGCTCGCGGCCCGCAAGGGCAAGACGAATCATGTCATGATGCCCTACAGCAACGCGCTGTACATGCTGGCCGACTGGTTCCGCCAGTTGTGGGCCGAGAGCCTCGGCAAACGCGTCGATACACGGGGTGAGGAGGTCTTCGCGGGATTCACGCCCATCAAGGCCCTGGGCACCACCGATCAGCACTCGCAGGTCCAGCTCTACCGCGAAGGACCCAATGACAAGGTCATCGCGTTCGTCGAGGTCGAGGATTTCGGCGAGCACGACATCGCCATCCCGAAAGGGCTGGGCGTCGAGGCACTGGCATATCTCGAAGGAAAGACGCTGGCACAACTGCTCAATGCCGAGAAGCGGGCGACCGAGTATGCGCTGGTGGAGAGTCGTCGCCCGAACCTGACCATCCGGTTCCCCACGATCGACGCACAACATGTGGGGGAGTTCATCTGGCTGTGGCAGATGACGACGGCCTACGCGGGGCTGATGCTGGGCGTCAACGCCTACGACCAGCCCGCGGTGGAACTTGGCAAGCAGGCGACCTTCGGGCTCATGGGGCGCCGGGGCTATGAGGAGCACCTGCAGAAGGTGCGCCAGACACTCGTCGAGACCGAGTGGGTGGTGTAGGCGTGTGTCGGGACAGGAGCCGCCGCGCGGCTGGGCGAGTCAACGCAGCCACCGGCACACGGATCGGTCTGTGAGGATCGAAGCGGGCGCGCATGTTCGAGAACCGTGAATCCTCCGGGTCATTCGCACCCTCCATGGCATTTATCCACATCCCATCTCCAATGTCCGGACATGATCCTGTTCCTTGGGCCAGGTTCTTGCGGTCGATGATGCCATCCGTTAGCATGTGCATCACCATCGTGGGGCCTGCCAGGGAAAGGGAGCGAAGATGAGCAACAGAGCGACACATGTCGGGGAACCTCAGACTTCTGTTGCATCACAGGAGCGCATCCCATCCTCTCGAAGGGCATGGGGGCTGAGGGGGGGCATTAGCACTTACTGTCATGCTCGTGCCTTCGGTTGTGAAAGGCCAGTCATGGCCTCAGGCTGCCAGCGTCGATCCGATGGTGTCCTGGATTCGAATCACCGAAGGCAATTGGACCTTTGCTCCCGCCGGTGAGGGTGAGCAGGTCAAAGGCTTTCTGGCGTGGATGGACCCCAATCTCGCGGTGACTGGGAATGTAACCGTTCTGTGGTTCCAGCGAGAGGTCGGCGATCACTGGACGATGTGGGGATGGCAGAACGCGACAAAGGGTGAAGCAGCAGCGTGGGTAGGAAGACATCTTGAAACCGCCCCCCAGTTCGTCGCGGATCCGGAGTTGGGAACACTCGCCTTCGACTTTGAAGCCTTACAAATACCGCCACAGGATCCACTTGAGATGCCGCTCGGCCTCTTCATAGGCGATCCCGCGGCCGAGTTCGTGGAACATTCATTGCACCCAACTCAGGCTATGGACATGCTTTGTGCCAACGGATGGGCGGTCGCCCCGACGCTCTCTGCACTGGTAGTCAATAGCTCTCTGCCATGCAGCGAACAAGGGTACAGCGGCGTAGAGGCTATGCTGAACGGCTTCACAACGACCGTCGAGGAGACATTCTTTGGAGCCTCAACGGTGTCGACATCATGCCAGTGGCCTTGCTCCGGTTGCACTCGCGTGTACGGAGCGTGGACACCGGGCACAGGCCCATGGACACTGATGGGGCGTCGCCAGACGGCACCGGGCACGGACACCTGCTACTGGAGTCGACCCGGGACGCGGACATGGACGGAGATGGGAAAGACCTGGTTCTTGTGCAGAACATGCTCTGGGACAGGCACGGACTCCGGCCCCGAGACAACAACGACAACCGTTCTTCGGAGCGATCCATGCGTGCCCCCGCCGTGATGCGCCACATTGTTCATTCTTGGATCCGAGCAACGCGGCTCCGGTGCTTCGGCACGCTGTTCGTGATTGTCGTATGCGCGTATCTCGGCGCCCTGCTCGCAGGACTCACCCATATCCGACCCGTCGCAGAATGGATTGACCAGCGAGCGCTGATGCTCGAGCCGATGCTGCCGGCGACACAACTATCCGTCGAGGCGCTGGCCGGCAGACCTCCGCATGGTCCCTCCACGCTGACAGGCGTGCGGACGACAGGGGAATCAAAGACAAGGTGGACAGGCCTTGTCTGGCATGTCGCCACACGGGACGCGCCTGGTCGTGGGGTGTTACTCGTCCTACTGCATCTCGGTGTCTGCACACTGGCCGTCCCGACATTCTTCAGGTACGGGTTTCCGACCGTGCGCGGTTCTTTCAGCTCATCCACATCGGCGATCGTGATGCGAACCGCGTTCCGTTCGGCGATTGCGGCGCTGCCTCTTCCAGCACTCGTGGCGCTGCTCCATCGTGTCTGGTGGACGCTCGCCTACGCGCCGCTCCTGCATGGTGAAGGACCCATGCGCGGGCTTGCGGTCGGACAGACGGGAATCGCCGGTATGCGGGCGGGTAGCGCCCTGGCCTACCTGCTCATCGTCGGGCACGCCGCACGGAGAACGATACAGAGTGAATTGGATACCGATCTCGTCTGCCCGAGGTGCGGCTATTCCCGATCGAACGATGCGCCCTGTTCCGAGTGTGGATCCTCCTCTCAGCCCATGACCCGCAGGCATATGTTCGCGCTGGGGCGCGGACTCACGCATATGAAGACACGCCACCCCCGGCTCATACCCATGATCGGCATATGTCTCGTTCTCATCCTGCTGAATACACCGCTGGTGTTGGGAGTGCTCGGAAGCGTGCTGCCCCAACACATCTCCGATGGGATCGTCCGTGCATGGATTCAGATCCTGAGCGCCCTGTCCTGAGCGAGCCATTCTTCAAGATTCCTGCCCTGCAGAAGGTGCGCCAGACACTCGTCGAGACCGAGTGGATGGTGTAGGAGACCCTACCGCCGGGGCAGGGCGAGCCAACGATGCCATGCCGACAGCGACGGTCGGTCGATGCCGTCTCCGTCACGCAGCCCGTTGTCGCGCCAGATATAGAACGACGGATCGAACGGCTCGCCGAGATCCTCGAGGGTCTCGAGAAGCATGTCGTAATCCCATGGCACGAACCATACGACGAACTCGGCGTCCAGCGCGTGGGCGTCCTCCATCAGACGCCAGACATACTTCGTCTGCCAACTGCGCCGTCCCGGGATGTGCATGTCGTACGCATCGATATCGAGGTCCTCCGCGATATACCCCGTCTCCGTGATCGCAACGGGCTTGCCCGGGGCGAGGTCCGTGATCGATGTCAGGAGATCCGCGGGAATCTCGTCGGGGTCTGTGTAGGCATCCCAGCCGGCGAACCGACGCACGAAGTACGGATAGGTGCTGATTCCGACCATGTCCGAATGCTGAAGAATCCGGCGGGTGAGCTCGAGGAAGGGCGCTCGATGGGACTCGGTAGACCCCGTCTGCACGCTGAGCAGGATGGGCGTGCCGGGATACTCCCGCTTCAGCGTCGGATAGACCTCCTGCGCGAGCGTCAGGAACTGCCCGAGGGCGGGGTCCCCGATGCCCGTGAAACCGCCGTTGGCCTCGATGGCAAAGGCGAAGTAATCCGGCTCGAACCGATCGAGCAGATATCGGCACCAGTTGGTGTACGCGAGGATGACATCCGGATCGTCGAGCGTCCTGGTCTCCCAGTCCGGCGGCAACGCCATGACCGTATCTTCACCCCAGTAGGGCGCCAGGTCCCCCGCCCGCGCCGAACTCTGGCAGGCCGCGGCGACATACACCGTCTTTCCCGGCACGATGCGTGCGACCTCGTCGTCGATCTGGGCGACGAGATTGGGATGGAAGGGCTCGCCCGCCAGCGCCTCGGGCCACGGCACGCCCGCATCGTGATGAAACGCGATCAGGTCGCCGTTGTCCGCGACGAACCGGTAGGTCGCCTCGACGGCCTCGTATGACAGATCGTACGGAAACGCGGTAAAGCCCATGGCGAAGGGGCGATCGGACGGAAGGCGGCGGACGCTGTCTCCTCCTGTCCCCACGGGCTGGGCGAACACCGACGCTGACAGGGCGAGCACGCCGGCAAGAATCAGGGCACGCATGAACGGATCCTCCGAGGCACGAGGCTCCATGCGTCTTCACGCGATGGGCAGCCAGCGTTACATCCCACTGTTCGCAGGAAGCACGCGAGAGGATCGCTGCAATCAGGCGAAGTGGGCGAACGCCTTGTTGGCCTCTGCCATGCGGTGGGTCTGCTCACGCGTCGCCATGGCCTTGCCCTCGCGCTTGGCGGCGGCCCAGAGCTCGTCGGCCAGCTTGATCGCCATGGGCCGTCCCTTCTCGCTGCGGGCGGCACCGATGATCCAGCGGAAGGCGAGCGACTGCTGACGACGCTTCGTCACCTGCTTGGGCACCTGGTAGTTGGCCCCGCCGATCCGCTTCGAGCGGACCTCGACATAGGGCTTCACATTCTCGACGGCCATGTGGAAGACCTCGAGGCCGCTGTCGGGCGCCTCGGGTTCCTTCTTGGCACGCTCGTCGAGGATGTCGATCGCCTCGTAGACGACGCGCTGGGCGACGCTCTTCTTGCCGTCACGCATCACACAGTTGATGAACTTGCTGAGGACGAGGTCATTGAACTTCGGGTCCGGACGAAGCTGTTCCTCGCTCTTGGTGATCCTGCCGGCCATGCTTGCTGCTCCTGGCTCATCCGCCCCGAATCGGGGCCGTGTTCACCGCCCGCCTCGGGCGATTACTTGCCTTGTGCCGCGTCGGCGGCGATCTACTTGCCCTTCTTGACGCCGTACTTCGAACGCCCCTGCTTGCGCCCCTCGACACCCAGGCAGTCGCGAGCCCCACGCACGATGTGGTAGCGGACGCCGGGCAGGTCTCGTACACGCCCCCCGCGAACCAGCACGATCGAGTGCTCCTGAAGGTTGTGCCCCTCGCCCCCGATGTACGCCGTCACTTCCTTGCCGTTGCTCAGACGCACACGGGCGACCTTGCGCAGGGCGGAGTTGGGCTTCTTGGGCGTCACGGTCTTGACCTGCAGGCACACGCCGCGCCGCTGCGGGCATGCGTCCAGATCGCGCACCTTGGACTTGGCCTTGGGGGTCTTCCTGGGCTGTCGAATGAGCTGATTGATCGTCGGCATGGGGGTCCTTCACAGCATCCCGTATCGGGCCCGAATGATAGCCCCCGCGACCGCTCCGGCAAGGGCTCAATCCTTGACCCCCTCGACCCGACCCCGATCCGTGTACTTCGAGATCGCCTCGCTCAGATCTACGCCGTTGATATTCGCCAGCGTCGCGAGCCACGCAAGGACATCGGCGAACTCCTCTGCCATGTTCTTGATCTGTTCGGGCGTGGGATTCTTGTCGGGCGCGCACTCCTGGAGGCTGGTCGCCAACTCCCCCACCTCCTCGATCAGCCACATGAAGGTGCCCGGCGTGCCGCGGGCCGAATCCGTCTCGTAATAACGCTCTCGAATGAGTTGCTGAAAATCACGGATGGTCAGATCGGGCACGGCAAGGCTCCCCGCAGTCAGTGCAACGGACGGTAGACCTCGACGAGGAGGGTGTCGTCGCGTGCGGGACCGTCGCGGAAGGACTCGACCCGCTCCATCATGATCCGTGTCCACTCGCCCGGGCGCACATCGCCAGATGCCAGGATCGCCCGCACGCGGTCGATGCCGAACATCTGCCCATCACTCCCGTGGCACTCGATCGCCCCATCCGTATACAGCACCAGCGAATCGCCCAGGGCAAAGGCCCGCTCCTCCTGACCCGCCTGGAAGCTGCCTGCCGGCACCGCCCCCAGCACGATCGTCGTCGACGCGAGTTCCTCGACGCGTCCGTCGACGGTCCGCAAGAACGCCGGTGGATGCCCCGCGCTGGCATAGGTCATCCGCCCGCCATCGGGATCGATCCGCGCACAGAACGCCGTGAGATAGATCGAATGCGGCGCCAGGGTCAGGTGGGCATACCGATTGAGGCCCTCCAGCAGCTCACCCGGGGAGATCCACGGGCGCTCGGCGGTCAGGCGCTCGAGCTCGCCATAGAGGCGATTGACCGTCAGAGCGGCGGGAATCCCGTGCCCGGTCACATCGGCCAGCACCACCAGCACACTGCCCTCGTCGCCCCTGCGGGCAAAGAGGAAATCTCCCCCGATCTGACGCATCGGCTCATAGCGATATCGCAGGCGGATCGGGCCGGTCTCGATCGCCTCCGGAAAGAGGTCCTCGTGTACCTTGCGGGCATCCATGAGTTCCCTGCGGACCTCGCCGTACCGCGACTGGAGAAAACGGAACTTGGACCGCTCGGCCCGCCGGAGTTGCCGCACCGCGCAGATCACTGCCCCGGGCAGCCCGACCAATGGACTCAGCAACAGCACGAGGACACGGCGCTGCGGGTCCAGATCACTGACCCCCAGCAGGAACATGGCGTTGATCGCAACGAGCCAGACGATCGGGCGAAGACACTGGCGGACCGTCCACGGAAGAAACGCGCAGGCGAGGATGTGAGTGAACAGCACGCCGATCAGCGCGCGACCCCAGGTCGGCAGCGCCGCAGCATCCCCCACCTCGAACAGGTAGACGATCAGGATGTTCATCCCGCCCTGGAGCACCACGAGGGCCGTGGTCGCCCCGAGGATCATGGCATCGGAGAGCCGGCGACGCAGATCGAGCACGAACGCCGCGAGGAAGACGGGTCCGACGAACAGATGAAGCAGGTGCCCGGTCAGATGATCGCCCGCGTGGGGATGGTCGGTGCCACTGCCCCAGAGCGAGAGCACGATCCCGACCCCGGCATTGATCAGTTCGAAGGCACCGACGAGGCCCGTGAACCACAGAAAGCGCTTGCGAAGCAGGCCCTTGGTCTCCTCGGCGAACGCCCGCCGAAAGTCCGCCGTGAAGATGGTCGTTGTCCGGTCGCCCATGCCGCGTTCGCCAGTGTACCGCTCAGCGATCGCTGCGCGTCGAGCCGGGCTCCCAGAGCACCTCGCGTCCGTCGCTCGCTGCCCGGGCGAAGACGAACATCAGGTCGCTCAGCCGGTTCAGGTATCGGATTGCCTCCGGATTGACCCGCTCGCGTTCTGCCAGCGACACGCATATGCGCTCTGCTCGACGCACGACGGCACGCGCGACATGCAGGCTCGCAGAAAGTGCAGATCCCCCCGGAAGCACGAAACTCTTCAGGTCGCCCAGCCCCTCGTTCCAGCGGTCGATGACGCCTTCCAGACGCTCGACCTGGCTTGCCATGATCCGCAGGGCGCCGTCGCCTCCGTCCTCCGGCGTCGCCAAGTCCGCCCCGAGATCGAACAGTTCGTGTTGGACAAGCGACAGTTCACGGGCGATCGCTCGCTCGCGGACTCCTGTTCCCACGATCTGCCTCGCCTGACTGATGGCCCAGCCAATGCACGCGTTCGCCTCGTCGACGGTGCCGTAGGCCTCGACGCGCAGGTCGTCCTTGGGCACGCGCGCCCCTCCGACGAGGCCCGTCGTGCCGTCGTCGCCGCTTCTGGTATAGATCTTCGTCAGCCGGACCATGACCGCTCCCGCATGTGCTACGCTGCCCGCCATGAGCGTAGCCGCACGGACGCGAGAGGGCAGGACGAACCCGAACGCCAGCGACAGGGGCGAGCGGGGGCTGTGGGAGCCCCGGGGCGAGATCAGGGCCGATGGCTCGCTCCTGGAACGCGTGCTTCATGCACGCGGACTCGACAAGGCGGACGGGTTCTTGTCGCCCAGCCTGACCGATCTGCACGATCCATCGCTGATCCCCGACCTCGACGAGGCCGCCCATCGCATCCTCGACGGCCTGCGTCGTGGCGAGCGGCTCGTCATCTATGGCGATTACGATGTCGACGGCACGACCGCCTGCGCCATCCTCTACCACACCCTGCGGGCCATCGAGCCGGCTGCCGAGGTCCGCTCCTACCTCCCCCATCGCCTCGACGAGGGCTACGGCCTGAACGCCGATGCGATCCGCACCCTCGCCGAGCAGGGAACGAACCTCATCGTCAGCGTCGACTGCGGGATCACGGCGATCGAAGAGGCACGCCTTGCGCGCACGCTGGGCGTCGATCTCATCATCACCGATCACCATAACCCGCCGGCCAGCAACGACGACCTGCCCGAGGCGTTATGCGTCGTCCATCCGCGTCGTCCGGGGTCGCGATACCCCTTCGGCGGACTCTGCGGGGCCGGGGTCGCCTACAAACTGGCATGGCGCCTGTGCACGCTCCATTGCGGGTCGGCCCGCATCCACCCGGACCTGCGGCGCCTGCTGGTCGACCTGCTGGGCCTGTGCGCCCTGGGCACCATCGCAGATGTCGTGCCGCTCATGGACGAGAACCGCGCCATCGTCCGCTTCGGGCTGACGCGAATCCGGTCATCGCCCATCGAGGGACTGCGTGCCCTGGTCGTCGCCTCGCGTCTGGATGGTGAATCCGTCAGCGAAGAGGATGTGGGCTTTCGCCTGGCGCCCCGCATGAACGCGTGCGGCAGGCTCGGGCATGCGGGCCAGACGCTCGAACTGCTGACCACGGCCACGGGCGAGCGTGCCGAGCAGATCGCCCGCGACCTGTCCCGCCTCAACGACGAACGCCGACGCCTGGAGCGCCGGATCCTCGATGAAGCGCTCGCACGCGCAAAGGAACTGGAGATGGATGCGCCGGACTCGCGATCCGTCCTGCTCGCGGGCGACTGGCATCCGGGCGTCGTCGGCATCGTCTGCTCGCGCCTCGCCGAGACCCTCTGCCGACCCTCGATCCTTCTCTGCGAAGACGGCGACCTCCTGCGAGGCAGCGGCAGAAGCGTCCCGGGCTTCGACCTGCACGACGCCCTCCTGCAGTGTGCGGACCTGCTCGAGGCCTTCGGCGGACACGACCACGCCGCCGGGCTCAGCCTCCGGCGCGACCGCCTCGACGAGCTGCGCGAGCGGTTCGGCGGGATCTGCGCTGCGGCGTTGGCACACCGCGAGCCCATCCCGACCATCGTCTACGACACGAACGCCCGCGCTGAGGAACTGACACTCGGCGCCTTCGAGGACCTCCGGCGCATGGCACCCTTTGGCAGCGCCAACCCACGCCCCCATCTGCGCATTCGCGACGCTCGCCTGGCACGCGATCCCCGCTCGTTCGGCCGTAACGGCGAGCACGCCTCGCTTTCTATCGCATCGGGAACGAACGAAGTGCGCATCGTCGCCTGGCGATGGATGCAGCGCCTGCCCGACCTCCACAGGGGCGATCGCCTCGACCTCATCGTCACCCCGGCGATCTCCACTTTCCGGGGTGCGCGTCCCGAGCCCGAGCTCGTCGATCTGCGCCGTACCTGACAGGTCCGGCTGCCGTATCGCCCTCGGCGCACGACGGCAGCGCCGGAAGGCCGAAGCCCCCGGCGCTGCTGGGTGTGGGTCTGACTCTCGTGCTACTCGTCCTCGACGATGGCCAGCGCCTTTGCCCGTCGAACCGTGTCGATCAGGGTGCGCACGCTCTCGTTGCTCGGGTCGAGGATGTACGCCTGCTGGAGCGTCACCAGGGCGTCGTCGTGGCGCCCGAGTTCCTGCTGGATCAGCCCGCGCAGCATCAGCACCGTCTGATTACGGTTGTCGAGCGCGAGCGCCCGATCCGTTGCGTCCAGCGCGGCGACCTCCTGGCCCGCCTCACGCCGGGCAAGTGCCATGAGCAGCCAGGCCTCGCTGGACTCGGGCGCCAGACGCGTCGCGCGATCGGCGCTCAGTTGCAGATTCGTCAGGTCGCGCAGCTGCCAGGCGACACGCCCCAACTCGATCCACGCGCCGGCATCGCGCGAGCCTTCCTCGCCCCGGGTCAACTCCAGCAGCAGCGCCCGCGCCTCGACCGGACGATCCAGCTCGATCAGACAGCGGGCCCGCATCTGCTTCAGATCACGACGATCCGCGTGCGCCGGATCCGCCAGCACCGTGTTCAGGTAGAACTCCGCCTCCGCGAATCGCCCGTCGGCCATCAACGCGTCGGCGAGGTCCTCGAGGATCCCCGAGTCCTCGGGGCTCAGGAGGCGGGCCTCGTTGAACAGACGCGCCGCATCGTCGTAGCGCTCCTGCAGCATCGCGATCGTGCCCATCGTCTGCACGATCGCGGGATTGTCCTGATTCGCGCTGGCGAAGGTCTCGAGCACCGCCAGGGCCTCGTCGATCCGCCCCATGTCGACCAGCACCTCGCTGGCGGCGATCGCATACTGGGCCTTCTCCGGATCGAGGCTCCCGGCGGTCTGATAGGCCTTCAATGCCTCCTCGCTACGCTCCAGACGCTCGTAGACGGTGCCCTTGTAGTAGTACGCCTCGGGATCTTCCGGCTTGAACTCGATCGCGAGGTCCAGACTCTCCAGCGCATCGCCCAGACGCCCCTTCTCGATCAGAATCCGACCCTTGAGCAGATGGCTCTTGGCGACCATCGGATTCAGCGAGATCGCCTCGTCGATCTTGCGCAGCGCCTTGTCGAGGTTGCCCGCCAGGAACGCCTGATGGGCCATGGTCCACTCGGTGCTGCTCTTGATCTGCGCAGAGCGCATCTGCGCAAGGCTCAGCCCCTGGCTCGTGTGCTTGCCGTGCCCGGCACAGCCCGCGAGCATCAGCGAGGACAGAAAAAGGGCCCCGAAGGGGCCCGTGACATGCTGGATCATGCGTCGGCTCACCTCGTGTCTCCTTTGCGACTGGGTGTGCCGGAGTTATCGGTTGACCGCAAGGTCCGATTCAGTCCTCGGGCGAAGATTCCTCGTCCGCACTCGCAAACACCCCGCGGGCGGCCGTGATCGTGTGCGTCTGCTCGTCATAGATCCATGCGGCGTGCTCGCCCGGAGCACCGACACTCGTCGCCTGCTCACCGGCGAAGAATGGGTTGGCCGGCGCGCTGTCGATCAGACCCTCGTCGAACAGCACCCCGAAACTGGTCGCGCTGGAACCGTCCATCGGAGCACTGCGGAGCTGCTCGAGCGTCGGGTACGAGCCCGTGATCTGATGGAAGACCTCGATCTGCTGCTGCAGATGACGCTCCATCATCGACGCGAGCGTCTGAGCGCTGACCGGCGTCATGTCGCCGGACTCCATCACGCTCGTGAAATCCCCGATGTTCGCGAGCATCGTGCCCGTCTGCGGGTCGTACTCGAACGCGGCCTGCGATCCGATCTCGCCCACGCTGCTCGCACTGCCGCTGGGGAAGAACGGATTCACCGGCGCCTCGCTCATGTAGCCCTGGTCGAGGAACGCCCCGAACGACGAGCCGCGAGACGGGTCCGCCGGCGTGCCACTCATCTCCTCCAGCGTCGGGAAGCGCCCGTGCTCATCGGCGAATCGCTCGATCGCCTGCTGGATCTGCTCGTTCACCAGCGCCAGATACGCCGAACGCATCTGCCACTGCTGCTCGAAACTGCCCTCGATCTGGCTGACGAACGCCATCTCGCCGCTGTCGCCGTCCATCTCGCTGGAGAAAGCATCGTCATCGCCAGCCGCCGCATCACCGCCGTCGGCGAACGAGGCTTCGCCCTGTGAAGGCATGTCCTCGGCACCGGCAAACGACGCATCGGAATCGCCGCTGGCGTCGCTTTCGGTGCTGGGCTCTTCCTGAAGGGCGAGATCGCCCGACTCGAACCCATCGCCACCGAAGGAATCGTCCTCGACCGGATCGCTCGCGAACGCCTCGCCGTCAGCGCTATCCTCGCCGGACGAGCCGTCCGCGAACGCATCACCGCTGTCAGCGTCGCGCTCGTCCTCCGTCGCACCGAAGGCGTCATGCTGAGCGTTGGCGTTGTCCTGGCCCTCGACGCTCTCGCCGAAGGTGTCGCTCGCCTCGAACGAATCATCGCCGCTGAAGGAGTCATCGCCACTGAACGAATCGTCACCACTGAACGAGTCACTCCCGCCGAACGACGGGTCCGCCTCGCCCGCGCCTGCACTATCGAAGGAGGCATCGCCATCGAACGAGCCGCCCGAGAAGCCCTCGTCGGCCCCGAAGGACTCGCCCTGGTCGCCCGCATCGACACCCGCAAGCGCATCACCGTTCGCGGCATCCTGCTGCTCCTGGGCCAGGCGCTGCTCGATCGCCTCACGGAACATGTCGATCCGCGCCTCGGTCTCGCGGTTGACGACCTCCTCCAGCCCGCTCCGGCTGGGCCAGATCGTCGGATCATGAATCAACTGCTCACGCAGACGGATCGCATCGCTCATCGTCGGCTGGAGCGCCAACGCCCGCTGCACCTTGTTCAACGCCCGGCGCGTATCGCCCTCGGCCGCCAGACGCTGGGCATCGACCAGGAGCTGGCTCGCGCGACGCTCGCGGCTCCAGAACAGCAGACCCTCGCGAGCACCGGCCCGCGCAAAGTCCACCTCCTCCAACGCCCGGATCCCGGCGTCGGCCATCGACTCGTCCTCGACGATCGACGGCGTGATCAGGAAGATGATCTCCGCCCGATCGACCGAGTTGTCCTCGCCGCGGAACGCATGCCCGAAGATCGGCACATCACCCAGCACGGGAACCTGACGCCGGCTGCTGTTGGTCCGCTCGGTGAACAGACCGCCCAGCACCACCGTCTGCCCGTCGCGCACGAGCACATTCGTCGACAGCTGGCTCGTGTCCTCGTCGGGGACCGTCACCGCCGCCCCCGTCGCGTCCGTCACGCTCCGGATGATCGGCTGGCTCACCTCGGGACGCAACTCCAGACGGATGTCCCCGTTGGTCGTCGCAAACGGACGGAAGTACAACTGCGTGCCCGTGTCGAGGAACTCCACCGTCTGCTGCGTCGTCGTGTCCGTCGTCGTCGTGCTCAGATACCCGATCCGACGACCGACCTGCACGCTCGCCGGCTGGCGGTTCAGCGTCAGCAACTTCGGATTGCTCAGGATCGTCGTGTCGCCCATCTCATCGAGCAGACGCACGAACACCGCGACATCGTTGCTGACCACACCGATCTTCAGCCCGCCGGGACCGCTCGTGTTGCCCACGCTCTGCACGATGCCCGTGCCGCCACCATCGCTCGGCAGCGGCGCCGTGCCGCCGCTGTCCCCGCTGTCGCCCGTGATGGCCTTCTCGCCCTTGATCAGGCTGTCGACGACCCCCAGCGGGCCGCCCGCTCCCACGAACTCCAGAAACTCGAGGTTCGACAGGATCGAGAAGTCCACGCCGTACCCGTACGCATCGCTGATGGACTTCTGCAGGATCGTCGCCTCGACGAGCACACTCATCGGCTTGGTGTCCAGCTGGGCAACCAGATCCCGGATCTCCTGGATCTGCTCCGGATAGTCGTGCACCACCAGCACGGCATCCAGCGAGTAGTTGTCCTTGCCCACCGGCACGCTGTCGTTCAGCTGAAAGTCCGGCGTCACCCCGTTGGTCGTGATCGTGCCCTCCGGGCTCAGAATGCTCTGGGCGAACTGGGCGGCGTCCACCGCGTTCAGATAGTTCAGGCGGATGACCGCCGTCTCCATCTTCCGCTGGGCCTGCTCCCACGCCAGGATGTCCTCCTTGGGCATCACATAGATCGTCCCGCCCTGCTCGATGTACCCGAAGCCGTTGTAGAGCAGGATGGCGTCGAGTGCCTCCTCGAAACTCACCCCATACAGATTTGCCGTCACCGTGCCCGACACATTCTGCGTCGTCACGATGCTCCGCTCGCTCTGCATCGCCAGCAACTGCAGCGCCGTCGCGATGTCCTCGTCCCGGAAGTGCAGCTCGATCTGCTCGTACTCATCGACATTCACATGGCCCGTGCTGGGCTGCTCGTCGACATTCGCCTCCTCCGTCGTCTGATCCACCTGACCCACCAGCCCGGCAAGATCCGACAGATCCATCTCGCCGAGCCCCTGGGCCAGCGCCGTCGGAGTCCCGGCAAGAAGGCTCAGAACCGCCGTCAGACGAACCGTCCGAACGCTCATCGTCTCGTCGCAACGCTTGGGCATGACCATCCTCGCTTGTGCGCCTGCCTGTGCATGCTCCCCTTCCTGGGCTCGTCGTCGCGCACGGGTGAACGACCGAAACCCGGGGCTCGTCAGCCCGTTTTCTCGGCTCTCCCGCAGCGCGACTTTGCGTCAACCCTGCGGGCTGTACCCAAATGGAAACCCTGAACGACCCGACGCGCACAGACCACCCCGCCCGCACAGCCTGCGCGGGTGGATTCTCGGACCATGCCAACTGCCCACTCAGGACCCGGGATCGTCCGGACGATCGTCCTCACGCATACCCTCGGACTCGTCCGCAGGGCGATCCGCCGCATCGCCCGGAGACGCCGGCTCGGCATAGGTCGTGCGCGGAATCTGCGTCACAAGGCGGAGTTTCGCCCAGAACAGCAGACTGACGGAGATCCCCCCGCCCACAAGCACGAGGGCGACCCGCGACAGGCGTCTCGATCCGTTCCGCATCCCCTGCTGCTCCCCGCGATTCAGTTCCGTCCGGTCGTGATGTGTCCCGTGAATCCGTCCACCGCGATCCAGTATTCCTCGCCGTCGCCCTCGATCGTGATCATCCCACCGCTGCTGGGTGTCGTCCCCTGCGGCTCCGTCACGGGTGCCCCCAACTCATCGAAGATAAGCACAGATTCGCCGTCGAACAGCGCCGAGGTCATCCGTGCCCCGCCGAAACGCTCGTCGTCGAAGTCCATGCCCATGATGTCGTCCTCGCGCGACGGGTCGTACAGCGCGTCGTTGACGGGGTCCAGGACGGGACCTGTCACCCGGACGACCACATATCGGTTCTCCTCAGGATAAAACACCACCGCCCGCCCCTGCTGGAAGGCCATCGCATCGGACTGCGCAAAGGTGATGTCCGCCACCAGTGTGCGCAGGGCAGAGCGAACCCGGAAGGTCCCCGCCTGAGCCATCGACGGGATCACCATCGCCGCCGACAACCCCATGATCGTCACGACCACCAGGATCTCGACCAGGGTGTACCCCCGCGACCCAGGGGCACGATGTCCACACATGGGCGCTCTCCCTCCGCCCGAGCCGATCAGCCGTCATCCTTGGGCAGGCGGATCTCGGGCATCTCCGTCACCTTCACGCTCAGGCCCCGGCTCATCAGGGCTCGCATCTCCTCCATCTGGCGTCGCATCGCCTGCAACTCGCGCAGCATCATCTTGCGCTGCTCGGCGGCGCTGATCATCCCCCCACCTTCGGGCGGGGTGAGTGTCTGCCCGGCATGCTGGATCTGGCCCGCCCCGGCCTGGCTTGGGCCGCTCCCCTGACCCAGCACGAGCACGCCCAGAAGCAGCGCGATTGCCGTCAGCACGCCGTTGCGATATCCGTCCTTGCGCATGGGGAAGACTCCCTTGGTCCGATCATCACCCCCGGACCCGCACGCGCGCGCCCCGGGTATTGGGCAGATCGACCGCTCGCGGCTGCGGGTTGAGGCGTCCATGCAGGTTCTTCCCCCAATCACTTGGCATACGGCTCGTCGTTGCCATCGAAGCCCCCGGCCCAGACCTGTCCCGTCGTGTCGTCGTAGATCCACCCATGCGTCGTCTGGTACGCATCGTCGGGCGTGTCCCGGATGATGATGACGCCCGCGTTCGGTCCGCCGACCCAGGAATTCTGCGGAGGACCGCTCAGATACTCCCCGGGCTGCACGATCTCGCCCCAGGTGCCGTCGCCGGCAACCACATTGGGGAGGGCGTTGCCGTTGCGCGTCATGTAGATCTCGATCGCCCGCCGAAGTTTCTGCAGTTCATGGCGGGTCGTCTCCTCCTGAGCCGACTCGCTGGCCCCGGCAAACTGTGCGGTGACCACGGCCGCCAGAATCCCGAGGATCACGACGACGATCAGGATCTCCACGAGCGTGAATGCGTTCTTCTTGCCCACGCTCAGACTGCCCATGCGCATCGCTTGCTCTCCTTCGGGGTCCTGCCCCATTCCTGCTCCCGTGAAAAACGGCCGAGCCCGTTTCCGGGATCGGCCGTGTCTGTGCCTGGATCAGAATCGGACGATTACGGAACGATCGCCTGGATCTCGCCCGTGTTCTCGTCATACTGCCACGCGGCGCTGTTGTCGGCGGCGATGGCATACGCGGCGTTGCCGCTGAAGTACGGGTTCGCAGCCGGGCTCTTCAGGTAGTTGCCATCCACGAGGACACCCCAGCCCTGACCGGCAAAGTCGGGATCCGCCGAATCGGCCTGCATCTCGGCGAGGGTCGGGTACGAGCCTTCCTTCGCACGATACAGCTCGATCTGATTCTGGATCGTGCTCACCTGCGTGGCGATGTTGCCCCCACGGGCATCATCGGCGGCATTGGTGAACTGGGGCACCACGACCGCAGCCAGGATGCCCAGGATCACGACGACGATGAGAATCTCGACCAGCGTAAAACCACGATTCGCGATGCGCTTGACCTTCATGAGACCATACTCCTTCGACACGCGTGCCAACCTCACGGGGGCGACGCCGCCCCTCCTGTGTCGTCGCGGCGCCAGGCCCGGCGCGGGCGTGTGCGCCCTTGCCCGCGGCTCCGGGTACGCCCCCGGAACCCCGACGACGGTGCTTCCATCGGGAACTCTGCGATTCGTCTCGCCCGGATGCGACGCCCACCCTCTGCGCCCCGGTCCGGATGTAGCGATCACGCGGCCTATGAAAGACCCGCTGGCAGACGCACCGTGGTTATCAGCAGTGCATACGCCCTGTGCGTCCGAGAACACACCCCATGCTCACGGCGAACACCACGAGAAACGCCCGCGTCCTCGGGGGGCACGGGCGCGCCGGATCGGTGCCATGCGTCGAGATCAGCGCGAGGCCGTCGTCGTCTGACCCGCCTGCGAGATGATGAGCGGAACGACACGATCATTGGGCAGATCGAGGGCGCCCATGAGGCTTGCCGCCGCTGTCGCCTCGATGCCCTCGGCCGAGAGCGCGAAGTCGATCAGGCGATCGATCTGGCGGGCCTCGAGCAGATTCCCGAAGCGTTTGGCGCTGTTGGCCACCTGCTCCATCAGTTCGATCCGCTCGATCCCACCGGCGTCCAGCGCCTCCTCCATCATCGCCACCTGCACCCGCTGCTGGTTGATCCAGCTGAGCACCTCGGCGACGCGGAACTTCACCTGCCCCTCGCTCTCGGTCAGCGTCGCGATCAGCGGGAGGGCGGCGTCGGCCACATCGAACACGGCGTTGCGGCTGATCGCCAGATCCCGCAGCGCGTCGATCGCACGAGTCGCGTACTGGCGGGCCTCCTCGGGGGAGATGGGACCGCCCGATGCCTCTTCGACGAGCGTCGCGAGCGTCGCCCGCACCTCGTCCTCGCTGATGCCCGTCCGTCGAACGGCGACGGTCGCGTCGCCATCGAGGCGCCTGCGCACCTGCGCAAAGTTCGCGCCCTGCGTCAGCACCAGCACGGGCGTGGCACTCAGGCGCGGGTCGCTCCGCACACGCCCCAGCAGATCCCGGACGCGATCACTCTCGACATCCATCAGCACCACATCGACACCCGGAAGATCCGACAGCGGCGCCCGGATCTCGTCGAGGCCAGCCCCCGCGATGACCTGATAGCCCTCGCCCTCGAGCAGCCTGCGCAGCACGCTCTGACGCTCCGCATCCGGGGCGATCACCACGCCGAACCGCTTCGAGGCATCCCGGATCGCGCTGCTCAGCAGGGGCACCACGCGCTCGGCACCGTCGAAGAACCGCTCGGGCTGCGTGCGCGCCAGCGCCAGAGCCGACTCATACTGCACACGACGATTGGGATATGTCAGTGCCTCGATCAGCGGACGCCGATCCGCGGACCCGCGATGGTCCACGAACAGAATCGGCTCCTGCATGTCGCCCGCCCCGGCGATCCGCTGGATCGCCGAGATCGCCCGCAGGGCCAGCGGTGTGTCGTTCGTGTCCAACGCCCGCGCCAGCACCCACTGGCT
>WGEO01000013.1 GCA_015492715.1 Phycisphaerales bacterium | reverse complement strand
GTGCGGGGGCGGCAGTGAGCAGACAGAGACCCGGGGCGAGGGGGCACAGGCCCAGGGCGCCGGAGACAAGCCGACCTATGTCATCGGGCTGATCGCCAAGAGCCAGGTCAACCCCGTGTTCAAGGCCGCTCGTGTGGGGGCTGAGGACGCGGCGCGGGATCTGAGCGAGCAGTACGGGATCGATGTGCAGATTCGCTGGCAGACTCCTGCGAACGAGGATGCGCAGCAGCAGGCGCAGTTTGCCGAGGGGCTGGTCAATGCCGGGGTGGACGGGATCGCGATCAGTTGCATCGACGCGAATCTGCTCAACGCGACGCTCGCCGACGCGGTGAATCGGGGCATCGTGGTGGTGACCTTCGACTCGGACGCGCCGGATTCCGGTCGGATGGCGTACTACGGCGTCGACGACAAGGCCGCGGGTGCGGCGGTCATGCGTGAGCTGGCGCGCGTGCTTGGCGGCCAGGGGCAGGTCGCGGTGCTCGCGGGGAATCAGGCGGCGACGAATCTGCAGCGCCGGGTCGAGGGTGTGCGCGAGGAAGCGGCGAAGTATCCCGGGATCGAGATCGTCGATGTGTACTATCACCCGGAGACGGCGACGGACGCGGCGGCCAAGATGCAGAGCGTGCAGAACGCCAATCCTGACATCGACGGGTGGGCGCTGGTCGGGGGCTGGCCGCTGTACACCGACAACGCACTGGACGGGATCTACGAGCATGCCAAGGTCGTGAGCCTGGACCCGCTTCCCCTGCCGCTGGAGTATCTCAAGAAGGGGCAGGTGCAGGTGCTGATCGGGCAGCCGTACTACGGGTGGGGGTACGAGTCCGTGCGTCTGATCGTGGAGAAGCTGCACAACAACAAGACGCCGGCGGAGCCGGTCATCTACGCCGACTTCGACATCGTCACCCGGGAGAACGCGGACGAGTACGCGAAGAACTGGGAGAAGTGGAACGCCGGCGGCTGACGGATGGCGTCTGACGGCACCAGCCCGCTGCTTCTCGAGGCTCGTCACATCTCGAAGCGTTTCGGGATCACCCAGGCGCTGGACGATGTGAGCGTCTCGTTCCGCGCGGGCGAGGTGCACGCCCTGATGGGCGAGAATGGTGCGGGCAAGAGCACGCTGGGGAAGATCATCAGCGGGCTGCATCGGCAGGACTCGGGCGAGGTGATCCTGGACGGTCGCAGGCTGCGTCCGGGGTCGATCGAGGATGCCTTCGATGCGGGCGTCCGTATCGTGCATCAGGAGCTCGCCCAGTGTCCCAATCTGAGCGTGGCAGAGAATCTGTGTCTGCATGACCTGCCGCGCTCTCGCCTGGGTGTGGTCGATCGACATGCGATGGAAGCGCGTGCCCGGCGGCTGGTGCATCGCCTCGAGCCGAGGATCGATGTGCGTGCCCCGCTGGGATCGCTCAGCCCGGGCCGGCGTCAGATCTGCCAGATCGCCCAGGCGCTGGATGATCGTGGAGCGTCCGGGGGAGGCGGTCCGCGTGCGATCGTCTTTGACGAGCCGACGAGTTCGCTGAGTGCGGGGGAGGTCGATCGCCTGCTGTCGATCGTGCGCGAGCTGGCCGAGCAGGGGCTGACAGTCATCTATGTGTCGCATCGGATGGGCGAGATCTTCGCCTGTTGCGATCGTGTCACGGTGCTCCGCGACGGGCGGTATGTCGCAACGAGCCGCGTGGCAGACATCAGCGAGGGCGATCTCGTCGAGCAGATGATCGGGCGTCGTTTGGAGGGCGAGACCGACGAGGCACAGGCGCTGCGCCACATGAGCGGGGGGGGCTCTCCCGGTGACACCGGCGAGGAGGTGCTACGCGTGCAGGACATGCGCAGCCCGGGAAGGTTGCACGGGGTCTCGCTGCGCGTGCGTGCGGGGGAGATCGTCGGCGTCGGGGGGCTGGTCGGGGCCGGGCGGAGCGAGCTGCTGAATGCGATCTTCGGGCTCGATCCTCGTGCTCAGGGCACGGTCGCGATCCTCGGCAGGACGATGCGCACGCGAGATCCGCGCGAGCGCATCCGCGCCGGGGCGGGGTATGTCCCCGAGGATCGGCGTCTGCAGGGGTTGTTCCTGGATCTGAGCGTGCTGGAGAACACGGTGTTGCCCGTGATGCCTCGTCTGGCCCGGATGCTGGGCGTGCGCGACCTGCGGGCGGAGCGGGCGAGAAGAAGTTTCTGCTGATTCCCGCCGCTGAGTTCATCCGGCGTCGATGACGCCGAGGCCGTCTTGATCTGGAACGCCCGCCGACGCTCCTCGAACAACGCCCGCTCCGCCCGCAGGTCGCGCACGCCCAGCATCCGGGCCAGACGCGGCATCACGGGCAGCACCGTGTTCTCGAGCACG
>WGEO01000012.1 GCA_015492715.1 Phycisphaerales bacterium | reverse complement strand
TCGCCGATCATCCGAAACGAGATCCGCTCGCCATCACGCTCGAAGACCACCCGCGTCCCGTCGTCGCTCGTGCTGGCCTTCCATCCCACTGCCGCCGGACCCAGCCGGTCCAGCCCCGGCGCTCCGCCGCGTGCAACCAGCCCATCGAGCTCCCCCAGCCATCGGCGGGCATCGTCCCCCAGACTCCCGCGGTCCTCCGCCAGCGCATCGAGGACATCCCGGGCGGTCCCCAGGGGATCTTCGCCCATCTCCAACGCACGACCGATCGTGATCACCCCCAGGTTGAACCGCTCACGCGCACCCAGCCCTGCAAATCCCACATCGACCCGATTTCGAAGGTCCGCGAGGCGCGCCAGCGATGCGCGATCCGGGCACGCCCCTGCCAGTCGCCCCCACGCACGAGCCGAGGCACGCACCAGATCCTCGCCCCGCCCGGGTGCCTCCGCCCGGGCCCACCCCAGCAACCCATCGCGCAGATCCAGCGCACGCACCAGCCCGTCCCTGTCGAGCCCTCTCTCGAAGGCCCGCTGGAGCGCCTCGCAGCGGGCCGCAGCCCAGAGCCCCTCGTCCCCCGCCAGATCCAGCAGGGCACCGCCATCCATCGCCCGCCGAACTTGTTCCATGTCCCTGAGATCAGCAACGATCCGCCCGCCGGCGCTGCGCACGATCGCCCACGCCTGTCCCTCTCCCCCGACCTCCTGGGCATCGTCTGTGCCCTGCAGCATCGCCGCGTGCCGGCGCGCAAGGTCGTCCATGATCGTCCGCACCTCGTCCAGCAGGTCCCGCCTCGCCGCCCCCTCGCGCGTCAGCATCTCGCGGATCTCCTCGGCGTTCTCGAAACCGCTGCCATCCCACTGCCCCAGCTCCAGCACGCGCTCGAGTCGAGCCGAGCGATCGCTCGACAGAGCCTGCCGGATGGCGTCGCCGTCGAAGCCCGCCGGGATATCTCCCTCCCACGCGGGGATCTGCGCCTCGACATCCCGCAGCGTGCGCTCGAGGGTGTCGATCCAGTCGCCCAGCGGCGCCGACGGCCCCTGCTGCTGCGCCCGCATGCACGACTGCTCGCTCCATCGCGCCCACGCGTCCTGCACGGGCCGGCTCCCGCCCACGGGCACGCGCGAGCGGACCTCCTCGACCGCGCCGGCAAGGGCGGCCTGTGCCTCGGCGTCGAGCACATACCGCTGGGCATCGATCTTCTGGATCTTCTCCAGCATGGCACTGGTCCGCATGTGGATCTCCCGCTCATGGACACGGACCCAGGGCAAGGACTCGAGCTCCGTGATCTCCGGCTCGAGCGCCGCGATCCGTTCGCGCGCTTCTGCGATCCACGCGAGCGCATCAGGATCGTCCAGACGCTCAGCGAGATCATCGAGCCCGGCGAGCACTTTCGCCACACCAGCCCGCAGGCGCGAGTTCCCCTCGCCCTCGACCCGTGGATCGGCCCCGGATGGAATCTGGACTTCCGGGTCCGTGATCGCCGCGAGCAACGCCTCGACCTGCTCAAGGCTCGCATCCTTCGGCTCGCCGACCAGATCGCCGTGCACCTGCATCCATCGATCACGATCGACACTCAGCCAGACATCCCGCCGGGCCATCCTGATCCGCTCCACAAGGCCTCCGCCCTCTTCCAGGAGCGCCGCGAGCCCTCCGATGTCCGTCGCCGGTGCCTGATCGCGGATCGCCTTCAGCAGCGTGTTTCCTGCCCAGAAGCCCTCGGGATCGGGCTCGTCGAGCAGCCGTCGGATCACACGAGCCGCTCGCTCGATACCGCCCAACCTGCCGCTGTTCTCACGCACCCGCGAGATCCAGGCGAGCAGGTCGCTCTGGCCGTCGGTCGGTGTCAGGTCCGGCACCCGTGCCAGAGCCGCGATGCCCTCGTGCTCGATCCCCACATCCCGCAGCGCATCTGCCGCCCGAGCCGCCTGTCTGCGGGGGACCCAGGCTTCGAGCACGCCGCGCCATCGATCCAGGGCGTGAGTAACCTCCCGTGCGCGCGTGATCGCGTCCGACGATCGGGCTTCCTCCGGCGGGTTGTCTGCCAGCGAGGCGGCGGGCTCGACACGCCTGGGTGATCGCCGAAGCTCGCTCGTGCGAAAGTCGTGCGTTTGGACCATCTGCGAGACGGGGCGCACAAGACCGTCCATGAGCGCCGCATCGGAAGCGATACCTGGCGGAAGCGTCCCGTCCCGCTCCATGCGGGCCAGATCCACGGCCCAGCCGTCCCACGCCAGAACCCATGCCCGCCACGGATCCAGGTCCGTGTCCGCGATCGACGGATCACCGTCGGCGCCCGCGGGTTCCCGGGACGATCGGCTCGGCATCGGTTCGTTCTCGATGGATTCCTCGGAAGGGGCTGGCATCTGCGTGCGCCCGCCCCCGGCGCCCGCGGACTTACCGCTGGACGCCCCGCCACCCTGCAGGAGCACCACGGCGGCGACCAGCCCGAGCAAGATCAGGATTGCGACGATCACGATGATCGTTCGTCTCGACGACCCGCGGCCTGCGCCCTCGGTCCGGCGCTGCGTGATCGACGAGGCGGCCCCGCGCAGGCGATCCAACCCCGCGGGGCCCTTGTCCATCTCCTCGATCGGGCGCGCAAGGGCGGCCTCTGCGCGTTCGATGAACGCGTCGTCCAGCTCGTATGCGACTTCGCTTGCGGGCTTGTGCGCCTGTCGGGTGATCAGCAGAGACGCAAGGGACGGCGGATCGGCCTCCCCCACGATGGCGTCGCAGTAGTCTTCGCCCAGCGGGGCAGCGACGAGCACCGGCACCCCCGACACGAGGTGTTCGCGCAGGAACCCCAGCCAGTCGCGAAGGTCGCTCCGCGGATCGTCGTGCCGACGGGGCAGGCGGATATGGCGGGGTGGTGCGTGCTCCTTGCGCGATCGTGTCGCCGGCGTCACCACGAAGGACGCCATCTCCCGCTCCATCTGAAAGAGGATGCGGTGCAGGGGCGTGTGATCGTCGGCCATCGATTCGGCGAGACTCGCAGAGACGGTCCGGGCTGGCGGATCATCGGGCGTCCTGTCGGCGATCAGGGCACGCCAGGACGCGTCGGCCTGCTCGACGCGGGCGCGGACCGCCTCGGCGTCGCGCATCTGCTCCAGATCACGGGCCAGATCGTCGAGCAGACGGGCGCCGTCGTCCAGCAGGGTCGACAGGTACGGACGCGGGGCCTGGACGCAGAGGATGAGTGGATAGGCGGATCTTCCCCCGGCGTCCGTCGATCGGAGCAGACGCATGAGCACGACGGCACCGTCGATCTCCCACAGGGCCAGGTGATGGAAGCCCGCCAGGCGGTGCGACTCGGGCAGGCTTGCGATCAACCCCTCGTCGAAGACCTTGCGGATGCCCCGCTCGTAAAACAACTCGCGCACGCGCGTGAGGTGGGGCGTGCGCAGGGGGATGTCCTCGATGTGGTCCGCCCACGCAGGGTGCTTGCCGAACACACTGACGCAGAAGGCGAGTCGTTCGCTCCCGGCGTCGCTCATGCGGGTGCCCCTCCCCCCCGCAGCCGGCGGGGGTCGACCGGCGGATGGCGCCTATCTCGGCCAGTCGTCGTTGTCCACGAGATCCCGCAGGATCTGCCCGCGATCGTCATCGTTGGCGATCCGCACGCCGACGATGAAAGAAAGATTCTGCGGAGCGCCCTGTGCGCCGCCTGCGCCCACTTTCAGCGGAATCTTCCAGATCCCCTCCTGCTCATCGAATGTGGCTCGATCCAGGAGCGCCCGCAGGAGGGCGAAGGGGCGGTCGCCGGACCCTGCCCGCCATCCGCCCTCGAAGGCCAGTTCGATGCTTCCGGCACCGGCGGAGACCGTGCCCAGGGGCTTGAACTGCGAGGCCCCGAGGTCCCGGACCTCGTCGATGAGCGTCCTGCGTCCGTCGCGCAGGGTGATCGTGGCACTGGGACGGGCGAAGAGCTCGCTGGTGAGGCCGACCTCGAAGCGGAGGGGATCGGGCTTGCTCGGATCGCTGCCGATCAGCACCCGGACGACCTCGTCGGTGTGCTCGGGCGCGTCGGGTCGCTCCACCCGTGAACCCAGCAGGCGGGCGATGAGGTCGTCGATCTCGGGGGGATACTCGCCCGCAGGTGCCGTGCCGGGACCCGCGAACTGGGCGAGACTGGCCGCCACTTCATGTGCCTCGTCGGGGCTCAGCGTCTGGGTGCTCTCGCGGGCAAAGGGAAAGCGTGACAGGTTCTGCCCGATGCGGCCGGCGAGGGCTCGCAGTTCCGCCTCGCTGGCGTCGGCACATCGCGTGAGCAACGCCGACAGCAGGTTGGCCCAGTAGTTCCAGTCCGGGGGCAGGTCTGCATCGCGTCTGCGGAAGACCTCCTGGGGAAGATACGGCGCCAGTTCACCGGCTCGGGCGAGGGCTCGCAGTCTGCGAGCAAGGGGAGCGAAATCATCATCGCCCGGGAAGATCGCCGCCCAGGCTTCCAGCGCCTCGGCTCCCTCATCGCCCAGGCGGGCCCCGTACAGGCGGCGGATCAGGCGGGGGGCCTCGCGCAGTTCGTCATCCACCTCGAGCGTCGTCAGGGAAGACAGGACCGTATCACAGAAGGCCACGAGACGATCGTTGATCTGGCCCGGGTACGGCGTCTGGCCGGTTCCGTCGCTGGCTGCGATCTCGCGGATCTCGCCCAGCGAGAGCCCGCTCGGCTCGACGGCAAGATCGGCGAACACGCCCGAGGACCAGTACCGACGGGCATCGTCCGCGTAGTCCTCGATGGCCCGGCGTGCCCGTGTCAGGCGGGCGTCGACGCTCGCTGCGCTCAGTGGTGCCGGCGCGTCCTCCGGACGGTCACGCATCGCGTCGATCGCCACGCTCGCATCATGGGCCGACTGCGGGTGGTAGGCGATGTCGAACGAACTCCCGTCTGTGACGGGGGTGAATGGAATCGCCTCGCGCTGGATGGGGAAGATCAGCCCCGCATCCGCACGCGATGCGATGGCCTGTGCGATGGTCTCGGCGGTCGCCTGCTCGTCGATGGCAAGGGCGTCGAGCACGCCGACCATGATCGACCACAGGCGATAGCGCGTGGTGGCGAGAGCCAGACGGTCGATCGCCAGGCGTGCGGAGGATGGATCGGCGGGAGAAAGGATCGCCGCCAGCGCGTCGCGGTCTTCGTCCTCCTCGAGCACGGGGTCGGCGTCGATGACCACCGCCGCCCGTTGCAGGCGCTGTGGGACCTGGGCGATCGGGTCGGGGCGCTGCGGGTCGCTCGCCGTCGTCGCCTCGGCAAACGCCCTGGGCGTCTCGTATGCATCGACGCCGATGGCACGGGCGAGCGCCTGCACGGCTTCGAACCGGGCCAGGATGGGCGGTGCTTCACCCAGTGGGGCATCACCGACGAGGTATGTGAGTTCGGTCCGCATCGGCGCGAAGTGCTCGATCGCCTCCCTGCCGGCAGATGCGGCGAAGGTGCGCCAGCCCTCGATCAGGGACGACCGTGCGCGCTCGATCGCGGTCGGTGCGGGAGCGGGAGGAGGCTGGATGAGCGTGCCCTGATCGATCGCCTGCGTCGGGGAGAAGTCCTCGCCGTCCTTGTGCAGGCAGATCCGCAGGAGCAGGTCGTAGTTGTCCCGGGGCCTGCCCACGACCTCGCGCATCGCGACCTCGAGCGCCTGTGAGGGTGTCACATCGGCAAGGCTCGTGCCCGCGACGGTGGTGCTTCGGACCTGCTCCAGGGCCTCCATCGTGCGCTCATGGGCGTCCGTCAGATCCTGCCAGGCCGAACGGAACGATGCCCATTGCTTCTCGTACTCGGCTGCGTCCTCGACATCGAAGGAGAGGTTCAGGATCGTGTCCTCGGCCTGCTTGTAAGCGTTCAGGGCCTCCTGCAGATCGCTGAGGGCCTTCCACGGGCCGGTGGTCCGGTGGGCGGCACTCTGGGCGAGTTGCGATGCGATGAACCACTCGACGCCCTCGTCGATCGCGGCGTCTGCGCCGGGC
>WGEO01000011.1 GCA_015492715.1 Phycisphaerales bacterium | reverse complement strand
GTGCTGGCGGGTGCCATCGTCGAACTTGCGGGCGAGGCCGGCGACGACCTGGCTCTGGAAACCATTGCTCTGGAGCGGGTGATCGCCCGTCCGCCTGCGGGCTCGCAGGGTGCGCCGCCCGAGACGATCGAGGGGACGCGCAGGACGATCGCGACGCGCTCGCTGGCGAACGAGGCGCCTGCCTCGCGCAGGCGGGCTCAGTTGACGCACGATCTGGATCTCGCCGATCTCGCCCTGCGCCCGGGTGATGAGGTGCAGATCCGCACGCTGGCGCGCGATGTGTTCGATCTGGAGGGATTGCGCCACGAGACGAGCGTGTCGAGTGTGCGCCGTCTGACGATCATCGACGAGGCGCAGATGGTCGAGCGTCTGCGCCGGGATCTGGACGCGATCCGCGACGCCGCCCAGCGACTGGATGAGGCGCAGGCACGCGTCGAGCGCCAGATGGGGCGTCTGGGTGTGAGCGAGGGCCTGCGTCGGCAGCAGAGGGCGATCGCCGAGCAGATCGGTGCGCAGCGCGAGGCCGCGGAGCGCATCGGCGAGCGGATGCGGCGCAATCGCCTGGCAGACGCGGCGCTGGCGGGGCTCATCGAGGACGCGCGTGCTGCGCTGGACGCGGCGCAGGAGGCAGCGGGCGAGGCCGAGCAGCGCATCGGCGGGGCGGGCGAGGGCGAGCTCGATCCCGAGGAGGCCCGCGCGATCGAGCGTGCCCAGCGGGAGGTGCGCGACGAGCTGGGGCGCCTGGCGGAGATGCTCGCCCGTGGGCAGGACGAGTGGCTCATGCGGCGCGATGTCGAGCGCCTGCTTCAGGAGCAACGCCGCCTTGCCGAGCAGACGGCGTCGATCGGTCGGCGCACCGCAGGACGCGATGCGAGCGAGCTGACACTGGAGGAACTCAGCGAGCTCGACCGGATCGCACAGCGTCAGCGTGAGGTGAGTGAGCAACTGGAGCAGACGCTGGACGACCTGAACGAGCGGGCCCGCCAGATGAGCGAAGCGGACCCGGCGCAGGCGACGGTGATGCAGCAGGCCGCCGACCGCGGCAGGCGCTCGCAGGCGGCCCAGGCGATGCGCGAGGCCGCCCAGCAGGTGCAGGAGAACCGGACGGGGGCCGCGGGGCGCAACCAACAGGCGGCGATGGACGCGCTGGAAGAGATGCTCGAGGACCTCGAGAGCGCCCAGGCGAATCGCGACGCGGCGCTTCGACGGGTCCTGGCCAGCGTGATCGAGTCCATCGACGGGCTGATCCGCCGGCAGGAGCGCGAGCTTGCAGCCCTCGAGGCGTCGCCGGATCTGCGCGGGCTGGACCAGGGCATGGTCCGCCTGATGACGAACACGCTGGGCGTGCTGGATCAGGTGCGCTCGCAGGGTGAGGCACTGGCGAGTGTCGCGGACCTGCTGGACGACGCGATCGACGCCCAGCAGGAGAGCATCGGGCATCTGCGCCAGACGGAGATCGACCGCGATTCGGTTCGCGTCGGCGAGGAGACGAGCCTGGACCTTCTGAAGCAAGCGCGGCGCGAAGCCCGGCGTCTTGAGGAAGAAGCCGGCAAGCGCGAGGCGGCCCGCAAGCAGGCGGAACTGCGCAAGGCGTATCGAGAGGCACTGGAGCAGCAGGTGGCGATCCGGGGCGAGGTCGCGCCCATGGCAGGCCAGCGCCTCAACCGGCGCCAGCGCCAGCGGGCACGCGTGCTGGGCGAGCAGCAGGAGACGCTGCGCCGGCGGCTGGAGGAGATACGCGACCAGACGGAAGAACTGGAGCAGTCGGAGATGTTCGCCTTTGCCCACGAGCGCCTGGACGGCCTGATGTCGGCGGCGGGCGATGCGCTGCGCCGTGGAACGCCGACGGCACGCACGCTGCGCCGTCAGGACTCGGCGGTGCGCGTGCTCCAGTCCATCCTCGAATCGCTCAAGGACCAGCAGTCCGAGGACGACCCATTCCGAGACGCGGCAAGCTCCAGCGGAGGCGGGCAGGGAGGATCGGGCGAGCAGCCCCTGATCCCACCCATGGCCGAGCTCAAACTGCTGCGGTCGATGCAGGAGGAGGCTCTGGCCTGGACGCGGGCACTGGACGAGAGCGGGGACGCATCCGGGGAGGAACTGGCAGAACTCGCGGCGTTGCAGGCCGCACTGGCCGAGAAGGGCGCGGCCATCATTCAGAAGATGAGCGAGCAACAGCAGCAGCGTCGCGGTCTCGAGCAGATGGACAAGGAGGGATCGCGATGATCGTGCACATGATCCTTGGCGTGATGCTGCTGCACGCCCCCGCCTGGGCGCAAGGGGCGGGCGACGACGAGCCCCCATCGCTGGATGAGCTTCTCGGCCTGGAAGACGCGTCGCCCGACCGCCCTGCGGATCGGAGCCTGCCCGATGCGAATGAGAGCGAACTGGAGCGCAAGCTCGCCGGCGAGGAGGTTGGCGAGGCCTTCGTCGATGCGGTTCGCCTGATGGAGGAGGCCGCCCAGCGTCTGCGTGCGGGCGGCGATACGGGGATCGACACGCAGCGCGCCCAGGAGGAGATCCTGCGCAAGCTCGACCAGATCATCGAATCGGCCCAGCAGGAACAGTCGTCGAGTTCGTCGAGTTCGAGCGACTCGCAGCAGAACCAGCCGGACCAGCAGCAACAGCAGCAGAACAACCAGCAGTCCAGTTCCAACAGCCAGGAGAACACGGACGCTCCGCCCGAGCAGGAGGGACAGCTGCTGCCGCAGGGCGCCGCCAACGCGGCGGCGTGGGGGCAGCTGCGTGCGCGTCTGCGAGACGCGCTGGTCCAGGGCCTGAACGATCCGTTCAGTTCGATGTATCGTTCGATGACGGAGGAGTATTACAAGCGTCTGGCGGAGGGGAATCGTCGATGAGGTCGCTGGTCGTGCTTGGCTGGCTTGTGCTTGCGTCTTGGGCCGGTGCGCAGGATACCGGTGCGCAGAACAACGCGCTTGCCGACGAGATCACGCAGGAGAGCGCCCGCGCGGTGGAGCGCGGGTTGCGCGCGCTCGCCGGGCAGTTCCAGCCCGACGGCTCGGCGGGCACGGGAAGATACGAGAAGAATGTCGCGGTCACGAGCCTGGCGTGCCTTGCGCTCATGTCCGAGGGCAGCCTGCCCGGGCGCGGGCGATTCGGCGACGAACTCCAGCGTGGGCTCGAGTTCATCCTGGCCAGCAGCGACGAGAACGGCCTGCTGGCCGCCGAGTCCAGCCATGGGCCCATGTACGGGCATGGGTTCGCGACGCTGTTTCTGGGCGAGGTGTATGGCATGACCGCGGGCGGGGGCGACACACCCCAGGCCGAGCGCATCCACGAGGTGCTCGTCAAGGCCGTGCGTCTGATCGAGCGAACGCAGAACGGCGAGGGCGGCTGGCGGTACAACCCCGTCCCCCATGACGCGGACCTGAGTGTGACGATCTGTCAGATCATGGCGCTGCGCAGCGCACGCAACGCGGGGATCGAGGTCGACAAGGATGTGATCGATCGGGCCGTGGAGTATGTCCGCAGGTGCCGCAATCCGGACGGGGGCTTTCGTTATCAGACCCAGCTGGGCCAGAGCCTCTGGCCGCGCTCGGCTGCGGGGGTTGCCAGCCTGTTCTACGCGGGGATCTACGAGGACGACGCGATCGAGGGCGGGCTGGCGTATGTCAAGCGTATGGCCATGCCCGGCCAGCCCAATCCCCAGCGGGCCCACTACTACTATGGGCACTACTACGCGGTGCAGGCGATGTATCTGGCCGGCGGCGAGCACTGGGCGACCTGGTGGCCCGCGATCCGCGACGAACTCGTCGCCAGCCAACTTCCCGATGGAACCTGGGAAGATCGTGCCATCGGCAGCGCCTACGCGACGGCCATGAGTCTCATCATCCTTCAGATGCCCAACCGGTATCTGCCGATCTTCCAGAAGTAATGCTCCGACCATGCAGACCCACATTCGTGCACCTCGCCCCCTTGCTCGGGGGACTGTCCCTGTTCTGCGGGATCGCCCGGGCTCAGGACGAACGCATCCTGATCGATGGCGAACTGCGTGAGCAGCGGGCCCGGGTCGTCTCGCTCGATGGTGAATCGCTGACGATCCGGGTGGGCGGATCGACGCGCAGTGTGCCCCTGGCGAACTGGTCGGCAATGCTCATCGACGAGGATCGCTGGCGCGGAGCCAGCCGATCGCGCGTGCGGCTCGCGGGTGAGAGCAGCGCAGGCGGGCTGCACCAACTCCTGGAGCTCAGCGACGGGCAGCGGATCTTCGGGGAACTGATCACTCGCGACATCGAGGACCCCGAGTCGATGCTGTGGGCGATCCCGGGAATCGGCGAGATCGCCGTGCCTCTGGAGCGGGTCGCACGCGTGCGCCTCGTGCCCGCCTCGGAAGCCGAACCCAGCGTTTCCGACGAGGACGAGGTGATGCTCCTCAACGGTGATCTCCTGATCGGGTTCGTCGAGCAGATGGGATCGCTGCTCCGCTTCGAGGGAGATCAGGGAAGCATCGCACTGCCCTGGTCGCTCGTGCGTGAGGTGCGCCTGGCCAATTCCGAATCTCGCCCCGCCCCGAGTATCCCCATGCTCTGGCTGCGCGATGGATCGTCCGTGCAGGTGGCCGACCTTCGCATGCAGGATGAAGTCGCCCGTGGGCGTCTCCTGATCGCGGGCGAGCATGCGCCGCCCGTGGCCGTGGATTTCGAAGATGTCGCCGGGATCTCATTCGTGCCCGATCGCCTGATCCCGCTCTCGTCGCTGGAGATCCTCGAGGTTGCACCGACGGAGGGTCGGTTGTTCGCACCTCCGCCGGAGATCGGGGATCCCCGCAAGGCATTGCTTGCAAGCGCGCCGATCACACTGCGCGGGCCGATCAGAGTCGTGCTGGCGCTTCCGAAGGATGCGGATCGCGTGGGAGGAATCGCCCGTCTGCCCCATCGCGCCCGCCTCTGGGGTGACTGCGAGCTGGTCATCAGCCAGCGCATGCTCGGCACGAGCGACCGCGAGCTCGCCCGCATCCATCTGAGCGGTGCCCAGCCCGAGCACGCATTCAGCATCGAACTCGAAGGCGCCACAGCCAGCGGCAGCCTCGTCTTCACGATCGAGTCGGGTACCTTCGGTCCCGTGCAGGACGAGGTCGATCTGGTGCGGGGGTTCATCCTGCTTCGTCAGACGAGCGAGCCGCCTCGCTAGCATCCACGGGCGCCCATCGCACGCGTGCGGCACCCAGCAGTGATCCCGTCGCCGCGGCAAGATCGATCTGCGCGATCTGATAGTCCACCAGAGCCCGGATCTCACCCAACTGGGCATCGCCCAGGCGCGAGGCAGCGTTGAGCACATCCGTGCTGGTGGACTCGCCCGCGCGGAACTGACGCTGTTCGCCCTCCAGCGCCCGGCGGTTCAGCACGACGGACTGGCGGGCCGCCAGGATGCGCTGCCAGGTCGCCTCGATCGCATCCACGGCGTCGGCGACCTCCTGCCGGATCGTCTGCTCGCGCTGGGCCCGGCTGCTGAGGCGCTGCAGACGCGTCAGCAGCGCCTGGCGCAGGCGCGCGCGGGCGGCCCCGTTGCCCAGCGGAGCCTCCGCCCGCAGGCCCACCGACCAGTCCTCGAAGTCGTTCTCCGCCAGAATGTCCAGCGCGTCGCCCTCCGTGGGTCCCAGCCCGTTGATCGTGTAGGAAAGGGTCGCATCGAGCACCGGCAGGAGGGCATTCTCGGCGACCTCGATGTTCGCCGCATCGACCAGCAGGCTCAGTTCGAGTTCGAGCATCTCCATGCGCTCGCGCACGGCCCGATCGGCGAGCACCCGCCGATCCAGCCGAAAACGCACGGGATCCGGCGGGGTTGCCGTCTCGATGGCCTGGGGTGAGTCCACATCCAGCCCGGGCATGTTGATCAGCCGCTTGAGTTCGCGCTGACGCACCAGCACCTGATTCTCGGCACTGATGATCGCTTCCAGGCGGTCGGCGACGCCCGCCTGCGCACGCGTCACCTCGATCTCGGGCGCATCGCCCGCCTCCACCCGTCGGCGTGCGCTTGCCAGCTGCTCCATCGCGATCTCGTACTGCTCCTGGCGAACCCGCAGTTCCTGGCGCGCCTGGTACAGGCGCCAGTACGCCCGATCCACGCTCGCCAACTGCGCGAGCACACGCAGCTTCGTCTGGGCCTCGGAGATCTGTCGGTTGTAACCGGCGATCAGGATCGCGCTGGTGGAGACGAATCGCCCCGCGTTTCGCAGCAGCGGCTGGCTGAGCGTCAGCTCGAGGTCCGAGGTGTACGCCGGGTTCAGCGTGCTGAACTGGTTGTTCGTCTCGATGCGCGTGAACGGCGCGCTGACCTCGACGCTCCCACCCGTGCGCAGAGGTATGCGCACGCCCGGCTCGATGCTCGTGAACTCCTGCTGGGCGCTGGTCAGGCGGCTGGCCGTGGGCGTGTCCGTCTGGGCCTGCGTCGCGTTCAGGAAGAACAACGCCTCGAACGCGCTCTCCTGCTCGCTCAGCCGCTCGTTGGCGATCGCCGGATCGACAAGGGCCACCCGCAGGTCCAGGTTGTGGGCCAGCGCCGACGCCCGGCATTCCTCCAGCGTCAGCGCGATCTCCTCGCCATCATCGAAGCGGCTCTCGGGCGGCTCCTCGACCGACAGAGGCGTGTCCGCCGGCTGCGCGAACGCCTCAAGATCGAGGCTGACGACCTCGCGCGTCCGCTCGGGGCGCACGATCCTCCCGTAGTCACGCTCCACGGGCGCAAGCGGGTTCGCGCAGGCCCCCAGCATCGACACGAGAACAAGAGCAACAGCGAATCGGCGCATGGATCGGACCATCCTTGTGCTACTCGTGACGCAACGCAACGATGGGATCGAGGCGGGCCGCCTTGATCGCGGGGAACATCCCGAAGATCACGCCCGTGGCGCCGCTGAACCCCACGCTCAGCAGAATGACCCATGCCGGCGTCGTCGCCTCGGTCAGCGGCGAATCCGGAATCTGGCGCATCAGCAGCACGAGGGACTCGCCCACGACGATGCCCATCGCCCCACCGACCAGACACAGTGTCACGGCCTCGATCAGGAACTGCGTCAGGATCACGATCGGGCGGGCACCGACGGCCTTGCGCAGCCCGATCTCGCGCGTGCGTTCCGAAACGCTCACCAGCATGATGTTCATGATGCCCACGCCCCCGACCAGCAGACTGATGCCCACGATGCCGCCCGCACCCGCCGTGATGGCACCCGCGACGCGCTTGAAGCCGTCGATGAACTGCTGGATGACCCGCACATCGAAGGTATTGGGATCGTCGCCCTCGAGCCCGCGCATACGACGAAGCACCGCCGTGATCTCCGCGATCGCATCCTCGGCAAGGTCCGGCGAGGCGAGCTGACACCACGCGAAACTGATCCATCCGTTGGGATTCAGGTTCTGCGCCGTGCCCAGCGGCAGGAAGACCTCGGCACTGGACTCGCCCCCGCCGAACATCTGGCTCAGCTCGATCGTCTCGACCACCCCCACCACCATGAACCGGCGCTCCGCGAGCAGGATCATCTGGCCCGTCGGGTCGCGATCCAGACCCAACTCGTCGATCGCCTTCTCGTTGACCAGGCAGACATTGCGGCGCTCGGCGTCGTCGATCTGGTTGAACGGTCTGCCCAGGATGACGCTGCGCCCCTCGATCTCGTGCCAGGTCGGCCAGATGCCCGTCGCCGGCACGCCGTCGAGTTTGATGTCGCCAAACTGGGCCGGGTATGCACCCATCATCATGGGCGTGAGTTTCGTGATGCTCGGGCAGTGCTCCTCGATGGCACGCAGCTCGTCGAGCGTGAGTTGCACATCCCGCCAGCGGATGCGGTTGCGCCACTCGCGCGGGACGGTCCCGTCGACCCAGACCTTCCTCGCGCCGAACTTCTCGAACTCGTTGAGGATGTTCTTCTCGAGCCCGCTCATCGCCGCCACCACCGCGATGATCGAACTGACGCCGATGATGATGCCCAGGGTCGTCAGCAGCGAGCGGACCTTGTTCGCCCAGATCTGCGTCAGCGCGAGCGTGACCGTCTGCACGATCAGGCGGGGAAGCCACAGCATGGAGCGGAGCAGCGGCATGGCTAGAGGCGTCCCTCCAGCGGCGCCTGAGGCGGCGGTGTGTGCGCCGCGCTCGCCGCGTGTGCACCGCGCATGGAGGCCACATGCGCCGGATCCTCGAGCGTCGGACGATCGCTGACGATCAGGCCGTCGCGCAGGCGGACGATGCGCTGGGCGGCATGGGCGACATCCTCCTCATGCGTCACCATGACGATCGTCTGGCCCTCCTCGTGCAGGCGACGGAACAGATCGATGATCTCGGCCGTCGTCTGCGAGTCCAGATTCCCCGTCGGCTCGTCCGCCAGCAGGATGCTCGGCTCGTTGACCAGCGCCCGCGCGATGGCGACGCGCTGACGCTGCCCGCCCGAGAGCTGGCTCGAACGGTGTCCCATGCGATCGCCCAGCCCGACCCGCTCCAGGGCACGACGCGCAAGACGGCGCGCGACCAGCCAGTTCCTCCGGCTGTAGATCAGCGGCAGCATCACATTGCGCAGCGCGCTGGTCCGCGGGAGCAGCTCGAAACTCTGGAAGATGAACCCGATCTCCTCGTTCCGAACCCGTGCGAGCTGACCGGGTCCCATGCGATGCGTGGGACGCCCGTTGAGGATGTACTCGCCGCGAGTCGGGCGGTCCAGACACCCGAGGATGTTCATGAGCGTGCTCTTGCCCGAGCCACTGGCGCCCATGATCGCGACGAACTCATTGCGCTCGATGTGCAGATCGACGCCGCGCAGCGCGTGCACACGCTCGACCCCGACCCTGTAGATCTTCTCGAGTTGTCGGACCTCGATCGTCATCCCGCATCCGCCACCTGCGCCGTGCCCCCCTTGCCCATCTCGCGCACGAGCTGCCCGTGCCGGAGCTCCTCGAGGATCTTGTACGGGCCCGCGATCACGCGATCGCCCTCGCCCAGCCCCGCCTCGATGATCGTGTTCTTCAGATCGCTCGGCCCGATATCCACGGGCGTCGCGCGGGCCCGCCCGCCCTCGACCGTGTAGACCACATACGCGAAGGTCTTGCGAGGGTCGATCAGATCGCTCGCCTCGACGACCTCGGGCGGCAGGTCGCTGACCCTTCGGCTCAGCACGGCCTGGCTGGGCACCTGCATCGCATCGGGAATCGTCTGCACGAGGATCTCGCAACTCGCCGTCAGGCCCGATCGGAGCGTCTGCCCCTCGTCGAGGTGGATCACGACCTCCGTCTCGAAGTAGCGTGTCCCGTCGCTGTAGGTCAGACGCTGCTGCCCGACGCGACGCACCGTCCCGCGAAAGACCGTGTCGCCGTAGGCGTTGATGAAGACCTCGACGGCCTGCCCCTCGCGCACATCGGTAATGTTCGCCTCATCCACACGCGCCTCGAGGATCATCTCCGACAGGTCGGCGATCTCCATGATGATGCTCGCGGGATTGTTCATCGTGCCCACGACCACCAGCTCGCCGACCTCCGAGTTCAGCGTGGTGAGGATCCCGTCGATCGGACTGCGGATGGTCGCGTTCTCGAGATCCTTCCTGACCCGCCGGATGTCCGCCCGCGCCACCTCGACACCGGCCAGCGCCCCGAGCACGCCCGCCTCGGCCCGACGGACATTCTGCTCGGCGATCTCGACGCTCGCGCGCGCCATCTCCAGGCGTGCGCTCTCCTGACGGAATGTCGCTTCGGCCCGCTCCAGATCGGCCAGCGCCTTGTCCTTGCTGTCGTACAGCTCACGCAC
>WGEO01000010.1 GCA_015492715.1 Phycisphaerales bacterium | reverse complement strand
GATCCTGACGCAGGTCCTGGTGGCGGTCGTCAGCGCGATGCAGGGTCGTCAGGTGGTGCCGAACAACCCGGTGCTGCAGCTGGTGGAGACGGCGAGTCCGCTGCAGATTGCGTTGATGGTGTCGCTGGTGGTGGTCTGGGCGCCGCTGGTCGAGGAGACGGTGTTCCGCGGTGCGTTGTATCGCCATGTGCGTTCGCGTCTGGGCATTGTCGCAGCGGCGCTGGTGGTGGGGGGGATGTTCGCGTTCATGCACTCGTACGGGGTGCTGTTCACGCCGCCGCTGATCGCGCTGGGTGTGACCTTCTGCCTGCTGCGGGAGTGGCGTGGCTCGCTTATCGCGTCGATGACGGCGCACTTTGTGCACAACGCGACGCTGATCACGCTGATGCTGGTGTTCCTTCGGAGCGCATGAGAAAAGGGACCCCGCGTGGGGGGTCCCTTGTGAAGCGGTGTGGCGATGATCGATCCGGTTCAGCAGCCGCGGGCGAAGAGGTCGAGGTAGGCGAAGAAGTCGTCGGCGTCGCAATCGCCGTCGCCGTCGATGTCGCAGACCGCGGTGTCGCCCTGGGCGAATGCGTCGAGGTAGAGGAAGAAGTCGTCTGCGTCGGCGTCGCCGTCGCCGTCGAGGTCGGCGGGGCATCCGGCGCCGCCAAGGGTCACGCGGAAGGCGCCGCGTTCGTCGTTGTCGCCGCCGAAGGCCCAGGTCTGTCCGCCGTCGTTGCTGCTGCGGTGGGGGCCGAGGTCTCCGATGCTGTTGAGGTTCCACGCCAGCCAGGCGTCGTCGGCGCTGGATGCGACGACCCAGTAGAGTTGGCCGGCGTTGATGCTGACGGCTCCGCCGACATTGACGGTGACGGGGGGATTGGCGCTGCCGAAGGAGCCCATCTGTCCGACGATGGGGGCGGACATCCAGAGGAGGCTGCCGGGCTGTCCGCCGGCGTCGTCGTAGAGGGCGAGGGTGAACTCGTTGGAACCGGTGACATGCCCGATAGCGAGATCGATGGTGTCGATCGGGCCGGAGATGCTGGAGATGAAGCCGTTGGCGGCGTCCCAGTCGGTGGCGACGACGCTGTAGATGCCGCTGACGGTCCAGCCGCTACTCGTGTTGTAGGTGTCGCCCGCGTCGAAGTTGTCGAAGACGACCTGTGCCGAGGCACCTGTGGCGATGCCCGCCGACAGAACGACCATGAGCAAATTCCTGCGCATTGCGAACTCCTTTTTTCTCTCCCACGAACGGGACCCACTCGTCGTGCCCGCGCAGCCCAAACGCGGTGGGCAGAACAACGGGCATTCCCACGACCCCGACGGGGTCACTGCGCGCAGGATACCAGAACGCTCGGGGCGAGCAAGGGTTTTCGGAGCGGAAGCCCCGCAGCATGGAGGAACCGGTGGTCGGCCCGGGGGCGGTCTTGCTACGGACAGCCTGCGACGAAGAGGTCGAGGTAGGCGAAGAAGTCGTTGGCGTCGATGATGCCGTTGCCGGTGATGTCGGCGCGCGGATCGCCCGCGGCGAAGAGGTCGAGGAAGGCGAAGAAATCGTCGGCGTCGAGGGTGCCGTTCCCGTCGATGTCCGCGGGGCAGCCGGCGTCCTCGCACTCGATGATGGAGATGCTCACGGCATCGACGGCGGCCTCGACGACGGAGCCGTCACCCAGGTCCGAGGCGATGAAGCGGACGCGGACCTGATCCGAGGGCGTGTTGAAGAAGTCGTTGACGAAGACGCTGGTGGTGAACCACCCGCCGGAGACCTCGCCGCCGGTGGGTCCGACGGTCTCGAGTTCGGTCCATGTCTGTCCGTTGTTGTTGGAGATCTCGATGACGAAGGTGTCGTTGGCGGGGTCGGCGCCGAAGGTGTTGGAGTACCAGCGGGCGTAGGTGAGCAGGGCGGTGCCGCCGGTGGCGTCCATGGGCGGGCTGGTGAGCGTGGTGGAGCCGCCGTCGACATCCTCGCCGTCGCGGTTGTCGGTGACATAGCAGCGTCCGGAGCCGTCGAAGTCGGTGGGGGGATCGCCGCGATCGCCCCCGCCTGCGGGGACGGCCCGCTCCCATGCGCCGGTGGCGAGTCCCTGGCTGTTGGTGACGGTCCAGCCCTGGTCGGTCTCGAAGTCGTCGTCGAAGGAGAGGGTCTGGGCGCTGGAGACGATGGCGGTGGCGGGCTGGCGATCGCCGAGGATGGGGTAGTAGAAGGTGTCGCCCTCGGTGGACGAGGCGCTGAACCAGTAGGCGACCTCGCTGTCGCAGGAGAGGATGCCCGTGTCGACCTGGAAGGTGTTGGGGGCGATCTCGGTGGCGGGGATCTCGACGGGGCCGGCGCCCTGGTCGATGGTGAGGGTCACGCTGGCGGGATCGAGCGTGATGTTGTTGACCTCGTCGATGATGAAGGTGAAGGTTTCGCCGGCGGGGTCGAAGAACTCGGGGATCTGCGAGATGAAGGTGTATTCGAGGCGGTTGGGGATGGGGCGGGCGATGACGAGGCCCTGCTGGATGTCGCTGATGATGACATTGCCGCTGGGGAAGTAGGGGTAGGTGCTCCATGCACCGTCGAAGGCGGGCTGGTCGTCGGCGGGGAAGGTGTCGAGGTATGCGACCTGCGTGGGATTGACGGGGTCGGTCAGGTCGAAGATGCGCAGGCCCGAGCGGTAGTTGGCCTCGAAGAGGAACCCGTTGTGGGTATAGCAGTTGTGGTCGATGGCCGGCACGCCGCTGGTGAAGTGCCCGAGGTAGACGGGGTTGGAGGGATCATCGACATCGACGACGCGCGTGCGCGTGGTGAATCCGAAGGAGTCCTCGTCGAGTTCGTCGTTGATGTAGAAGTAGCGCTGGTCCTCGCTGAGCCATCCCTGGTGGGCGTAGGCACGCTGGGGGTACTGGACGGAGCCGATGAGGACGGGGTTGGACGGGTCGGTGACATCGACGATGCGCAGGCGGGTGTCGGTCCAGCCGGAGTCGAGGCCTCCCAGGCAGAAGGCGAGTTCGTGTCCCTGGAAGGGCCCCGGGCGCTGCCATGTGACGACCTGTCCATCATGGGTGTAGTAGTCGCTCCAGCTGCCGATGAATCTCGGGCTGGCCGGATTGGAGTTGACCTCGTAGATGCGCAGGGAACCACCCGTGCGATAGAGGCGTCCGGTGTCCGGATTGGCGATGATGTTGTGACTCGACCCGTTGCCGACGCTTCCGGGGCTGGTGACGATGCCCTGATCGACCTGTCGCAGGTCGATGACCTGGATGCCGCCCCCGCCCTCGCTGACGGCGTAGGCCCAGTCGCCGATGACCTTGACATCGTGCCAGAGGCTGTTGGGCCCCTGGACGAAGGAGACGATGGTGGGGTTGATGGGGTCGGTGATCTCGACGACGGCGATGCCGTTCTCGAGGCCCATCAGGGCGTACTCGCGCCCCGAGGGCGAGACATAGCCCCAGCAGTCGTTGCCGATCGAGTTGTTGCCCGGGAAGGCGTTGAGGGGGAGGTGTCCGAGGATGAGGACGCCCTCTGCCGGCCAGTCGTCGGGGACGAAGGAGCCGGGGAAGCCCTCGCCCGTGGGATATCCGCCGGGATGGCCCCAGATCGCGCCCTGGAGGGCGACGAGGCCGGTCTGGGTGGCTGTTGGCGCAATGGCCAGAGCGACGGTGGAACACGCGGAAACACAGAGAGCGGCTGCACGCATGAGAAGAACCCTCCAACTCCGAGGCCTGCCGGCCCTGGCGCGCCATTGTGGCACATTCGCGTGCGGGTGCAAGGCGGGAGAGGCGAAACGGCATCATGGTGGCGATGGTCGTTCTCGGACTGGGATCTACCCTTGGGGCGATGAATCCGACCGCCCAACTCGTTGCGCCCGAGATTCGGGATCTGATCGCCCAGGAGCGTTACCGCGATCTGCGCGGGGCGCTGCGCGCGCTGGAGCCGGCGGATGTGGCGGAGTTGCTGTCGGAGTTGGACCCCAGCGACGCGGCGGTCGCCTTCCGGGTGCTCCCGCGCGACTGGGCGGGCGAGGTCTTCAGCCAGCTGGAGCCGGATGTGCAGGAGGCGCTGATCGGCGAGCTGGGCGAGGAGCGTGCGCTGCGTCTGGTCGAGTCGCTGGACCACGACGATCGTGCGGCGTTGCTGGACGAACTGCCCGCGAGCGTCGCCCGCCGACTGATGGAGCGACTGAGCCCGACGAACCGTCGGGTCGCCCAGCAGATCCTGGGCTATCCGGAGGAGAGCGTCGGACGCCTCATGACGCCCGACTATGTGCGGGTGCGTCAGGACTGGACGGTCTCGCGTGCCCTGGCGCAGGTGCGGCGCTACGGCAAGGACGCCGAGTCGATCCTGTGGGTGTTCGTCGTCGATGACCAGGGGCGGCTCATTGACGAGCTGAGCATCCGGAAACTGCTGCTGGCCGACCCGGACACGACGATCGAGTCGCTGATGGACCATCGTTTCGTGGCCCTTCGGGCGACGGACGACCGGGAAGAGGCGGTGCGCATGATGGCGCACTACGACCGCGCGGTGCTGCCGGTGGTCGATTCCGAGGGGGTGCTGCTGGGGATCGTGACCTACGACGACATCGCGGATGTGGCCGAGGCCGAGGCGACCGAGGACATCCAGTTGCTGGCGGGTGTCGAGGCGCTGGACAGGCCGTACATGCAGGCGAGCCTGTGGGAGTTGTTTCGCAAGCGGGGCATGCCGCTGGCGGTGCTGATCCTCGCCGAGAGCCTCGCCGTGACGGTCCTGGGGCGTTTCGAGGAGAAGCTGGCGGCGGTGGCGGCGTTGATCGCGTTCATTCCGCTGGTCATCGCCTCCGGCGGGAACACGGGCACGCAGGGCGCGACGCTGCTGATCCGCGCGCTGAGCCTGGGCGAGATCCAGGCGGGCGACTGGTGGCGCATTCTCTGGCGGGAACTCGTGACGGCGATGGGCCTGGGCACGCTGATGGGCCTGATCGGTTTCGGGGAGGTGCTGCTGTTCCAGCATCTCGGAATCGTGCAGGCCGAGCATCCCGTGCAGGTTGCCCTGGCGGTGGGTGTGTCGATGTTCGGGGTCGTGCTGTGGGCGGGGATCCTGGGGACGCTCGTGCCCATGTTGGCGCACAAGGTCGGCGTGGACCCGGCGACGATCTCCAGCCCGCTCATCGCGACGCTGATGGACATCTCCGGGCTGCTGATCTATGTGCTCTGTGCCACGCTCGTGCTGCAGGAGATTCTCGCCCAGCACGGGGTGGGATAGGCTCTTTCGAAGCCGGCCCCGGCAGGGCGTGCTGAGCCGGCAGGCGGGGAATCGGGATGGACTGCGGGCCTGCCGGGCCGCCTCGTGGTGGACCGTCAGGGCTCGGCGATCATGCGGTCTTCATGGTCGGCGATCAGGTCCTTGGCCCGGCGTGCCAGTTCGTCGATGAGGACGGGGCTGGGCAGGGCGCGGGCACAGACGGCCGGCACATCCGACAGGAGGGAGGGACCCGTGCCGGAGAAGAGCCAGTTCGCGTTGATCTTGTAGGCGTTGCAGACGCGCATCAGGAATGTCGCCGACGGGGCGCCGGTGCGGAGATAGCGTCGGACAGACTCGCTGGAGACGCCCGTCGTGCGGGCCAGTTCCTGGTAGGTGCGATCGCCGAGGACCTGGACGAGCCTGCTGCGGAGGTCGTCGAGCTCCTGCGGTGTGCGTTCCTGTGGCTCGATGTCCTCACCGTGCATGGTCGTAACTGTCCCTTCCTCCCAAGCACCATCCCAGGTAGTGCGCGAGGCGTGCGGCGGCGAGGACCTGCGGGTCGTGCGCAAAGAACGCGTGCTGGTTGATAAACCAGCACGCGAGCCATCGTCGTGTCGCTGGGCGCAGGGCGCCGTTCTGCGAGCGCATCATCGCGAGCCTGTCGAAATCCTCGCGTGAGAGTGTCAGTTCGGCGAGCGTGAAGCCCTCCTCCGGCGAGAGGTACGGGGCGTGATCCGTGCCCTGTTCAGCGACCTGCATGTGTCGAGTCCTCTGTTTGGGGAGGCGTTCAGTTCAGCAGCGCGGCGCGGATGGCCTGGACGGTGCTGACATATTCGCCCTCCAGCGAGGCGCTGAGCATGCCGGGGTGAGCCGCGATGAACGCGAGCACCTTGTCGCAGTCCACGACGCCCTGGGCCATCTGCGGCGCCGAGAGCCCGGGCTTGAGCCCGTTCGTGTCCCATGCGAGGATCTCGGTGTTCGCCAGTGCGATGACATCGGCCTCGGTCTTCAGCGCCATGGCCTGGTAGGCGGGCAGTGCCTGCTCCTCCTCGACCTGCTTGAGAAGCCACAGCAGGGCCTCCATCAGCCAGTACATCTCGTCCCAGAGTTGCGCATCGTCTTCCTCGTCATCGACGAGGGGCATCACGGCCGGGCTGGCAATGGAGCCCGCTTGCACAGAGGCATCGGGGGCAAAACCCATTGCGGCAAGCAGTGGAAGACCGTAGTATGCCAGATCGGAGATCTTCATGATGTTTCCTCCTGTGTCGGGGTGCTCACAGGAGGAAGGTCGTTCGAGGGCTGGCGAGCGTTATGTCGGGATTACCGGGAAATGTGCGACACGAGGGAATCGGGGGGGCGTCTTCGCTGGATTCGCCACAGATCTGTGGCCTGGCGCGTCGCGTTCGTGCAGGAGACCGCGATGCGGCGGTGGAGTTCGCACAGATCTATGCCCCGGTGATCCGTCAGCGCCTGCGTCGCCGGATGTCGCCCGGGTTCCGGCGTCTGATGGACAGTTCGGATCTGGTCTCGACGCTGACGCGTCGTCTGGACGCTCTGGTCCGGGACGGACGGGTGCGTGCCGAGAGCGGGCGACAGTTGTTCACGCTGATGGTGGAGATCGCCAGCCGCACGATATCGGACCGGTATCGTCTGCTGGAGCGGATCGAGCGTCTGGAGCGGGAGGGGGAGGCTCAGGGTCGTTTCACGCCGATCGCGGCGGACGATCCGCTGGCGGTGGATCGCCTGCTGGAGCGGGCGTTCGCCTCGCTGGGCTCGGATCGGGACCGTCAGATTCTGGCGTTGTGGCTGCAGGGGCTCGAGCCTGTGCAGATCGCGCGTGTGCTCGGTTCCAACGGCAACGCGGTCCGCCAGCGCTGGCACAGCATCCGCCATCGCTTGAAGGATGTGCTCATGGAGTTTGTGGAGGCGTCATGAATCTCTCGGACATACCTCTGGACGACATCTTCGGCATGGACGAGGACGATCTGTGCGAACTGATCGCCGCCGATGCCGCCGCGAGGGTGAAGGAGGGCGTCTTCCCCGAACTCGGGCGGTATACGAGGCGGATTCCGCGTTCGAAGTTGACGCTTCCGGTGCTGGACATGGCGATCCGGGAAACAGTCGCGGCGGCGGTGGCTCTGGGCGAGGAGCGCCACGAGTTCGTGCAGTCGCTGCTGGCGAACTATCCGGAGCTGGGCGAGCACATCGAGGCGGCGATGCTGCTGGACGATGTGCTGGTCTCGACGCGCAAGGCGGGCGAGATCGCGCACGAGCAGATCGTGGGCGAGCTGCCGCGCGACCTGGGGCCGCACTGGCGGGCGGGCGAGGCACGCTATCAGTTGATCCGCCGGCTGGGTCGCGGCTCGCAGTCGCTGGTCTACGCCGCGATCGACCGTTCGGCGTCGGTCCAGGGGCACGCGGAGGTGGTCGCGATCAAGCTGGTGCCGTGCGATCGGTCCGTCTCCTTCGACATCGCCCGTCGGGAGGCGTTCGCGGCGCAGCGTGTGCGTCATCCGGCGGTCGCCCGTGTGCTGGATGTCGGGCAGACCGATGACGGGCATTGCTACATCGCGTGGGAGTATCTGGAGGGCGTCACGCTCGAGGCGTGGTGCGCCCGCAACGGTCGCTCGCCCCACGATGTGGTCGATCTGCTTCTGCCGGTGGGTGAGGCGCTCGCCGTGGCCCACGCACGCGGGGTGGCGCACCGTGATATCAATCCGAGGAACATCATCGTCGACGCGAGCGGCAACGCGAGGCTGATCGACTTCGGGCTTGCGTTCGACCTGCTGGCCGAGCCGGCCCGCGGGCGCGGAGCGCCCGGGTTCTGTGCGCCCGAGCAGCATCATCTGGTGTCCGAGGACGCGAGCCTCGCGGATGTGTACGGGTTTGCGGCGACGCTGTACTGGGCCGTCAGCGGGCGTGCGCCCAACGGCGACACGACGGAGACGGCCATCGAGCATGTCTCCGATCCGGAGTGGATGGGGGCGCCGCCCTGTCCCGGGGCCGATGCGCGTCTGTCGGCGGTGCTGCGCCGGGCGCTGCAACCCCGCCCCGAGGATCGGTACCAGACGATGGGTGCGTTCGTGGAAGACCTTCGCCGCTGGCTCCGGCACGAGCCCATCCCCTGGCTCAAGGAGCCTCTGGCCAGCCGGGTGGCGCTGGCCTATCGGCGTGCTCCCCGCGTCGCGGGCGGGATCACGCTGGGGGTCGTGCTGTCTCTGCTGGGCGGCGTCCTGCTGACGGGCGCGATCATGCAGGGGCGGGCGAACCGCCTGCAGGCCCAACTGGCTCAGGCGCAGATCCGGGCGGACACACTCGAAGGAGTCCAGACCATCGCCTCGGGCTTCCATCTGCTCCTCTCGCGTCTGGATCCCCGCTCGCCCTCGTCGCAGAAGATCGCGTTGCTCCTGGCGTTGAACCACCTGGCCGCTCCCTCCGTGTTCGACGAGCAGTTGCGATCGATCGCGGGAGATCGGGCCGGGGCGATGATGCGGGCACGCCTGCGCGAACTGGACGCCCGCGGATACGGGCAGAGCATCGAGGCGATCCTGCTGGCCTCGACGCTGGCGTCCATGGCGCGCGACGATCCTTCCATCGGCGATCCCGATGCACTCCTGGCCGATGTCCGCGCCCGGATCGAACGCGCCGACCTCTCGGACGACCCGGCCTTCGAGCGTGTCCTCGCGGGCCTGCGATAGCGGGCAGGTACCGCCATCGCTGCCCGACCGCCTACGCGAGCAGGTCCAGCGCCTGGTATTGCTGATTCTGCGCGACCTTCATCGCGTGGATCGCGGCCTGTTGCAGGACCTGCTCCCGTGAGAGCGAGCCGCCGGCGTCTGCCAGCGCCTGCGCGGGGTTGTCGCTCTGAGCAGTTCGTGCGATCGCCTGCTGGGACCGTTGGTATGCGCTGTTGAAGGCGCTGACCGCCAGGGACGATGCATCGATTCTGCTCATGCATGCCTGATCGGTCGGTCGAGCGGCCGACTTGACGCACAGGGGGAGACCGTCCCTCGTTTCCGCAGGTCATCGACGGAGGCGAGGCATCTCCCGCTCAGGCCGCCGAGCGGTCGGAGATGCGTTCTCGCTCGAGGAGCCGGGCCATGGCCTGCTCGTCGCAGGGTCGGGCGAAGTGGTACCCCTGCCCGTACCGGCATCCCAGAGCGTTGAGGGTCGCGACATCCTCCGCGTTCTCGACTCCCTCGCCGATGGCGTCCATGCCGAGGTTGTCCGTGAGCATCACGATGGACTGCAGGATGGCGATGAGGCGTGCGTTCAGCCTCGCCGAGCGCAGGAATGCCTTGTCGATCTTGAGCATGTCCACGGGCAGGTCCTTGAGCCCGGCGAGCGAGGAGTGCCCCGTGCCGAAGTCGTCCATCAGGATCCGCATGCCGGTCGAGCGGATGTCCCGGAGCGTCTCGTCGACGCCCGCCCGATGCTCGACGATCGTCGTCTCGGTGACCTCCAGCCACAGTCGATCGGGTGAGACGGCGTGCGACGCAAGAGCCCGCTCGAAGGCGTCCCGGCAGTCCGGGTCGAGCAGTTGTCTCTTCGAGACATTGACCGTGACGGCGAAGTCGTCCGGGAGCACGCCCTCACGCTCCCAGCGGGCCATGCTCGCGCACGCGGTTGTGAACGCCCAGAGGCCGATCTGGGAGATCAGGCCGGATTCCTCGGCGATCGGGATGAACTCGTCGGGGGAGACGAGCCCGCGGGTCGGATGCTCCCATCGGATCAGGCTCTCGCAGGCCGCGATCCGCCCGCTCTCGATGTCCACGATGGGCTGATACAGAAGGACGAGTTCATCGCGATCGATCGCGCCGCGCAGGTCCTCTTCCAGGCGCAGGCGATCCATCGCCCGCTCGTGCTGGGCGCGATCGAAGACCACGACGCGCCCCTTGCCCATCGCCTTGGCCCTGTACATGGCCGAGTCCGCGTCGCGGATCATCTCCTCGGCACCGCCCGAGGCGATCTCGCTCGTGACGACCCCGATGCTGGCCGTCGAGACGATCGCGTGCCCGCCGACCTGGTGCGGCTCGGCGAAGACATCCAGCAGTTTCTCCGCGACGCCGACGGCGTCCTGCGGGCAGGCCAGCGGGCTCAGGAGCACGACGAACTCGTCGCCGCCGAAGCGGGCCGCCGTGTCCGTCTCCCGGAGCGACGCACGGAACCGATCGGCGATGCTGACGAGCAGGGCATCGCCCACATCGTGCCCGAGTGAATCGTTGACGACCTTGAAGCGGTCGAAGTCGAAGAAGAGCACGCCGTAATGCTCGCCGCTGCGCCGGGCACGCATCATCGTCCGGCGCAATCGCTGCTCGAAGCATCGACGGTTGGGCAGCCCCGTGAGTTGATCGCTCAGGACGAGCGACTCGAGTCGCTTCGTCCGCTCGCGCACCTGTGCCTCCAGATCCTCGTTGGCGGCACGCAGCGCATCCTGCGCCGCGATCATGCGGTCGCGTGCGCGATGGATCAGCAACGCCGAGCCCAGCAGCACCAGGGTCAGCA
>WGEO01000009.1 GCA_015492715.1 Phycisphaerales bacterium | reverse complement strand
CTCCACGATCGCCGACGCCGCGCCCTCGGACTCGCCCACGGACACGAGGCGGATGGACTCGTCCGTGTCCACGAACGCGCCGATCCGCACGGGACGCCCGTTGATCACGGCCCCCACGGGCGAGGTGCTCGTCAGCACGAGCGGAGGCAGAGGGTCGGTCTGGGGCGCCACATCCGGCGTGGTATCCCGGGGCTGCCAGTACTCGGGAATGGCGAAGCAGTTCCGATCGACCGGCAGCGGGGCACCAAGCGAGGCGAGGATCTGCGCCAGTGTCTCGGTCTGGTCGTTCTCGGACGCACCGATGGATGGCGGTTCGATGGGTGCATCACCCGCGGGTGCGACCGCCGCCGCAGACGCCGCCCCCGGCTCGCTCTGAAGAAAGATCTGATCCACGCCCAGCGCCGCGATCGCGGTCGTCAGCAGCCCGACATACACCCTGCGAGACTTCTTCATGTCTCCAAGGGACGATTCGGCATGGGCAGGTGCAAGGCGATCAGCCGGAATTCCGTCCCGCACCATCCGCAGGATCGGCAAACCACACGAGTTGGACCGAGAAGGCCTGCGCGCCATCGCCCCTGAGCGGATCACCGCGGACCTCGAGCGTGCGCACGGTGATATCCGGACGGTCCGCACGCAGGGTGCGCATGAGCGCCAGCAGGTCCGTGAGCCGTCCGTGGGCACGAAGGCGGATGATGACGCGAACGAGTCCGTCGCCGTCTTCTTCCCCCGCCGGGATCATCTCATCGACCGTGATGCCGGCGGCGCGGATCCGTTCTCCCAGTTCCGCGAGCAGCGTGTTGCGCGAAGAGAGCGGGCGAAGATGAAAAGTCTGATCTGCCCGCGTGCGCAGGGTGCGAACCTCTTCTTCCAGCATGGCGATGTCTTGTCGGAGAGCGTCCGCAGAGGTCATACCGGATGCGATCTTCTGCTGGATCGAGGCGGTCATGGCCTCGGCGTCCAGGCGGGCACGGATGCCGAGGAAATAGGCGACCAGGAGCACCGCGACCAGTCCCGTCACGCCCGTGAGATGCACGACGATCATTCGTGAGTCGTGTTTCATGCCTCACTCCCTCGCAGGGTTGCGCGGATGCGGAAGGAGATCAGTTCTCCGGCGATCGTCTCACGGCGTGCGCTCTCTTCGAGGACCACCCGCTCGAAGACGCCGAGCCCCTCGAGACGGACGGTCAGATCCAGGGCATCGCTCTGCTCTCGGACGAGGCCGCGCAGCGCAAGGTGATACCGGGCGGTGCCGTCCGGGCTCTGGACGCGCTCGATCGCCAGGCGCTCCAGCGCGGCGTCCTCGCCCAGCAGCGTCAGGACATGCTCGATCAGGGACTCCCATCGTGCCTGGGCTTCCAGCGTCGTCTCGGCGCGGAGTTCCTGCTGCAGGCCCGCGAGTTCCTTCGCCAGCATCGAGCGCTGCTGCTGGAGGGAAGCCAGGATCTCCTCCGAGCGGCGGGCGCGTTCGATCAGCGCGGGATCGACACCCTCGCGCAGTGCCAGCGCAGCGGGCAGCACAACGGTCGCGCACAGGGATACCGCGGCGCCCCACTGGGTGATACGCCTGTGCATCACGATCGCACGCAGACGATCCCTCGGCAGCAGATTGATCGTCTCTTTCATCAGTCGTACCTCATCGCAAGCCCAAGGGCCGTTGCCAGAGCCGGCTCGTCGGGGGCGCCGTCTCCCAGTGCGTCGCTGGGCGACCAGCGGTGTGTCCTGGTCTCCACGAGGGGCTCGAGGAACTCGGCGAGGCCCGGGATGCGGGCGCCGTGTCCGGCGAGCACGAGCACACCCGCCGCCCCGCAGCGATACCGCTCGCGCGTGAAGCGCAGGGCGGTCTCGCACTCGCGCGCCAGATCCGATGTCCACGCCGCGATCGCTTCCCGGGCCGTGCCCAGGCGGATCCATCCGTCCCGCTCGTCGCCGAACTGCTCACACAGGCCCTCGTGCATCAGCAGATGCGTCGCGATCTCCTCATCGGTGCGGAGTTCGCGGACGAGGGTGGCGACGAGGCCGTCCAGTCCGCACGCCGGCAGCGATCGCTCGTACACGATCGTGTCGTGATGCAGGACGACGACGCGCGACGCTCCATGGCTGATCTCGACGACCCCCGCGAGCTCCTGTCCCTGGATGATGGAGCCACACGCCCGAGCCACGGCGCAGAACCTCGCGTCGATCGCGACCACCCGCAGGCCCACGCACTCGAACACGGCGCACAGGCGCTCGCCTTCGTCTTCGGGCAGCGCCACGCCCAGCACGCTCGCCCCCTCGCGCTGGCGAGCGTGGGCCGGCAGGTCCCAACTCGTGGCGCACAGCGTGCTCGCTTCGGCTCGCGCAAGACGCGCCAACTCGCTCCGCACGATCTGATCGATCGGTGCGCCGCTGGCGCGATCGGGCACATCGAGCAGTGCGCTGATGGCCGCATCATCCGGGGCGCACAGCGTGACACGCCGCCCCTCGAAGCCCCGCCGATCCAGGATCCGTGCAACACGGGCGACGGTCTCTTCGCTGAGATCCTCGGTCCCTGTCTCGACGAGCATCGACGCCCGCAGACGCCCGCCGGGACGCAACTGCACGCCCGATGCCCATCCCCTGCCCAGATGCAGCCCGATGCTGCTGGTATGACGCATGATCAGGCACCTCCCGTCGTCGCCGAGGCCGTCAGATCGAACAGGGGCAGGAAGATGCTGATCGCGACGAACGCCACCAGCGCCCCCAGCACGATCAGGATCACCGGCTCGAACACGCTGGTCAGCGTGCGCACCAGCGACTCGCTGTCTTCCTCGATGAAGTCCGCGATATCACCAAGCACCGAGTCGACCGTCCCGCTGCGCTCGGCAGACCGGAGCGCCTCGGTCATCGAGGCCGGGACGAGGGGCGAGTCCGCAAACACACTGCTGAGGCTCTCGCCCTTGGTCACACGCTCGATCGAGTCCTCCAGCAGGAGTCGATATTCCCGGTTCGTCATCGTGTTGCGCGTCAGTTCCAGCGCCTCGACCAGCGGAATCCTGCTGGCGAGCAGCACCGAGAGCAGGCGCGCAATCCGTCCGGCACTCATCGACCGCAGCAGGGGCCCGACCACGGGAAGGCGCAGCAT
>WGEO01000008.1 GCA_015492715.1 Phycisphaerales bacterium | reverse complement strand
CGCTCGCGCCAGTCCTCGGCGTTGGGCAGGTTCAACTCGCTGGGCATCGTCTTGCGATAGCCCAGCAGGCGGATCACCTCCAGCACATCGCTCCATGAGGGAAACTGCGCCCCGTTGGCCTTCTTGAACGCATCGATGGCCATCAGGAAGAGGAACTGCTCGCGCGTGTGCTCACCCTCCTCGGCGCTGCGCTGAAAGTCGCTCAGACGACGCCCCGGCCCGCGACGACGCTCCAGCCCCGTGGCCTGCCCCATCTCCAACTGGATCTGGCGACGATCCAGCCCGAGCCTGCGATCCACCACCGACTTCTGACGATCCTGCTGATCCGACGACTGGTCCATGTCCCGGCCCTCCCGAGGCACGCCCCCGAGGCCCGCCACACGGACCTCAGAGTTCCTCGTCCTCCTCATCGTCGTCGAGGTCGTCCTCGTCCAGTTCGTCCTCGTCGTCGTCGAAGAAGTCCTCGTCCTCATCCTCCTCATCGTCATCATCGAGCAGGAAGTCGTCGTCCTCATCGTCATCGTCGTCAAAGCCCGACACGACCTCCCATTCCCGGACCTCCTCCTCCTCAATCCCGATGAGCGTCATTTCCATTGCTGTCATCCCCGTCTACGAGGTGTGCTGATCGATGGCCGAATGCATGCCGGGGCGGGGCTGCCCCGGCGGCCGCACTCTACGGCCCACGGGGCCGGTGTCAATCCCGATCCTTCCCCGATTTGCCCGCAGGCCATGCATTCCGTCGTCGGTCGAACCCCCTCCTACGATCTGCCCGTGCCACGAGCCGATTCTGGACACGCCGGGACCACCTTCGACCCGATCGCGGGTCTGCTGGCGCTCGTGCTGCCCGGGCTGGGGCACGCCGTCCAGCGTCGATATCGACGGGCCGCCTGCATCTGTGTCGGGGTGCTGGGCTTGTACTTCGGGGGGCTCCTGATCGGCGGGCTGAGCGTCGTGGACCTGCGCAGCCCCCGCACGGAGACACGCATCAGTTTCCTCGCCCAGGCGTTCGTGGGGCCGCTCGCGTTTGCGACCGACCGTCTGCACCAGACGCGTTTCAAGACGCTGACCCCCGGGCAGCGGGGCTCGCCCCCGACGCTGGCGCCCCCGGGTGCCAACCGCCTGGAGGTCAGCCTTGGGAAGGTCAACGAGATCGGGGTGCTGTACACGGTGCTGGCGGGGATGCTGAACTTCATCGTGTTTCTGGATGCGCTGCTTCCCTCGGTGCGCGAGGAAGAATCCGACACCCCGCGCACGAGCGGGGCGCTCGACGCGGTGCTCTCGAAGGGATCGTCCTCATGATCTGGCTGCTGGCCTATCGCCCGTTCATCGACCCGCTGGACCTGCACGACGCGTGGTTCTTCCTGCTGCTGCCGCTGGCGTTCTTCGTCTCGATGGCGTACAAGGCGGTCCGCGTGCCGACGATGGCCGGCTACTGGAAGCAGGTGCTCTGGATGAGCGCGCAGATCGTGCTGGGGATGGTCGGGCTGGGTGCCGCCTTCTATATCGTGATCGAGTGGCTCGTGCCCATGCTCGCCCCCGTCCCGCTGTAGCCCGCGTCCTCACGGGATGTATCTCGATCGGCTCGTGCGCACGGGTCGGTCCAGGTTCTGCACCATGTATCGCAGGGCGTCGGGCGCGTGGTCCGAGCCGTCCTTCACCGGCGTGATCGACTCGGGTCTGTCGCTCGGATAGCGGTAGCGTTCCATGCACTGGATGAGGTGCTCGCATCGCTCGTGGATGAGCAGGCGGGGCTGGGCGCCCCCCGGCGGGCGGAGTCTTGCACGCACCAGCTCGATGCCCTGATGGAGCGGGAGCACGCGGTCGCAGACGCGGAACCCCGCACGCCGGATCTGCTGGATGTTGCTCAGGCCGGTCTGGTCGTTGCGCTGGCGGCCCGCCGGGTCCACGCCCACCCACGCGATCGAATGCGTGCGGGAGATCGCCTCGAGGGTGCGGATGTGCTCGTCGAGGACGGCGCCGGCCCGCACGACCTCGCGTTCGACGAACAGGACGCCCCCGGGGGCGACGCCCGCCAGCAGGATCACGGTCGGGGCACGGAACCCGAAGTCCATGCCCGCGATGTGCGTCCAGCCCTCGCGATCGCGGGGCAGGGCCGAGACGACATGGACCTGCGCGTCGAACTCGGGATAGACGCTGTCGCTCCGGCTGGGCCTGAGGCAGAGCATCTCGCTCTGCCAGGTCTGCTCGCCCACGCGTCCCTTCAGGCTGATGGCGTCGTCCACGCCGAGGTGTCCGGCGGGCTCGCCGGCGGCGTCGCGCCGCTTGGCCCTTCCGGCGCACTCCTCGAGCAGCGGACAGTCGCCCGCCTCGTCGCTGCAGGACCTGTCCTCGTCGCACGCGCCCAGGACATCGACGACCCCCCATTTGAAGAGCCGGCGTGCGCCGCCCTCGGCCTCGCGCACGATGCGGTACATGATGCCGTGGGGCATGTGCATGGTGCTCAGGCACTCGATGCATCCGCGCACGAGGACCGGCCCGCAGCGCTTGGAGATGGTTGTCAGCTGGGCGGCCTCCCAGATCTCGGGGTCGAAGAGTTCGACCTCGTCGCAGCGGAGTTTCTGGACGCGTGTGCCCCGGACGGAGGTCTGGCTCTGGGCGAGGACCTCACAGGACGAGCCGTTGGCCAGTCGCACGCGTGAGCGGGTGATGCGTCCGTCCAGAGCCGGGCGCAGCGCGTCGTGCTGGAAGAGGTCGCACAGGTGCGCGTGCATGCGTCGGGACTGCTCCAGCGAGCCGCCGAGGATGCGGATCTGGATCGTGGGCTTGAAGAGCAGGTCGAGCATGGTGGCGACGGCGCCGAGGAAGGTCTTGCCCCCGCCGCGATTGGCCCAGACGACGCAGTCGCGCGGGGTGCTGCGCGGGCAGCCGGCATGTGGTGCGGGTGGCTCCTCGAAGAAGGCGTGGACGAGATAGGCGAAGGGCGAGGCGTGCCCGGCGATCAGCGGGACGGTCGGCACGACCAGCCCGATCTGCTCGCGCAGCCACTGGTGGAGGTCGGCGGGTTGGGCGGGCATCTCAGGCTCGTGCATCGGGTTCCTTTCGTGCGATGGCGTACGGTCCCTGCCCCTGGCAGAAGACCAGTCGCGGACGGATCAGCGTCGACGCGGCGCAGAACGCGATCTCGCACAGCGGCCCGTGTGCGATCCTGCGCGTGGCCCGGCCGGCGCGTGCCCAGGAGCGCAGGGCAGGCTCGACCCGGCGGGCACAGCGCGTCTCGAGCAGGCGGTGGGGACTGCGCACGCCGGCGCTGTGCATGGCACGCACGAGACGCAGGTCGCGTCGGGTGGGCGCCCGCTCGAATCGGACCATGCCGGCGCGTTCGAAGAAGGGCGTGTAGGCGCCCATGGTCGCGAGTGCCTCGGTGGCGGGCGTGATCGGCTCGGCGAGGTATGCCCGCACGAGGGACGAGGCCACGCCCAGCCCCCGGCACGAGGGCGCGACGATGACGCGCGAGATGGTGCGCAGGAGCGTGTTGACGGCGCGGGCACGCTGCTTGTGTGATCCCGCGTCGAAGACGCCCGGCCAGGCCTCGGCACGCCAGGGGCCGTTGAGCGTGGGGCGGCTGACGGCCAGCACGCCGGCGAGGTCGCCCTCGATGTGCGCACGGAGCACGCGCTCGATCGTCGCGGGGCACCCTGCGCGATAGTGCAGGTGGGCGAGGCACGCCAGGTCGTCGCGCGTGCCCCGGCTGATCAGGATGACGGGCGAGCGGGTGCTACGCAGCCCTCGGCGGATGGCTCGCTGGTTCATGGTCTCCCCTGACACACAGCCAGCTCGCATCGTCGGCGAGCCGGCAGACGAGGTCGGGGGAGAGTCGTTCGATCAGGTCGTCGCGAGCCGTTGCGACGACGGCGCATTGGCGGGTCGAGCGCACCCAACGGGCGAAGCAGCGGGCGACGCTCGTGGCAAGGCGTGCGTCGAGCACGCTGCAGAACTCATCGACGAGCACGAGGGGTGCGTTCGTGCGTTCGGCGGCGTCCATGGCGATCGCCAGGGCCAGGCGGGCGCGTTCACCCTCGCTCAGGCGATCGCTGCGCGTGAGGATGGCGGGCGCGTCGCTCAGGCCGGCCATCGCGAGGATGCGCAGGGCATCGTCGCATGTCGCTCCCACCTGCTCGACGGCACAGGACGGACGGAGCGTGCGCGGATCGGGGGCGACGACGGCTTGTCTGCGAGTGCGTGCGAGCATGCGCAGGAGTGTGGACTTGCCGCTCCCGCTGGGACCCGTGATGAGGGTGACGGACCCCGGGGTACAAGCGCGCAGGATCTCGTCGCGGGCATCCTGCAGGCGGGCCTGGCGATCGGTGCGGGCGGCGCGGAGTCGGCCCGGACGGACGGCGAGGATGAGGGCGGCTTCGCGTCGGCGTCTGGTCATGCCGCCCTCTGCTGGTGCTGGCCCGCGAGTTCCTCGATGGCGATGCAGTGTCGGCGGACGGTGTGCAGGCCCAGGGCGAGCATGCGGGCGACCTCCCGGCGTGACCTGCCGTGGAGATAGACGAGTTGGGCGACCTGCCTGCGAGTGGAGGTGAAGGTCTCGATGTGTCGCATGACGAAGACGAAGGTGGGATCGAGGACGCGCTGGGCAAGGATCCGGACACGCCGACGGATGCTGCGCGGGGCACAGCCCTCGAGGCGGGCGAGGTCGGCACTGGCGACGCCCCGCTCGAAATAGGCATGCAGGAGCGAGCGATCCTTCGGGGGAAGGAACTCGGCACGGATGAGGATGAGTTCGACGAGCCCTGGATCCGGTCTTTTCCTGAGGTCGATGGCAACATCCGGCATTTCCGCTCCTTTCTCGCCTGCACCCGGCACAGATCACTGGACAACGAATCCATTTCCGGCTAGTTTACCAGCGGATGAACGATTTGCAAGGCTTATGTTTGGTATCGCCACGAATGGGCGCACAGGGACGACCATGAGCGAGCGGGGACATCTGGGTGAGCGGATGCGCCGTCGGCGGGTGGAGCTGGGTCTGTCGCTGGCTCGCCTGAGCGAGATGGTCGGGTGTGCCAAGTCGTATCTGTCCCAGATCGAGAACGGGCTGCGCAGCGGGGTCAATGAGGCGTTGCTGGGGGCGATCGAGGAGGCATTGATGCTTCCGTCGGGGGAGTTGGTGGAACTGGGCCGCCTGGAGCGAACGCCGGCGAGCGTGCGCGAGCGACTGGAGGCCGCCGAGGCCCGTGGCCGACAGGTGCGCGAACTGCTCCGGCTGCTGGGCGAGGGCGGCTTGGACGAGGCCTATCGCCAGGGGCGGCTGCGGGCGTTGATCGGGCAGATCGAAGGGCAGGAGCCCGAGCGGGTTCGTCTGGAGCATGAGGTCCCGCTGATCAACTCCGTGGCGGCGGGGTATCCGACGGAGTTCACGGATCTGGGATATCCGGCGCGCGTCGCCGACGAGTATGTGCGCTGCCCGGACCTGTCAGATCCGGACGCGTTTGCGGCACGGGTGGTGGGCGATTCTATGGAGCCGGAGTATCGCGAGGGGGACATTGTGATATTCAGTCCTGCGCGCGATGTTACAGATGGGAAGGACTGCTTCTGCCGATTGGAGCCGGACCACGAGACGACCTTCAAGCGTGTATTCTTCGAGCGCGGCGAGCAGGGGGAGGAGTTGATTCGTCTGCAGCCTCTGAACATGGCGTACCCGCCGAGAGTCGTGGCGCGCGAGCAGGTGGCGGGCCTGTACGCGGCGGTGAGCGTGATGCGGATGGTGCAGTGACACCGATGTCACTCACCATACATCGCGCACGCTTCCGCCTCGCTACTGTCTCTTGCGACACAGATATGTGTCCTGTCACACAGATCTGTGTCGTTTGCTCGATACTCTCATGTG
>WGEO01000007.1 GCA_015492715.1 Phycisphaerales bacterium | reverse complement strand
ATAAGAGACAGGGTTGAAGTCGATCATGCCCGTCTGTCGTGCCTCGACGGAGTTGAGGTATTCGCGGAGTTCGCCCTCGCGTCCGTCGAGGATGTGCTTCTGGACGACGGTGTTGTTGATGAGGATCTCGAGTGCGGGGATGCGGTGGATGTTCTCGTGGAGGGTGGGCAGGAGTTTCTGGTAGACGAAGGCGCGCATCTGGTAGGCGAGGATCTTGCGGATCTCCTCGATCTCGTCCTGCGGGAAGAGGCCGTAGATGCGGCTGAAGGTCTGGGTGGTGCTGGATGCGTGGATGGTTCCGTAGACGAGGTGTCCGGTCTCTGCGGCGATGAGTGCGGCCTCGAAGGTTTCGGCGTCGCGCATCTCGCCGACGAGGACGATGTCGGGGTTCTCGCGGACCAGGGCTCGGAGGGCGATCTTAAAGTCGAGGCAGTCGATGCCGATCTCGCGCTGGTTGATGGTGGCCTTCTTGTCCTCGAAGATGTACTCGATGGGGTCTTCGATGGTGACGATGTGGACGGGCTTGCGCTGGTTCACATAGTCGAGCATGGAGGCGATGGTGGTGCTCTTGCCCGAGCCGGTGACGCCGCAGAGCAGGACGAGGCCCTGGGGCTGCATGGCGATCTCGGACATGATGGGGGGGAGGTGGAGTTTGTCGAAGGGGAGGATGTTGCTGGTGATGCGTCGTGCGGCGATGGAGAGTTTGCCTCGTGCCTGGAAGAGGTTGACGCGGAAGCGGTTCTTCTCGTCGTAGTCGTAGGCGAAGTCGACGGAGCCGAACTTGTGGAGGTCTTGGAACTGCTCCTCGGTGAGGATGTGTTTGGCGATCTGGAGGAACTCCTCGGCGGTGATGGGGGGGGTGTCGAGGGGCTTGAGGGCACCGCGCAGGCGGATGGTGGGCGCCCGCCCGGTCTTCATGAGGAGGTCGGAGGCCTCGAACTTGATGGTGGCCTTGAGAAAGTCCCCGAAGCGGGTGGCGTGGGGATCGTGCTTCTTGTCGGGATCGAGGGAGACATGGCCGGCGGGGTTCGGAGCGGAGGAGGATTCGGCGGACACACTCATGGCAGGCGCCTCGACTGGATTCATGGCTGTGGACCCTCGGTGGGCGCGTGGGGTCGGCCCGCGAGGTGCGAGCCAAACGGTAGGCACGCCCCGCCCCACGACCCGACCGTGCGCGCGTTCATCCCGCGGGGTGAACCCGCGGGGGCCTGATTCTGTTCGCGTTCGTGTGGCGTGGAGTTCCCGGCGGGGGGTCTGGACAGGGTGGATTTTTGGGCGCATGAGAAAGGGCTCCCTGCGGAGCCCGTGGGTTTCCCGGAGTGTATATGCCCCATGGTCTCAGGCTTCCTGGGGTTCTTCTTCTTCGGTGGTTTCGGTTTCGGTGCCGAGGAAGGAGGCTTCCAGTTTGAGGCGGATTTTCTCCATGGCCTTGTTCTGGATCTGTCGGACGCGTTCCTTGGTGACGCCGATGATCTGCCCGACCTGCTCGAGGGTCATGGGTTTCTCGTTCATGGCGGGCTCGGCGTCGGTCTTGAGGTTGAAGCGGTGCTCGATGACGGTGCGTTCGACCTCGGTGAGGTCGGCCTCGTTCTCGAGGACGATGCGGCGGACCTCTTCTGCGGCGTCCTTCTCGAAGTCTGCCCGCTTGGTCTCGAGGTGGTTGGACTTCTCGAGTTTGGGGTCGAAGTCGGTGGGGAATCGCTGGCGGTACTTGCTGAGTTTCATGCCCTGCCTGCTGAAGGCCTTGAGGATGGCGCGGCAGGCGTAGGTGCTGAACTTGAAGCCGCGGCCCGCGTCGAACTTGTCGACGGCGCGCAGGAGTGCCATGTTGCCCTCGCTGACGAGGTCGGCGAAGTCGACCTCGCTCATGCGGGTGCGTTTGGCCATGGCCAGGACGAGGGCGAGGTTGGTCTCGGCGATCTGCTCGCGGATCTTGTCGGCGCGTCGATACCAGGAGAGGATTTCCTCGGCCTGCTCGGGTGTGGGCTGTCGTGTGGGACTGGCCCAGATCTCCTTCTGGATCTTGTTGACCATGTAGCGGGCGTAGTTGAACTGGAGGAAGAGGACGCGTTCCTCGGCGCCGGTGAGGATGACCTGCTGGGCGCTCTTGACGGTGCGTGTGGTGCGCGAGCCCGAGAGGTCGTCCATCACCGGGTGGTACCAGGTGGTGTCGGGTTTGGCGACCTCGGGTGCCTCGTCGTAGATGCGCTTCTCGGCGTCCTCGCGATAGAACTCCTCGGAGTCGATGAAGTCCTGCTCGTGTTCGAGGAGGTGGTCGAGGATGCGCTGGTCGTCGCGGCTGAGGCGACGGCGCACGCCACGGGCGCTGGTGCGGCCTGCGGCCTTGGTGACCTGCCCGGCGACCCGTCGGGTACGCATGCCGGCCTGTTCCAGCGGCATCGGAGTCTTGCGTTCAGCACTTGCCATGACCATCTCGTCTGAGACCTTTCTTCCGCTTTCCGGGCGATCGTGTTCGCCCGCGTGTCCCCTGCGTCACCCCGCGGACTGCTCGCTGCTGCGGGGCGATGATCGACCCGCTCGGGCCCACCTGCCCGGAGCGAGGTCTGGTTTTCCATTCGTCGACCCAGCGTTCTGCATCCCGGGGGGCTGGCTGCAAGCCAGCGTAGTTCCCAGGATTATTCCCCACGAACAAACTTGGGAGTCACGACAAGATCCTGACACCCTTTCTTACGCATTCGGCGTGGCAGGGTTCTGTTCTGCCTGCCGATTTCCCGTGTTGTCGGCCTTCCAAGGGGTTTTTTGGGGCCCCTCTGAGGCGGTTTTCGGCCCTGCTGGGTGGCGCGTCCGAGGTTGACCGTTCCCGTGTTGGGCACCGTCTGGAGGCGGTGCGGTTGACTGCGGGGGGAGGTCCGATATAGTCACCCATTGCTGGCCGCGGCATCCGTGCGCGTGTGCATCCGCTGTTGAGCGGGCAAATGTACCATCGTCGGATAGAGAACGCAAGTCGGGCGGATGCATTTCCACACTGTTTCCACGGATGGGGGCGGGTCGCTCTGGTGGTCGGGTGTGGCAAGGCGGTTGGCGGCACACGAGAAAGGGGACTGACAGATGGCGTATGAGCTTCCGGGGCTTGGATTTGCGTACGACGCGCTGGAGCCTCACATCGATGCGCGGACGATGGAGATTCACCATACGAAGCATCACGGGGGGTATGTCGCCAAGGTGAACGCGGCGCTGGAGGGGACGGATTGGGTGGATCGCCCTATCGAGGATGTGATTGCTCATCTGGACCAGTTGCCCGTGGAGAAGCAGACGGCGGTGCGGAACAACGGTGGGGGGCACGCCAATCACACGCTGTTCTGGTCGATCCTTTCGCCCGATGGGGGTGGGGAGCCGGACGGGGCGTTGGGTGAGGCGATCGCGCGGGACTTCGGGAGTTTCGAGGCGTTCCGGACGCAGTTCTCCGATGCGGCGGCGAATCGGTTCGGGTCCGGGTGGGCCTGGCTGGTGGTGCAGGGTGGGAAGCTGGCGGTCTGCTCGACGGCGAATCAGGACAACCCGTTGATGCCGGCGGCGTTCGGCGGCGGGCAGGGGACGCCGATCCTTGGGCTGGATGTCTGGGAGCACGCGTACTACCTGCACTATCAGAATCGGCGCCCGGACTACATCAAGGCGTGGTGGAATGTCGTCTCCTGGCCCGCGGTGGGCGAGCGCTTCGCGAAGGCGAGCGGCTGAGGGTGCGAGGCGGGCCGCTGCGACGCGGCCGGGTGGGCGGTGTGATCTCGAAGGGGCCTGCGGATCCCGATCCGTGGGCCTTTGTCGTGTCTTCCGGGGGAGGCGAGACGAGGCGGGGGCGCCGGCGGTGTGGTGAGGGCTGTCGTGGGG
>WGEO01000006.1 GCA_015492715.1 Phycisphaerales bacterium | reverse complement strand
GTCTATGTCTTCCGGCGCGTCGCAGGATCATGGTTCTTCATCGACAAACTCCTCGCCTCCGACGGGCAGGCGGACGACTTCTTCGGCTTCTCCGTCGCGATCGACGGCGACACCGCCGTCGTCGGGGCATATGGCGACGACGACCCCGAGCTCGATTCTGGCTCGGCGTATGTCTTCCAGCGTGCTGGCAACGCGTGGAACCAGACGACCAAACTCACCGCCTTCGACGGGGGGATCGGTGATTCTTTCGGCTGGTCCGTCGCGATCAGCGCCGGCACTTCCATCATCGGGGCAAGTAAAGATGATGTCAGCGAGTTCGATTCCGGCTCGGCGTACATCTTCCCCTGGACACGCCCCAACGACTGCTGCGCGGATATCGACCGGAGCGGCGTGCTGGACGGCGCAGACCTCTTCGTCTTCCTCGACCTCTTCGCCGCAGACGACCTTCGTGCCGACTTCAATGGCGACGGAGCAATCGACGCGGGCGACTTCTTCATTTATCTCGACGAGTTCGAAGAGGGCTGCCCATAGCGCACACACCAGAGACCGCGCCCCACGGTGCGCCCATGTGCGCGTCCGCTAGCGCCGGGGGTTGCGGGGCGAGCGCGGGCGTTCTTCCGGTCCGCGTCGGGGGAGCGGGCGGTCGCGATCGCCCGTGCCCCGCTGGCCCAGCCGGTCGCCGGCGCTCTCGCTCTGCTTCGCCAGCGAAGGCGTGTCTGCCGGCGCCTCGCGCGCGTCCGCGTCGTCCGGGCCTGAGGCGTCGCTGTCGTCCGTCGCCTCGTCGATGCGTCCGAAGATGAGCCTGCCGGCGGAGGTCTGCACGATGTTCGTCACCGTGAGCGTGACGGTCCTGCCGATGGCCCTTTCGCCGTCCTCGGCGACGACCATCGTGCCGTCCTCGAGGTAGCCCACGCCCTGTCCCTTCTGCTCGCCGGGCTTGACCAGGCGGATGCGGAAGCGTTCGCCCTGCACGAGGCTGGGCTTCATGGCGCCGGCCAGGTCGTTGAGGTTCAGGACCTTGACGCCCTGGATGCGTGCGACGCGGGTCAGGCCGTGGTCGGTGGTGATGATGACGGCGGGCATGGAGCTGGCGAGGCTCACGAGCATCTGGTCGACGGCCTTGCCCGCCACGGGCGTGTCGTCGATGGTGACATCGAGGCTGGGCGATCGCTGGAGCTTGCCGATGACCTCCAGGCCCCGCCTGCCGCGCTCACGCTTGAGGCGGTCCTTGCTGTCTGCCAGCGCCTGCAGTTCGCGCACGACGAACTCGGGGATGATCAGCGGGGCCTGGATGAGCCCCGTCTCGCCGATGTCGAGGATGCGCGCGTCGATCAGGGCGCTGGTGTCCAGCAGGTAGGGGCGCGTGCCGCGGATCTGCTTGGCGAACTCGACATAGGGGATGACCAGGCGGAAGTCGTCCTGCGTCTGGAGCACGGTGACGACGCCCAGGTAGGCCAGCGCGATCCCCACGAGGATCTTCGCCGTGCTGATCAGCTGCGCGTACTGGATGTCGTACAGCGAGGCGATGAGGTCGATGAACTGCCCGGCGACGAAGGTCGCCAGCATGGCGACCATGATGCCGAAGAACACGCTGGCGATCGTCGAGATCTTCTTGTTGGGCGTCAGCCAGTCGATGAGGGCGGTGACGAGCGCCAGGACGATCGCAAAGCCGAGGATGAGATACCAGCCCTCGACGAGGGGGATGCGCTCGCCCGAGCCCTCGCCCCCGAGCATCGCGAGCACGGCGACGATGATGAACGCCGCGAGGAAGATGCTCCGCAACGCCGCGACCAGCACCCCCCGCTGACGCTGGGCGACCTCGTGCGGGTGCAGGTCCTCGAGCGATCCGGCCTCTCGCATGGGCAATGCTAGCAGGCCGCAAGGCAACGGCCGCGAACGCTCGACCTCTCCCGGTCGGCGGGGCCGTCGGTTCGGATCCGCTCGAGACCGATGAATCCGCTCTCCGGCTCGGCGTGGAGTTTACAGCCCAATCCCGAGGCGGGCATGAGGCTCGAGCTTCGTGGCGCGGGAAGGGGCGTGTTACTGCAGCGCGACCCGTCGGGCACCCGCAAGCTCACAGATCGCCCGTGCCTGCACGACCGCCCCGTAGGGCACGCCGTCTTCGGGCACGAGCACCACGATCAGATCGTCCTGTGGGACGGCCCTGACCAGGCTGCGCACACGCGGCGCAAGGGCGTCCATGGGCGCACGATCGAGGCCCAGCCCGCTGACCCGTACGCGTGTGCCATCGGCGACCTGGAGACGCACCTCGAATCTCGGCGTGGGCAGGGCGAAGGGATCGGGCTCGTCCGAGGGTGCGGCGAGGGTCGGCACGCCGACGGGCAGCAGCCATTCGGGGCCGAGGAACGCCGCCGAGGCCATGAAGAAAACGAGGATGACGAGCACGACATCGACCATGGGTGTCATGCTGGGCCAGTGGGCGCCGCTCCGGGACGCCGCATCGCGCGCGCGGAGGCTCATGAGTCCACCTCCGTGGCGAGGGTGAGCGTGCGCACGCCGGCGTCCCGGCACGCATCGATGACGGGCCGGAGGCGGCCGTAGGGGATGGTCCGATCGGCGCGCAGGCGGACCTCGGCGCCGCTTGCCGCATACTGACGCAGATGTGTCTCGAGTCCTTCCATCGTCGATTCCCGCCCGTCGACGACCAGACGCACGGTGTTGCCATCTGGCAGCACATTGACGATCAGGGTCTCCGTGCTGTCGGGCTCGGTGCCGATGGTCGTAGCGGGCAGGTCGACGCGGGCAAGGCGATCCGAGGCGAGCTGGCCGACGATGAGAAAGAAGACGATCAGGCACATGACGACATCGATCATGGGCGTGACATTGATCTTCGCCGAGGTTGATCTGGGCGTGCTGATGCGCATGGCGCTATGCGACGGCTCCGGCGCGTTCGGGCTGGGCTTTGCGGTAGGCGATGAGGCGATCGACGAGGTCCGTGGCGATGACCATCGCCTCGTTGCAGTAGGCGTCGACGCGGGCCCGCAGCAGGCCGTGAGCCGCCAGGCACGGCACCGCCAGGAGCAGCCCGAGCAGCGTGTGGAAGAGGGCCTTGGAGATACCCAGGCTGAGCACGCCCGGGTTCGCCTCGCCGCCCGCCATGCCCAGTCCCTGGAAGGCGAGGATCATGCCCCAGACCGTGCCCGCCAGTCCCAGCAGGGGCCCGAGGTTGCCGATGAGGTTCAGCGGTTCGACCTTGCGGTACCAGCGGGCGCACTGCTGGCCCGCGACGGTCTCTGCCATCTCGCGCATGCCCTCGGGCGAGGTGTCCTCGCTGCTGGCGGCGGCATGCACCACGCGCCCGACGATCGAACGATCCTTGCGTGCGGCCTCGACCATCTCGCCGAATCGGCCGGCGTCGGCGAGCTCCCGCATGCGTGCGATCGTGCGAGGCGGCAGCATGACCCGCCGTCGGACATCGAACAGCCCGCGGACGATCAGCGCGACGGCGATCAGCGACCCGGCGATCAGCAGCACGCTGAACAGGTCGAAACTCTGGACGAACAGGTCCCACAGGCCCGTCCGGCGCACGGGCGGTGCGACGCCTGCCTGCTCGCCCTGCGCAAGGGCGTGCGATGCCAACGCCAGAACCCAGATCGCGCCGGGGCGGGAGATTCGCTCCATGCCCGGATCGTAGCGGGGGGCTAGTCGCTCTGCTCGATGTCCTGCTGGTCGATGGGCCTGCTGATCTGGTACGACTCGCTGAGCCATCGCCCCAGGTCCGCCAGGCGTGCCCGCTCGTCGAAGAAGGGCCAGGTCGGGCTATCGCCCTCGACACGCTTGCCCGTGATCGGACAGATGGTCGCGGGCGGTGCCTCGAGTGCCGGCAGGCCCTGGCGGGCCTCCCAGGACGCGGGGACGCGGATGTGCGCACGGCGCGATCCCTCGTCGACATGCTCCAGCTCGATGCGCAGGGCGTCCTCGCCCACCAGTTCGGGGACGCGATCGGCCCACTCGATCAGGACGATCGCGCCCTCGTCCAGTGCGTCCAGGCCCAGCGTGTCGATCTCGGATTCATCCATGCGGCAGGCGTCGATGTGCACCAGCGGCGGCGCGTCGGGACGCTCGTACTGATGCACGAGTACGAAGGTCGGGCTGGCGACCTGGCGCATGTCGCAGCGCAGCACGGACGCCAGATGGCGCACGAGTGTGGTCTTGCCCGCGCCCAGCGGACCCACGAGCGCCACGCGATCGCCCGGGCGCAGGACGCCCGCAAGATCGCGGGCCAGGCGATCGACGCCTGCCGGCGAGTTGAGCACGCGCGTGTACTGCATCGTGCTCATTCTTGTGCGCCCAGATCGTGGTCGTAGCCGCCCGTGGGCAGGGTCAGTTCCTTACCCTGTGCGTCGAGGACGGCGCAGGTCGGCTCACCCGCGGTAGCACGCCCGATGACGGTCCCGAGCGCTTCCTGAGCACGATCCGGTTGGATTGCGAACAGGAGTTCGTAGTCCTCCCCGTCGCAGATGGCCCGGGGTGCGGGGCGTGTGGGCGTGCGAAGGGGCACACGCTCCAGTTCGATCTCGATCCGCACGCCCGACGCCTGCGCGAGCCTGCGCGCATCCTGCACGAGCCCGTCGGAGACATCGATCATCGCGTGCAGGTCGGACCCGAGGCGATCGACCATCTCACGCGACTCGCGCAGTCGCGGCGTGAAGGTCAGGTGATGTCCCGTCGCGAGGCTGTCGCCGACCGGTCCCGTGATGCAGATCAGGTCGTCGGGACGAACACCCGCACGCGTGACGGGTCGGGATGTGCGCCCGATCGTCGTCGTCGTCAGCACCAGCGGGCCGCTCGTGGCGCTGAGGTCTCCGCCCACGACGGGACAGGCGAAGCGCTCGCCCCAGTGGTGGATGGCGTCTGCCAGTTCGCGCGCGTGCTGGCAGGTCGGCGGAACGGCACAGGTCGCAAGCGCCCAGCATGGATCGGCCCCCATGGCGGCTAGATCGCTCAGGCTGCGCGCCAGGGCCTTGCGGGCGACGAGTTCCGGGGGGGTTTGCGCGGTGAAGTGGCGTCCCTCGACGAGTTGATCCACGCCGAGGGCCAGCAGATCGCCCGCGGGCGTGCGCACGATCGCCGCGTCGTCGCCCGGACCCACGATGACATCCGGGTGTGTGCGCCCAAGGCCGGCCGTGCGCGCATAGATGTGCTCGAGCAGTTCGGACTCGCGCATGGATGAGGTTAGGAAGGCGGACGCCCGTCGCGGGAGAAGCGACCGGAGACCCGGCCCGCGGCGCGGACGACCTGATCACGAAGGTACCGGAGCAGGCGTCTGGCCCAGAGGAACTCGCCGGCAAGGATCGCAAGGCCCAGGGGGATCACGACGAATGCCGGCCCGGGCGTCACGAGCAGCACCACGCCGACGAGCACCACGGTGGCCCCGATCACGAGCACGGCGAGGCGGCGGACGAGTCGCCAGAGGCGGGCGTAGAACGCCGGGGGATGGCGGGGCGACGGCACGGCTGCGCGGTCCGATGGGGCATCGGATCGCTGCCCCGGATCGGGTGTCGGCACGCCCGCTGCAGCATGAACCTCCGTGCGGCACACGGGCAAAGGTAGGCATGCGGCGTGATGGATCGTCGCCCCGCTCGACGCGGGCGCCCAGGTATGAGAGAGGATCTCATCGCTTCCTGCGTGTCCTGTCATGCGGAACGGGCGTCAGCCACCCTGCGTCGCGATCCAGCGCCGGACGCGCTGCTCCAGGATGTCGAGCGGCAGTTCGCCGGCGGAGAGGAGCACCTCGTGGAAGGTTCGCAGGTCGAATCGATCGCCAAGCGTCTGCTCGGCCTCGGCGCGCCACTGGCGGATCTTGAGTTCGCCCAGCTTGTAGCCGCAGGCCTGTCCGGGCCAGCCGATGTAGCGGTTGATCTCCGATTCGATGTTCTGCTCGCTGAGCGCCGTGTTGGTGCGCATGAAGTCGACGGCCTGCTCGCGTGTCCATCCCATGGCGTGCATGCCCGTGTCGACGACGAGCCTGCAGGCCCGCCACATCTCGTAGGTCAGGCGTCCGAAGTCGTCGTAGGGGTCCTCGTAGAGCCCTCGCCCGCCCCGGGCCAACGGGCGCTCGCCCATCTCCAGCCCCAGGCGCTCGCTGTAGAGCGCCCAGCCCTCCTCGAAGGCGGTGAACTGCATCTCGCGCCGGAACGGGTGCAGGCCCTGGATCTCCTGGGCCAGAGCGATCTGGAGGTGATGCCCGGGGACGGCCTCGTGGAGCGCCAGGGCGATCATCTCGTACCGGGGTCGCTGATCCAGCAGGGAGGTGTTGACGACGAAGTACGCGGGCAGCCCCGCCGAGAGCGACCCCTGGTAGTAATAGCCGTTGGGGGCGTGCTCTGCGCCCAGCGCGGGCAGCGCCCGCACGCCGTAGGGCGTGCGCGGGAGCAGGCGGAACAGGCGCGCCAGTTCCGGATCGACGCGCTTGCAGATGTTGCGGTAGGCGCGCAGAAGGTCCTGCGGATCGGTGTAGTAGAAACGCGGGTCGCTTCGCAGATAGGCCACGAAGGCGTCGAACAGCGCGTCGTCGTCCAGTCCTGCGCCATGCCCGCCGGCGAACCAGTCCGTCCGGCGGATGACCTCCAGCATCTCGGCGCGGATCCGCGCCACCTCGCGCAGGCCGATCTCGTGGATCTCGTCGGCGGTGAGGCTTGTCGTCGTGTGCTGGCGCAGGGCCAGGGCATACATCGCAGCGCCGTCGGGCGCATCGCCGGCGGCGATGGTCTCCCTGCACGCCGGGAGGTACTCGCGCTCCAGAAAGCGGGCCAGGCGATCGAACGCCGGGATGATCCCGTCGCGGATCGCGCCCAGGGCCCGGCGGGCGAGTGGGTCATCGGGGTCCTCGACGAACGGTTTGAAGAAGGGGCTTCGGGTGGGGTCCTTCGCGTCGGCGCTGATCCGTCTGCACTGCTCGACGGTGCCCTCCATGACCACACGCGGGGGCACGCGGCCGGCGTTGAGCCCAAAGCGCATCTGCTGCTCGTGCTGGGCCAGCAGGGCGGGGATCGCTTCCAGCCGCTCGACATAGTCCTCGCGATGGGCGGGCGTATCCAGCGGGACCCGATCGGGCAACTCGGGCAGCTCGAACTGCGGGCCTGCCCGCGAGGTCATGGGCGTCTGCTCGGGGTAGAACCTCGCCCACTCGATGTCCATCCGCAGACGCCGGAGCAGGAGGAGGCGATCCAGGCGCTCGTCTTCGCTGAGTGTCTCCTCGTCGATCGCCTCCAGGCGTTCGAGCAGTTCCTTCCTTGTCCGGAGCCTGCGTGCAACGGCGGCGGGGCTCCAGTCGGCGAGGCGATCGTTGAATCGCAGGTCTCCCTGGAGCGTGGCCCAGACGGGGAACTCGCGCCGGGTGAAGTCGAGATACTCGTCGAGGATCGCCGTCAGTTCGGCGGATCGCTCCTGGGCCGGGGCATGCACCCCGATCAGCAGGACACCCAGCAGGCCCATCCACACGGATCTGGAGATTCGTCGCATCGTCCCAAGGCTATGGGCGAGGGGTCCTTGTGGTTGCCCGCGGGCGGGCGGAGCCTAGGATTCGCGAGCATTCGGGATTGGTGTAATCGGTAGCACGACGGATTCTGGTTCCGTTAGTCCAGGTTCGAGTCCTGGATCCCGAGTTGTTCCACGATGCCCCGCCGGTCGTCGACGGGGTATTTTTGCGGGGGCTCAGGTCGGCAGTGGGCCGGGCATGTCCTGTGCGGGCTCGAGCTGGGCGCGCAGGAGTTCGCTGTACCTGCCGCTGGATGCAAGGAGAGAGGCGTGGTCGCCGACCTCGACGATGCGTCCGTCCTCGAGCACGACGATGGTGTCGGCGTGTCGGATGGTGCTCAGGCGGTGGGCGATGACGAAGCTGGTGCGTCCGACCATGAGGGTGCGCAGGGACTGCTGGATGAGGGCCTCGGACTCGGCGTCGAGGTTGCTGGTGGCCTCGTCGAGGATGAGGATGCGGGGGTCGGCGAGGATGGCTCGCGCGATGGCCAGTCGCTGCTTCTGCCCGCCCGAGAGGCGCACCCCCCGCTCGCCGATGATGGTGTCGTAGCCCGATTCGGTCTGCATGATGAAGTCGTGGGCGGCGGCGAGGGTCGCGGCGTGGCGGACCTCGTCGTCGGTGGCGTCGCGCCGGGCAAAGGCGATGTTCTCGAAGATGGTGCCGTCGAAGAGGAAGACATCCTGCTCGACGATGCCCAGCAGGGCACGGTAGGCGTCGATGCGGATCTCGCGCAGATCGGTTCCGTCCAGGCAGATGCGTCCGCTGGTGGGGTCGAAGAACCGCGCGATGAGGTTGCAGAGTGTGGTCTTGCCTGCGCCGCTGGGACCCACCAGTGCGACGACCTGTCCCGGCTCGACCTCGAGTGAGATGTCGCGCAGGGCCGGTTTCTTTGCGTTGGGATAGGTGTAGGAGACCCGCTCCAGGGCGAGGTGGCCGCGCACGCGGCGGGGGTCGAGGGTGCGGGTGGCGGGCACGGACGAGGATTCGAACTCCGTGGGCTCGTCGAGGAGATCGAGGACGCGATCGAATGCGGCGAGCTGGTTCTGGACGCCCGTGGCGCTGGCGACGAGGGCTTCGAGCGGGCCCAGGAGCATGAGGAGGTAGGTGCTGAACATCATGAGGTCGCCGATGGTGAGCGTGCCGCGGATGACCTGCCACCCGCCGTAGAGCAGGACGGCGCTGCTGGCTGCGGGGATGAGGAGCATCCAGACGATCTCGAGGAACCGGCTCCACCACCAGCCGAGGAGTTCCTGGCGCACCATGAAGTTGCTGGCGGTGGTGAACCGTGCGGTCTCGGCGCGTTCGCGTGCGAACCCGCGCACGACGCGCATGCCCGCGAAACTCTCGGTGGCGTGGGCGTCGATGCCCTGTCGGGTCAGGCGGATGTCGCGGTAGATGGGGCGCAGGCGGTTGATCCAGGCGCGATGGGTGAGCCAGATCGCGGGGATCAGGAGCAGAGCCCCGAGCAGGAGGCGCCAATCGACGGTGGCGAGGATGACGAGCGTGCCGCCGAGTTGGATGACGGCACGCCAGGGGTTGTAGATCATGCTGAAGAGCAGGTCGCCGACGGCTCCCGCGTCTTCCCGGAGGATGCTGGCGACCCCGCCGGACTTGATCTCGTGGACGCGGTGCAGGGGCAGGCGAACGGCGTGGGCGAAGAGGGCCCTGCGCATGGCGACCTGGAGGCGTTTGGTGATGCGGGTGGTCTGCCAGCGTCCCCAGATCGCAATGGAGACGCTGAGCCCGGCGACGGCGATGAGGGCACCCGAGAGGAGCCACAGGAGCGTCATGCGGTCGCGTGGGAGGAACGCGGGCAGGCCGTCGGGGCCGGGCGTGTCCAGCAGGATGTAGTCGATGGCGATCTTGATGCCGGCGGGGCTGACGAGGGAGAGGAGCGTGGCGATGGTGAGCGTGGTGAGGCTGAGGCAGAAGATCAGGCGGTGGCCTCGGAGCAGGCGCCAGAAGATGCGAAAGAGGACGAAGAAGGAACGCGAGCGTCGGGCCTTGCGCTTCTGGGTGGTTGCGTCGGGGTGGACCCGCTGATCTGGGGATTGTTCCTTCCTGGAGCGGAGATAGGCGGCAAAGCGCGCCCGGCTGGTCCGGGGCGTTGCGCGTGATTGGTCTGCCATCGGTGGATGGTAGGGTCAGGCGCGCGAGGTGCGGCGCCGCCAGAGGGCGTGGGCAAGCATGAGGCTGAGCACGACGCTCGGGGCGATGAACCACGGGAGCGGGCCCAGCGGGCGGTCCAGGTCGATCATGGACAGGAACGAGAGAAGC
>WGEO01000005.1 GCA_015492715.1 Phycisphaerales bacterium | reverse complement strand
TGGTAGAGGGTATTGAAGGTGTGGAAGAACTCCTCCTGAGATCCTTCCTTGGCAGACAGGAAGTGGATGTCGTCGATGACCAGGACATCGACATCGCGGAACCAGTGGCGGAACTGGAGCATCTGGCCCGCGCGGATGGCTTCCGTGAAGTGCGTGACGAAGGCTTCGCAGGAGAGGTAGAGGATTCGGATATCAGGATTGTCTTCCCGGAGGGCGAGACAGACGCCCTGGAGGAGGTGGGTCTTGCCCAGGCCGAACCCCCCATGGATGAAGAGCGGGTTGTAGGACTTCCCGGGGTTCCTCGCGACGGCCTGGGCGGCGGCGAATGCGTAGCGGTTGCCCGGTCCTTCGACGAAGGTGTCGAGGCCATAGTCGGGGTTCAGGGTCAGCACATCCCCGTGGAGGATGTCGTTCTCGTCGATGCGTGTGGATGCGGCGACCGGGCCCTGGACGGGGACCTGCTCGTCGGGTCCCAGGAACATGACGCTCAGGAGATGTCCTGAGGCGTTGCGTGCGGCGTCGCTGAAGGCGTCTGCGCACTGTCTGCGGAGGTAGTCGCGGTGGACGCGACTCTGGGCGCGCAGGTGGAGCGTTCCCCCCTGCGTGCCAAGAGGCTCGATCTCCTCGAACCACTGTCGGCAGATATCCGGGTGCTCGGCGCGCAGGTACGCCAGCATCCGATCCCAGAGTTTGCGATCGGTCTCGCTCATCCGCTCCCTCGAGCGTGTGTCAGACTTGCCCACCGTGGCCCCTTGTCGTGGTGAAGCACAGATGGCAGGGGGCCGGGGGACAAGGTAGCCGCACGGGGTGGGCGTGTCAATCCTGTGTTCCCTGAGCGCGTTGTGCCTCGGCGAGTTGGGCCTCGTAGCGGGCCTTGTTGGCGCGGTGGTCCATCAGGAGGTGGACGCGTGCCATCTGCTCGTCGCTGAGGAGTTCCTGGAGTCGGGCGCGGGCCGATGCCATGTGGGTGCGTCGGGAGATGTGGTGGAGCACGAGGTGCTGGGCCTCGAGGACGCCCAGCCACTCGGCGATGTCCTCGACATGCATGTGCTTGCCGATGCGTGCGCGCGAGCGGTGCTCTGCGTCGAAGAAGGTGCACTCGCAGATGACGATCCTGCTCTGGAGCACTTCGGGTCGGATGAGGTGAGCGCCCGGCTCGGTGTCGGCGATGTAGGTGAGCAGGGGGATGAACAGTTCGCGGGTGATCTCCTGCCCGCGTGCCTTGAGTTCGCGGAGTTTCTCCTGTGGCAGGCCGACGAGTTCTTCGAGGAGTTTGGTGCGTCGTTCGATGACGGTGAAGGCGAAGGACGGGGCGGTGTGCTCGACGGCGAATCCCTGGAGGTAGAGGTTGTTCTTGATCTCGAAGCGTTCGTTCTCTTCGAGGGCGATGATCTCGTAGGGCGTTCGCTGGCGTTCGAGTCGGCTGACGCCCTCCATGAGTGCGTGGATGTCCGGTGCGATGCGTTTGTCGCAGACGAGGGTGGCGGTTCCCATGCCCTGGAAGCGGCGCTGGGAGCAGAAATAGGCCAGCGCGCCGATGTGGTCCATGTGCCCGTGGCTGATGGCAAGGTGCTTGCTGGGCAGGGCGCTTCTGGGGCATGAGCCGATGTCGAAGCCAAGATCCAGTTCGGGGACTTGGAGGGTGACCTGCTCGCCGGCGATGGAGATGCCCTGGATGCGGTAGGGCGGCAGGAACAGGAATCCGGGTGCCGCCTCGCGGGGCGGGGGCTTGGGGAGCATCTGGCAATCCTCCGGCGGCGGGCTCTCGCCCGGCGGGAACCATGGTCTATCTGCGTGGAGTGTACCGGGGGCAGGCGTTCGACTCCAGCAGGGACTCGGCGGTGTCCTAACCTACGGGTCATGGGTGAGGACACGCGGGACAGCACGAGCTCCGAGACGCGTGAGACGCTGGGTTCGATCTTCGAGAAGCTCGGGCTGGCGGGCTGGCTCGCGGTCGTTGCCAGTGTCATGCCGGCGCTGGGTGGGTTTGCGTTGCTCGGGACGCTGGGCGTGGTCGGGCCGTGGCTTCGCGGGCATGAGGTCATCGGGGTGGTGCTGTATGTGAGTGCCTTTGCGTTGTTTGCGGGGCTTGCGCTGCTGCCGACCTATGCCCAGGCGGTGCTCGGCGGGTGGGCGTTCGGGTTTGCCGGCGGGCTGCCCGCGGCGCTGCTGGGGTTCTTCGGGGGCTCGCTGATCGGATACGAGGTCGGCAGGCGGGCGTCGGGTGATCGTGTGATGAAGTTGCTCGAGGAGCATCCGAAGTGGAAGGCGGTGCGTGACGCGCTGGTGGGCGGCGAGCAGGGGGCAGGCTTCTGGCGGACGCTGGGGATCGTGACGCTGGTGCGTATCCCGCCGAACTCTCCGTTCGCGCTGACGAACCTCGTGCTCAGTTCAGTGCGGGTGCCGAGGGTCGCCTATGCGTTGGGAACGCTGGTGGGCATGGCGCCGCGGACGGCGGTGGCGGTGTTTCTTGCCAGCGAGATCGAGGGATCGCTGAGCAGGGACGCGATTCCCCGTCCGTGGTGGTTCTGGGTTTCTGCGGTGGGTGTGAGCGTGGCTGTGCTGGGGATTCTGTATCTGATCGCGAATCGGGCGCTGGCGCGGGTGGTGGGCGATGGTGCAGCCGCTTGCGCGGCGGAGGGGTAGAAGGCACAGGTCGGGCGTCCGGCTGCAATTTGCGGGCTGGAATCCCAATAAAGGCGTTCGCGGGGGCGTGGCGTGGCTGCGCGCCGCCCTCTGAACATCAAGGAGTTCTGGAATGATCGGAAAGCGTGTGCTGGTGCTGTCGTGTGCAGTGTCGATGGTGGGGGCGGTCTGTGGTGCGCAGGATGTCCCGCTGATCGAGCGTGAGATCCTCTTCGGCAATCCGGAGCGGGCGTCGCTGCAGGTGAGCCCGGACGGCGAGCACATCTCGTACCTGGCGCCGGTGGATGGTGTGCTGAATGTCTGGGTGGCGCCCAGCGAGCACCCGGAGCAGGCGCGGGCCGTGACCGATGATGATGGTCGCGGCATCCGCCAGTATTTCTGGTCGTTCACGGGCGACCACATCCTGTACCTGCAGGATCTGGGGGGCGACGAGAACTGGCAGGTGCATGTGGTGGACATCGAGAGCGGGGAGGATCGGAACCTCACGCCGTTCGAGGAGATCCCGGGTCCGGACGGCAATCCGATGCGAGGTCCGGACGGGAAGGTGCTGCGTCCTGCGGCGCGCGTGGTCCAGACGAGCGCCGATCACCCGAGCGAGATCGTGATCGGGCTGAACAACCGCAATCCCATGTTCCACGATCTGTATCGCGTCGATGTGCTGACGGGCGAGATGGAGATGCTCGAGCGGAACGATGCGTATCTGGGGTATCTGCTCGACAACGACTATCAGGTGCGCTTCGCCTTTGCGATGACCGGCGACGGGGGAAGCCAGATCTATCGCAAGACCGAGAAGGGATTCGAGGCGTGGGAGACGATCCCCGGCGACGATCTGCTGACGACGAATCCGATCGGGCTGAACAGGGCGGGCGACACGCTCTACATGGTCGACAGCAGGGGGCGCGACACGGCGGCGTTGGTTGCGGTCGATCTTGCGAGCGGTCAGAAGCGCGTGCTGCACGCGGACGATCGCGCCGATGTGAGCGGCGTGATGGTGCATCCGCAGACGCTCGAGCCCCAGGCCGTGAGTGTGAACTACCTGCGGACGGAGTGGACGGTGCTGGACCCGTCCATCGAGCAGGACCTGCGGTTTCTTTCGATGCTGGACGACGGCGATGTGAGCGTAACGGGGCGGAGCGAGGACGATCGTGTGTGGACGGTCGCGTTCACGCGTGATGACGGACCGGTCCGGTACTACCTGTACGATCGGGCGAACCGGAACGCGCGCTATCTGTTCAGCAATCGCCCGGCGCTCGAGGGCCTGCCGCTGGCGAAGATGCACCCGGTCGTGATCAGGAGCCGCGACGGGCTGGACCTGGTGAGTTATCTGACGCTGCCGGTCTGGGCCGACAGCGACGGCGATGCCCGCCCGGAGGAGCCTCTGCCGGCGGTGCTGTGGGTGCATGGCGGGCCGTGGGCGCGCGATAGCTGGGGCTACAACAGCGTGCACCAGTGGCTGGCCAATCGCGGGTATGCGGTGCTGAGCGTGAACTATCGCGGGTCGACGGGGTTCGGCAAGCACTTCATCAACGCCGCCAATCACGAGTGGGCGGGCAAGATGCACGACGATCTGATCGATGCGGTCGACTGGATGATCGCCGAGGGGATCGCGGATCCGGAACGGGTGGCGATCGGCGGCGGGTCGTATGGTGGGTATGCGACGCTGGTCGGGCTGACCTTCACGCCGGAGAAGTTCGCGTGCGGTGTGGACATCGTGGGCCCGAGCAATCTGCGAACACTGCTGAGCACGATCCCGCCGTACTGGAAGCCGCTGATGGACCTGTGGGCGGCTCGTGTGGGCGACCCGCGGACGGAGGAGGGGCGGAAGTTGCTGGAGGAGCGTTCGCCGCTGAATCATGTGGAGAAGATCCGCCGGCCGCTGTTGATCGGGCAGGGCGCGAACGATCCGCGTGTGAAGCAGTCCGAGAGCGATCAGATCGTCGATGCGATGCAGCGGGCGGGTATCCCGGTGACCTATGTGCTGTATCCCGATGAGGGGCATGGGTTTGCCAAGCCCGAGAACCGCCTGAGTTTCTTCGCGATCAGCGAGGCGTTTCTGGCCGAGCATCTCGGCGGGCGTGTGGAGGCGTTCGGCTCGTTCGAGGGATCGAGCATCCAGGTGCCCCAGGGCGCCGAGCATGTGCCCGGGCTGGAGAGCATGCTCAAGCGTTGAGGAAGCGGGCGCAAGAGCGTGCGGGCGCACCAAGACGGTGCGTCCTTTTTCATGGGAGGATTTCCCGGCGCCATGTGCCCTCGACGACGCTGAGGGGTGGTCCGCCGGTCTCGATCGTCAGGCGCACATCGTCGAAGAGCATGTCCTCGTATCCGCCATCGGTGTAGAACGAGAGCGTGGCGATCGTCAGCGGCGGGCTGAACGAGGGCGTGAGGGTCTCGTTGATTTCCGTCCAGGTGTCGGCGGGAACGGGGATCCAAGGTGTTGCGGCGAGGGAGGACCCACCGGACGATGTGGTCAGGATGTTCGCCCGCACGCCTCGGTCTGCGCCCCGCACGAAGACAAAGAACCGGATGCGGTAGGTCGTGCCGGGGTCTGCGAGCACGCCGACGAGGTCTTGTATCGGGCTTCCGGCGTTGGATGTGCGCGAGGTGGCCAAGAGGCATTGGGTTCCCTCGACGGGGTTGGTCGTGTTGATGGCGAGCGTGCAGAAGAACCGGTTCCACCCGCTGGTGCCGCTCTCGAAGCCGCCGTTGGTCAGGAGGTTGGTCGGGGCGGGGCCGGTGACGGGTCGGAGCAGGACGCTGAGGAGGCGTGTGGCCTGTCCCCGCGTAGCCGCGACGGTGAGGCGGACATCGTCGGAGGCGTCGTCGTTGAGGTCGCCGTCCTCGTCCGTGAGTTTGTAGATGAACGATCCATCGTGGATGGTGATGGGCGTGCTGGACCACTGGTCGTGGTTGTGGGAGTCTCGCCAGGAGGGATCGTTGTTGAGTGCTCTGATGGTGACCTCGATCGCCGAGCGTGCCAGGAGTGCGGCGCGGGCCTCGTCCTCGCTGAGGCGGGCGTCGGCAGAGCGGATGCGCATGAGGTGGCTGCTGGTGACGCCCAGCATGACGATCACCATGCTGACGGCCAGGACCAGCAGATAGGCGCTTCCTCTGCGGGCGGTCACGGCGTCGTCTCCGGGTTGTACGCGTCCGTGCGATAGGCAACGAGCGTGACCACGGTGCGCCCCTTGAAGGTCACCTCGACGGTGATGCGTTTGATGCCGGTGCTCGTAGGAGAGATGGTCCTCAGGTCGTCGGGATCGACCCAGGCGATGGCGACGCTTCGTCCGTAGTCGTCGAAGCCGTTCAGCACGGTTCCCGCTCGATCCTGCGGGGGGGCGGCGTTCCAGCCGTCGAAGTCGTCGACATCGTCGAACGCCGAGCGTGTTCCGGTGATCTCATCGGCTTCCGGGCCAATGGTATCGCTGGAGGACGATTCCTGGTACGGCTTGTCGACGATCTCCTCCATGAGGCCCTCGGCGAGGGCAAGAGCCGCCGCGCGTCGCTGCTCCGTCAGTTCACCCGCGCGCACGGTTCCCAGCACCCGCATGGCGCTGACGAGCACGACGCCCGTGAGCATGACGGCCATGACGCTCTCGACGAGGCCCAGGCCGGGGCGGGATGGAGTTCGCTTACGGCTCATGGGGCGTACATCGTCATGAGAAGGTCGTCGATCTGTGCGCCGGGATCGAGGTCCTGTGCGTTGATCCGCACGCCGGCGCTCAGCGCCGTGGCGACCATGCGATAGCCGAAGGAATCGATCTCCGTGCCGTCGACCATGAGATTCACGAGGTCGTTGTCCGGGTCGATCACGAGGCGGACATCTACGAAGCCCGTCTTGTCCAGACGCGTCGTCGAGACCACGCGCGGCGTGTCGGCCATGTCGTTGAGGATCAGTTCGACGACCTGTGACGCACCGCTCCGGCGCACGCGGACGGCCACCTGGGCGGCGAGCCCAGCGCTGCGATCGCAGACGACGCCCAGTGATATGCCGTTCATCCCATCGTCCGTGCTGTCGCGCAGGGACGCGTCGATGGTCGCGAGCGTCGTCATGTCGCCCGTGCCCGTGGTAGAGATCCGTTGGGTAACGGTCCAGATGCCCTTGGAGAGTTGGGAACTGTCGAAGGACGAGCCGCAGATCCAGTCCAGCGTGCCGTCGGCGTCGGCGTCCACCGTCGTCGGATCGCGTGTGAAGTCGAGGGCGTAGCGTGTCTGGAGCGGCTCGGGGGTATTGAGGAGCGATATGGCGTCGATGTGGGACGCGGAGGAGGTGATCGTAATGTCCAGTGATCGTGTGCGGGTGCGTGTGATGCTGGTGGCGGGCTCACGCACCGCCGCGACGCCCAGGATCTGGTAGATCAGGGAGTCGGACTCCGACTGGCTCCATGATGTGCCCGAGGTTGCCACGAACGACTGCTTGGGCTCGTCCGGGATCGACGCCTGCGTCTTGAGGTCGACGGGCTGGCCGGGGCCGACATCGTGGAAGGTCACCGCGTATCGCTGGCCCGGGCGCAGACCCTCGGCGGCGAGGTCGATGCGCGTCCATGCGTCGGATGTATTGAAGATCGTTTCCGGCACGATGACCTCTGCGATCACAGTGCTGGTGGGAAGTCCGGTGTCGTCGGCTTCGGACAGGCGGACGAGGAGTTGCCCATCCGCCGTCTTGTGAGTAGAGGCGTAAACATAGACCGCGACCATGCGCCACTGCTCGGTGCCATCCGGCACATCGGGCGTGAACGACACGCCGACGGCATAGGCCTGATCGGGCCTGACCTTTTCCGGGTTGACGGTGTCCGTGTAACTGGAGATCGCACTCTCATCCTGCTCGCGCAGGGCCCCGGCGGGTGTGCGGCTGATCGTTTCCGTCCGTTTCTTGAGCGTGATGTCCATCACACGGTCGAGGATGATCTCGGGTGTGCCGTCGTTGAGCGAGCGCGTCAGGGCGTGCCCCGGGGTCCCATCCCAGGCGTAGCGGATGCGTTCGCCGGCACCATCGTCATTGCGGTCGCTGACCACAACCTCGGCGACGGTCGCCGACAGTTCCCGGAAGAACAGCGCCTCGGCCAGATCGAGACGGACCTGCTGGAGGGCTCGCATCTGCTCGACGGCCGCGACGCCCGGCGCGTCGTCCGTGGGCATGGCCCTGCTGGCGATGACCACCGCAGATCCCAGCGCAAGGGTGATCGTGGCCACGATCACGAGGCTGAGCGACATCTCCAGCAGCGTGAACGCCCGTCGGAATGGATGTCGAAGCATCATGGCGCGTCGATGGTGATCGTGCGGGTCAGGTCGCCGCTGGCGATGGTGATCGTGCCCCCCGAATCACGGGTTCCGTATCCGTCGTGGATGAGCACGGCGTCTCCGCCCAAGTCGACGGTCTGCAGGTCGATGCGGTAGGGGGAATCGCCTGTCTGCACCATATAACTGGAGGACTCGCCCGTGACGGGGTTTCTCGCCCCCGTGATGACATAGGTGTCGTTGATGGGATCGAAGACCATCATGACGCTCGCACTGCGGGCTTGGGCGAGCCTGCGCGCGTGCTCGATGTCCGCCAGCAGGCGCTGCTCGAACGCATCCAGACGGCGCGTGTGCGAGCCCTCGGCGAATCTCGGGACCGCGATCGCGGCGGCGATGCCCAGGGTCGCCATCACGAGCACGAGCTCGATGAGCGTGAACGCTCGTTGCATAAGCAGACCCCCGGGCGTTTCCGCCCGAGGGCCGGTGAGTCGTCGCAAGGGTCAGGCGCCCGGACTAATAGGTGTTGTACGCCTTGCCGCTGGCATCGGTCTCGCTGGCATTGGCGACGATCGTGCCGGTCGTCTCGTCATAGATCCATCCCACCCCGGTCCCATCCACGGCGGCGATGCCCGTGTTCCCGCGGTTGGCCCCCACCGGCAGGGGCGGGATGCTGCGGATGTACGGTCCATAGATGTATGCCCCGGTCTTCGTCGCGCTCGTGTTGCCGCTGATGTCCGTATAGAGCGTCAACTGGTCGGCGATCTTGGCGACGGTGGGCCTGGTGCCCTCGTGCTCGGTCGTGTACAGATCGATCGCGTTGCGCAGGGCGGCGAGATCGGCGACCAGTGCCGAGTCCTTGGCGCCCTCGGCGCCCCGGCTGAGCCTGGGCACGGCGATCGCCCCGATAATCCCCAGAATCACGACCACGATCACCAGTTCGATCAGGCTGAATCCCCGCTGCGACATACGCATGACAATCTCCTTGCAAGACCCTCGCGACCCCTGCGCGATGGTGGGTCCATCGACGATTGTCGTGCCTCGATGAAGCACGGAGACTTGCGTTCACCCACCCCGGTCCGCACGATCGGCAGACTCGGGTGCTTCGTCCAGCAGTTCTGGTGTCTTCGCCCCAACCAGCAGGCGGTATCGCACGCCCGAGAACTCCACGATCGCCGACGCCGCGCCCTCGGACTCGCCCACGGACACGAGGCGGATGGACTCGTCCGTGTCCACGAACGCGCCGATCCGCACGGGACGCCCGTTGATCACGGCCCCCACGGGCGAGGTGCTCGTCAGCATGAGCGGAGGCAGAGGGTCGGTCTGGGGCGCCACATCCAGCGTGGTATCCCGGGGATGCCAGTACTCGGGAATGGCAAAGCAGTTCCGATCGACTGGCAGAGGAGCGCCCAGCGAGGCAAGGACCTGCGCCAGTGTCTCGGTCTGGTCGTTCTCGGACGCACCGACGGATGGCGGTGCGATGGGTGCACCACCCATGGGTGCGACCGCCGCCGCAGACGCCGCCCCCGGCTCGCTCTGAAGAAAGATCTGATCCACGCCCAGCGCCGCGATCGCGGTCGTCAGCAGCCCGACATACACCCTGCGAGACTTCTTCATGTCTCCAAGGGACGATTCGGCACGGGCAGGTGCAAGGC
>WGEO01000004.1 GCA_015492715.1 Phycisphaerales bacterium | reverse complement strand
TGCGAGCCGTAGTGGGTCCGCTTCAGCCGGGGCTGGAAGACATGCTCCGGCCCCGGGTCGTCGATAACCACCAGCACCACCAGCCGCGGGTGCTCGTACGGACCCGCCGCGATGAAACTCGACACATACTGCTCCTCGAAGTACCCCCGCGAGCCCGTGGGCAGGCGGTATCCCTCGGGCGGGCGCCCGACCGGGATGTCCGCCGTCCCGGACTTGCCGAAGATCCGGTACCGCCAGCCCGTCTCCCTCGGGTCTTTGCGGCGCATCACCGCCTCCATCTTCGAGGCCACATGCGTCAGCACATCGCGCACCTTGAGCGCCACGCCCGGGTCGACCACCCGCCGAATCACATCCAGCGAGGGATCGTCCGGATCGACCGCCCGCAGCGTGAGGTCGCACAGCGAGCCCGCCCGCTCGCCGCTGCGTGCAAAGGCGCTGAACGCACGCACCATCTGCACCGGCGTCACTGCGACCTCCTGTCCGAAGGCCACCGAGGTCTGCGTCCAGTGCGACCAGCGCTCGATGGGCGTCAGGATCCCCGCCATCTCGCCCGGCAGCCCGATCCCCGTCGGCGAACCGAACCCGAACGCCGTCAGCGCACGCCGCAGGTCCGCCCCGTCCATCCGGGCCGCCCCCTGCACCATCCCGATGTTCGAACTGTTGACGAGCACCTCACTCCAGGTCATGCGCGCACGCTGGGTGACATCCTCGATCGAGCGCCCATACGGCGTCCTGTAGAACCCGTTGTGCGTGTCGAACACCTCGCCCGGCGAGGCCAGACCCGCCTGCGTCACGGCCGCCCACACGAACGGCTTGAAGGTCGAGCCCGGCTCGTACAGATCCTGCACGCACCGATTGCGTCCCATCGCCGGGTGCTTCTCACGCAGCGGATCCGGAGCCAGCGTGATATACCGCGGACCGTCAGGACCACGCTCGGGAAGCCCGGGCCCGGGCGGATCACCCACCCGTTCGAACGGAAATGGGACCAGCCCCTCGACCTTGCGCACGAGGTCGCACATCGCCAGCACCTCGCCCGTCTCCGGATCGATCATCACGAGGCGCCCGCCGACCGCATCGGCGTCGACGATCCCCCGCCACAACTCCTCCTCGCAGATCCGCTGCAACTCCAGATCGATCGACAGACGCACATCGCGGCCATCTTCGGGTGCCACCCAGGCTCCCTGCTCAACCCAGAGCGGACGACCGTGCGCATCCCGAACGAACCGCAGAGCACCGTCCTGCTCCCGCAACTGGGCGTCCAGCGCATACTCTGCCCCCAGACGCCCCTCGTGCTCGGCTCCGACAAGCCCCACGACGCGTGCGCTGGCGTCTCCCCCGGCATAGACCCGTACCTCGCGCCGCTCCAGCCCGACACCCTCGATCGCAAGGGCACGCACCCGCTGGGCCGTCCCGTCGTCGAGGATCCCGCCGACGGGCGCAAAGCGAAGCGATCCAAGCCCCCGGGCCTCCCGCTGGCGTGACGCCTCGATCCGCTCACGCACACGGGTCTCGATCTGCGCCCGTTCCATGGGCAGCACCCGTGCGAGTGCGTCGATCACATCCGCGAGATCCTCGTCGCCCAGAGCACCGAGCACGCCCGGATCGATGAAGGTCCGATAGGCCGGGCGGCTGACGGCGATCGGACGCCCTCGACGGTCCAGCAGATCACCCCGCCATCCCGCCTCGGGAACGCGGCTCGTGCGCTCACCAAGGAACGCGCGCAGGTCCTGCCCGGGAGCCATCTGCAGTTGTGCAACACGCCCGAAGATGCCTAGCAGCACCGTACTGAGCACGACAACGCCCAGCGCGGCCCAGCGATCTGCCCGCCGAAGGTTTGCCCTCGACCGATCCACCTGTGCGCTCATGTCGCGTCCTGTGCGACGACCGCCTCCTGCTCATGGGCAGGTGCATCGAGTGCCTGAATCGCCGGTGCCAGAGGCCCGAGCGTCTCGCTGAGCATGCGAACCTGGGCAGGCGACAGTTCGCGTGCCAGTGCCGCCCGCACCCGCCGGCGTTCGTCCTCGATGCGCATGATCTCCAGACGCGTGCGGGCAAGTTCATGGGCCGCAAGGTGTTCCTGCTGGCGAATCGCCAGCAGCGTGATGCCTGTCGCACCCATCGAGAGCACCAGCACCAGCACGCGCACAAACACCGAAGCAGCCGCTCCCTGCCCCTATCTGGGCATCCGCAGGACCATCCCGGCCCGGATCTCGTCCGGGTCCGAAATGAGTTCCCTGTTCAGTTCCAGGATCTCCTCCATCCGCGAGGCACGCCCCAGCACCTTCTGGGCGATCTCGCTGAGTGTCTCGCCCTTGCCCACGACATATTT
>WGEO01000003.1 GCA_015492715.1 Phycisphaerales bacterium | reverse complement strand
TTCGACGAGCGGGGTAACGAGATCCACACGGATTACGAGCGGATGATGCGTCTGGTCGTCGGCGCCGGGTACCGGGGCTTCGTCGGGATCGAGTATGAGGGGAAACAACTGAGCGAGGACGAGGGAATCCTCGCGACGAAGCGCCTGCTGGAGCGTGTCCGGGAGAAACTCGCACGCGAGATCCGAGACGGTTAGTCCTCGCGGGGTCGTCTGGACGGGACGAGCAGGTCGCCCGCGATGGCCAGCAGCGCCAGGGCGCTGAATCCGTTGAACACCCCGCCGGCTCCGAAGATGACCATGACGAAGATCTCGCTCTGGCGGGCAAGCCACCATGAGGCGATATCCGCCAGCAGGGCGAAGCCCAGCAGGACCGCCGCGAGTGATACGAGCACGCGGGGCAGGCGGGTCAGCAGCAGCAACGCGACGATGAGCAGCGTCTGCACGCTGAGTGCCAGGGCGTGGGCGTGGGTGGACGCCGCGAGGATCCGCACGGGCGTCGTCTCGATATCCCGGCTGATGGCAACCTTCTGGACCTCGCTGGGGGTGTACAGGGGCAGATCGGGGTAGGGATGCTCCGTGTTCCGGGGCTGGGTGTCGTGGCATGAGACGCAGCGCCGGAAGATGATCTCCGCGGGCATCATCTCCTCCAGCGTCTCGTCCTCGAAGCGCTGCATCAGGGTGGATGGTTCGCCGGCAAGCCAGGCCAGCAGCGCCTCGCGTTCGTCCGCCGGCAGGGGATCGCCCGTGAGCTCATCGGGATGTCCCCGATCCAGCGCAACGCGAATCGGCGCGGGGATCTGCATCTTGTGGTAGGCACTGGCGACATCGACATAGGTCAGATCGTCAGGGTTCCCGTCGCGCGGGGCGTAGTGCAGGAAGAGGTAGTACCACGACGCGCACAGGCCGCCCATGAGCGTGAGGACGAGCCCCAGCACGCCCAATCGAACGCCCAGCGGCAGATCGCTCAGACGCTTCATGGAACCGCTCCTATGCGTCGCGCAAGACGCTCGGGGATATCTCGATCAGACGCCCGGTCCGAACCGCGTCGTTGGCCCGGATGCCGACGATCGTGGCGCGAGCGCCCTCGGAAGCATCACAGACCACCTCGACGCCCTCCGTGACGCTCTTGAGGAAGGCCTCGATCGCGTAGTAGAGCGAGGAGTGCGGCAGCCCGACGCCCTCCTTGAGTCTGCCCTGCTCGGCCAGCTGCGTGGCCCCGGCGATCAGAGTGATGCCCTCGTCGTTGTGGAACTGCTGGCGGTTGGCGTAGACCTCCCACCCCTGCGTCGGGGCGTCGGCTTCCTTGAACATCCACCCGTGGCTCCATGCGAGTTTGATGGCGGCATTCGAGCCGTGGAGCACCTCGTACCTGCCGCCGTAGGAGTTGCACAGCGTGGCCTGATAGCTCAGCACGGCGCCGTCGTCGAACTCCATCTGGAGGCTGACGGTATCGGGCATGGTCCTCCCGTCGTCCCAGAATCGGACCGAGCCGAGCCCGCGCACACGGACGGGGTATCGCGATGTGTACCAGTGGAAGACATCGAACTGATGGCTGCCCCACTCGCCGCACAGCCCTGCGCTGCGCTCCGGATCGAGGCGCCAGTCCAGGAGGCGCCTGCGCTGCTCGCTTGCGGCGCTGGCACGCCAGGATGTCTTCTTGTGGTGCTGGGCCCGCAGCGAGATCAGATCACGGACGGAATCGGAGCGGAAGAAGGTTCGCGCCAGCTGGTAGACCGGGTTCGCACGCCCCTGGAGGCCCGCCTGAAAGATCCGCCCGGAGTTGCGTGCGGCTTCCGCGATGGCAAGCGCGTCGTCAACTGTGTGCGCCAGCGGGGCCTCGCAGTAGACATCGACGCCCGCGGCGAGCGCATCGACGACGACCGGTCGATGATCCGGCGTTCCCGTGGCCACGAAGACCGCCTGGGCTTTGGCGCTCTCGAGCAATGCCTGATGGGAGTCGAATCCCTCGGCGCCCCGCACGCGTCGCAGGCCGGACCGCAGGCGCGGGCCGTCGACATCTGCCACGCAGGAGATCCGGACACCATCGATGCTGTTCAGTTCGTCGATGATGGCGCGTCCCTGCGTGCCGCACCCGATCACCCCGACGCTAATCTCGCGCTTCAGGCGTGTGACGCTTGCGAGCGCCTCGGGAGCGATGGCGACCGCTGCGAGCGTTCCGGCGCCCTGTGCGATAAACCTCCGACGATCGACTCGGTCCTCGTTCACGCCGTCCTCCGTTGGCGGCGGGCCTGTCCCGCCAGTGTGCTCCATGTCCCGTCGGCTCGTCGCACGCCCACCAGATCGCACGCGTCGAGCAGGTGTGGCCCGCTTTCCATCAGGGCCGCGGTGCTGATCGCATCGCAGCGGGAACAGCTTGCGCCCACGGCGTACGCCATGGTCGCATGCTGCACAGGCATTCTGCTGCGGGGATCGATGATGTGCCCACAGACATGCCCGTCGACCTCGCCCGTGCGTCCATCGATGGCGGACACCCCCATCGCCTGATCGAGCAGTTCGATCTCGGGTCCGCCCTCGATTCGCACACGCCACGGGCGTGGTCCGATCGTGACGATCGAACTGCGCCCGCCATGGCAGAAGGCATCGGAGATTCCTTCTTCGAGCAGCATCTCCCGCACCCGGTCGAGGGCGAAGCCCTTGGCAATGGCGCCGAAGTCCAGACGGACCCCCGCTCTGCGGAACCGCACGCGTCCCCCCTCGAGTTCCACGAGATTCATCGAGACACATGCACGAGCGGCTGCCACCTGGTTTGCGCTTCCTGTCCGCCCACGCATGCCCCATGCTTCCATCAAAGGCCCGATCGTGGGATCGAATGCCCCTCTCGTCAGATCGTGCATCCGACGACACAACCCGAGCAGGGCCTCGAAGTCGGGACTCACGGGCACCGCCCGTATGTGCGCGAGGCGATTGACCCGTGCCGTCTCGCTGTCGCGTGCGAATGGGGACAAGATCCGGTGCAGACGCAGGATCTCCTCGACACATGCCTCTCCCACGCTCTGCAGGAGCGTCGAATCGGCACCGTGCAGCAGGAGCTCGAACCGCGTGCCCATGGCCGAGCAGGCCAGGCGCACACATCCTGCCGCGTCGCAATGCTCCCCCTGCGGCACGCTCGCCATCAGATCCGCGTCGCCTTCATGGTGGCGGAATCGAATGCGTAGGCGTGCCCGTCCCACATCGAGCGGGTGGCGAGATCGACGATGACCATGATCTTCGTGCCGATCTCCACATTGCTCATGGGTTGCTCACGCGTGCGGATGCTCCGCAGCCACGCCAGGCGGTGCACATCCTGATCGTTGCCGATGTCCGGGCACTCGACGGTCTCGGGATCGACCTCGTCGGCGAAGATCCGCTCGGGGCGCATCTCGCAGTGGCGGCTGTTGAGATAGATGTTGCCCATGTGCCCACGGATCATGTTCTCCAGCCCGACCTCGTTGGCCGTCGACCCGGCGACGACCATCGTGTGCTCGCCCTCGAACTCGATCGTGAGATTCACCTGGTCGTGATTCTCCATGTCCTTGTCGATGTAGTGTCCCCCGCTGGCGATCACGCGCGTGGGCCAGCCCACACTGTCGCCCAGGGCCATCAGCAGCGGGGTCATCTGGTGGACGAGCAGGTCGCCGATGATGCCCGTCGAGAAGTCCTTGTAGCGGCGCCAGCGGGCAAAGACCTTCGGATCCCACTCTCGCGGCCCGAGGTACCCGAGCCATCGATCCCAGTCCAGATTCACGCCGGGCTTCCAGTTTGGATCGATGCGGTAGTAGTTCCACTCGCCGTCCTTGGAGTTCCGGCAGTAACTGGTCTGGCTCCAGACCGGCTTGCCGATCATGCCGTCGGCGATCATCTTCCGGGCTTCCTTGTATTTGGGAAGCTGCATCATCTGCGTGCCGACCTGGAAGATCCGATCCGGGTGTGCCCTGACGACCTCGCGGAGTTCCATCGCCTGATGCAGGCGCAGCGTCATCGGCTTCTCGCAGTAGACATCCTTGCCCGCGAGGATGGCGTCGATCGCGTGCTGGCTGTGCCAGTGCTCGGGCGTCGCGATCAGCACGCCGTGGATGTCGTCGCGATCGAGCAGGGCCTCGTGCTCGCGGTAGGTGTCCGGCGGGGTTCCCTGGTTTCCGGCAACGATGTCCACCGCCTGCTTCAGGTGAGAGTCGCAGACATCGCAGACCGCAACGATCTGCACATCCTCACGCCCCTGCTTGGCGAAATTCGTGATCGCGCCGCAGTGCCCGCGTCCCATGCCGCCGCACCCGATCACACCCATGCGGATCGGCTCGCCCTTCGAGAGGGACACCCCGGACTTGCTGCTGCGCGGGACCCGCGTCGAGCCCGTGGCCAGCCCCACCGACGCCAGCACGGCACCCGCCCCGGCGACCCGTGCCGTTTCCGCAAGAAACGCCCTTCGACTCTGCCCGATCTGCTCGCTGCCCTCGATCTGCGACATGATTGTTCACCTTTCCGCGATGCGGGCGTGCCGGACGCCCGTCTTTCCTGCGTTCTGCCGGCGGGAGACTCGACCTCGCCGGGGCACGCTCCAGCCTAGCGAGTTTCTCGTTCCGAGCAAGCCGCCTTGCCACGAATGCTCCGTCCACGATACCGTGCATGGATCGCCCGGATGCCTCGATTCCACGAAGGAGAGAATCGCCCATGTCCCACCACCTCGGTGTCTGCTCGTGGTCGCTGCGTCCGACCGATCCGGACGACCTCGTCCGCCAGACCCGCCAGTGCGGGCTGTCGTGCGTGCAACTGGCGCTGGATCCCATCCGCATGGGCGAATGGACCATCGAGCGAACCCGACGGGCGCTCGAGGCGGGCGAAATCCGCGTGCTCAGCGGCATGATGGCCATGGCCGGGGAGGACTATTCGACGCTCGAGACGATCGCCCGCACGGGGGGCGTCAGGCCCGACGCCACATGGACCAGCAACCTGGAGGCCGCACGGGAGAACGCCGGAATCGCCCATGCACTCGGGCTGAACCTCGTGACCTTCCACGCGGGGGTCATTCCGGAGAGTCGAACGGATCCGGAGCGACGCGTCATCATGGATCGCCTGAATCAGCTTCTCGATGTCTTTGCGGAGGCCGGGATCCGGATCGCGTTCGAGACCGGGCAGGAATCCGCCCCGGTCATGCTGGAGGTCCTCGACGAGTTGGGACATGATCCCGGCGTCAACTTCGATCCCGCCAACATGATTCTCTATGGCACGGGCGACCCGATCGAGGCATTCGAGATGCTTCTGCCACGCGTGCTGCAGGTTCATGTCAAGGATGCACTGTGGACGGACGAACCAGGAACCTGGGGTCGGGAGGTCGTCGCGGGAAGCGGCGCCGTGGACTTCGACCGCCTCTGTGCGCTCATCGATGAGCATCTGCCGAACCTGAATCTCGTGATCGAGCGCGAGTGGGGTGAATCGAGGGTCGAGGATGTCCGCCGAGCACGCGACCTGATCGGCGCACGCCTGGCGATCGAGGGGATGCACGCATGAGCGACCCAGTGCACGTGGGCGTCATCGGGCTCGGATTCATGGGGCAGACGCACTGTCGGAGCGTCCAGCGCCTGGAGGATACGGGACTGGCGCGGTTGGCCTGTGTGTGCGACGGGCGTGGGGATCGCCTCAGCGGGAAGGTCGCAGGCTCGGGCAACATCGCGACCGGTGATGACGCGCAGACACTCTTCGATCCCTCTGGGGTTCGGACATTCCGGGATGCGTCGGCCCTGATCGACAGCGGCGAGGCGGATCTCGTCTCCATCTGCACCCCGAGCGACACGCATGTGGACCTCGCGATTCGGGCGCTCGAGGGCGGATGTCATGTGCTGGTGGAAAAGCCCGTTGCGACCAGCGGCGCCGAGATCGCCCGCCTTGCGGAGGTCGCACGAGGCAGCGATCGCCTCTGCATGCCCGCGATGTGTATCCGGTTCTGGCCCGCCTGGCGATGGCTTCACGATCGCATCACCGACGGCACGCTTGGCCCGCTGCAGTCGCTCTCGCTGACTCGCCTGGGCAGCATGCCCGATTGGTCGCCGGGGTTCTATGACAATCCGGAGCGCAGCGGCGGAGCGCTCTTCGACCTGCACATCCACGATACGGACTTCCTCTACTGGTGCCTGGGCATGCCCGATCGCGTGGACTCCAGCGGCGATCTCATGCAGTTGGCGACCCTCTACCACTACCCCCAGGTGCCCGGCCCGATCCTCGCGATGGGCGGCTGGAAGCAGCAGCCTGCGTTCGGCTTCCGCATGCGCTACACCGCGTGCTTCGCCGAGGCGACGGCGGACTTCGACCTCGCCCGCGACGACCAACTGTGCCTGTGCCGGGGCGATGTCTCGGAGTGCGTCGAGTTGAGCCCGCTCAGCGGATGGGATCTGGAGATGGAACACCTCGTGCGTGCGATCATCGAGGGCTCGCGGCCCGAGGCAACGCTGGAGGACGCCCTGAGGGTCGCCGAGATTCTGGAGAGCGAACGCAGGAGTCTCGCGGAAGACCGCGGCGTTGATCTTGCTCCCGGGTAGACTCTGATGTCGGGTCGTCCATGACGGACGCTGGCGTCTGCCGAGACAGGCAATCAGGGGAGGGCATCATGGCCAGCATCGAGACGAGCATCACGATCGACGCCCCACGGGCAGAGGTCTTCGCCCTGTTCTCGGACTTCCATCATCTGACGGATCGCATCAGCGCGATCGTGTGCAGCGAGGTGATCACGGACGGCCCGATCGGCGTGGGCACGCGGTTCCGCGAGACTCGGGTGATGTTCGGCAAGGAGCACACCGAGGAGATGGAGATCACGGACTTCGTGCCCAACGAGCGGTATTCCGTCGAGGCCGAGTCGTGCGGCTCGCATTATCTCTCGACCTATCAGTTCCGCGACGAGGGCGGGGGCACGCGCGTGGACATGCGATTCGATGCCACGCCCCGAAGCCTGGGCGCAAAGATCTTCGCACCGATCATGGCGCGACTCATGCTCAAGTCCTGCCTGCGCCTCTTCGAGAAGGACCTGCAGGAGCTCAAGGCCGCCGCCGAGGGCAGGTCCGGCGGTGACTCCCCAGCCCCTGCCACGGCCTGACGGACGCCGCGGCGTTCGTTTCTTAGCGTGATTCCTCAACGCGGCGGATCATCTCGACAACCTGCCCGGCGATCTCGTTGGGGATCGGAAAGGTCAGATTGTACTGTGCGATCTTCCAGCCGTCGGGGGTGCGGATGAGCACGCCCGTGCCGCGCAGGTCGCCGTACTTCTCGTTGTGAACCGTCTCGTCGAACCAGGCCGTATCGCCATCGGCATTGATCGAGATACTGCGTTGTCTCGGCTCATATTTCCAGGCACTGTCCCGCTGGAAGTACGGCTCCGCCCAGCGCCGAAACTCCCCCTTCGTCCATCGCTCCGACGCGTCCGTGCCCAAGAATACCGCGTCGTCCGAGAGCAGTGAGAAATAGGTCTCCTCGTCGGCGTCGGCGGCGGCCTTGTGAAACCCATCCAGCGTCTCGCTGATGGCGTGGAAGGGCAAACGGCCGGCAGGCGTGCCGGTGCACGCGGCCAGAATCATGAGCGAGCACCACAGCGTTGCTTGTCGCAAGGGCATTCTCCTGAAACGGGGTTATACCACGGAATCGGGCGATGCGGCGGGGGTCCTGCGGACGAGGACAAGGGCCAGGATTCCACCCGCCGCGAGGATGGTCCAGACAACGGCGATCACGCCCGCGGGGGCGGTCAGCGGCCCGATCACATCGGCGAGGGCAAAGCCCATCAGGCCGGCAGCCGGCCCGAGGGCATATCCAACGCCGATCATCGCCTCGTGGGTACCCCCGGCGTCGACCTCGGCGGCCCCCACGCTCATGGCGTAGTAGATCGCGGCATAGTAAATGATGCCGACGCCGACGCCAAAGACGGCGAGCCCTGCAAGCATGGGCACCAGGGCTGGCGCGGCGACGATGAGCGCAAAGCCGAGTCCCAGCGCCAGCGCACCCAGATGAACCGTGCGCCACGAACCGTGCCAGAAGGGCAGACGCCACATGATCGCGATGGCGCCCACGCGCGTGAGCATCCACACGGCCGCCACGATCGTGCGCCACGAGACCTCGAAACCCGCGATCGTGAATGAATCACGGGACTCGTGGAGCACGCCCTCGATCAGGTAGGGCAGCAGAGGCGCCAGGGCCTCGCTGACCACATAACTCAGGAGCAGGAGCACGCGAAATGCCACGAGCAGACGCGGGTAGTGCTCGCGGATGCTGGCGCGGCTGAGGGCGGTATCGTGCGGCGCCGGCGCGGGGGCAAAGAACCGCACACAGATCAGGGCCAGGGCATTGCAGATCCCCAGCATCACGATCGCATCGGACGGGCGATGGATAAGCAGCGGCGCCATCAGCAGCATGGATAGCGCGACGCTCGCCGTCCACACGATGTTCCAGGCGCCGATGGCGTATCGCATGTGCTGTCCGTGGCGCCCGCTCGTCAGGTAACTCTCGACGAGGGGCCACAGCAGGCTCGAAAGAGCGCTGGTCGCAACGGCCACGAACCACAGCATGCCCGCCGAGGCGCTGAGCAGCGGAAGGAAGGAGACGAGGCTCTGGGCGACCAGCGACAGCGCGATGATGGCCCGTGGCGTCAGGCGCCGGCGAAGCAGGCGCACGGCACCACCCGCCCGCCAGGCGCCTAGCGCATAGGTCGCCCCCATCGCCAGATAGAGCGCCAGCGTCCGGCGCTCGCTGAAGGCGTGCTGCTGCTGGGCAATGAACGCGATGCCATTCCAGATCACGCCCGTGCCGACCGAGGCCAGCGCGGTCAGCGCGAGCACGGCGGTCAGCGGCGTCTTGGTCCCTGGCGTCTGCAATGGACGCGAGGATAGGACATCAGGCCGGGTCCACGGCGCGATAGGCCTCGATCAACGCCTCCTCGCCCTCCTTACCGCCCTTGCTGAGGCCGTGCTCCATGCCGAGGATGCCACTGAACCCCTTGGCCTTGATGTGGGCGAAGACCTGCCGATAGTTGATCTCGCCCGTCGTCGGCTCGCGCCTGCCCGGATTGTCGCCGATCTGGAAGTATGCGATCTCGTCCCACGCCCGGTCGATGTTCGGGATCAGATTTCCCTCGGTGACCTGCTGGTGATACAGATCGTCGAGGATCTTGCACGCCGGGCTGTCGACCGCCCGGCAGATCTCGTACGCGTGGTTCATCTCCGCCAGCAGCATGCTCGGGTGGTCGCGCGGATTCAGCGGCTCGAGCACCATGACCAGCCCGTGCGGCTCGAGGATCTCGGCGGCAGCCCGCAGCTGGTCGACCGCATAGGCGGTCTGATAGCCCGGATCGATCCGCGGATGACGCGTGCCCAGCACCACCGTCATCCAGGTCGCGTTGACACGCTTAGCGACCTCGACACTCGATCGGGCCTCGTCGAGGAAACGCTCGCGGCTGGAGGCGTCGTTGCGGCTGAAGGTCTCGCCCCACGCCGTGTCCGGATTGAGCACGAAGACGCCCATCCGGATACCCAGACGCTCCATCGCCGAGGCGATGCGTCGCTGCTCGTCGACGCTTCGCCCCTTCATGCCGTTGTCCTCCCAGGCGGTGAATCCCACATCGGCGGCGAACTCGAGCTGCGACACGGGGTCGTCGCCGGCATGATGGCGGAACATCCCGAAGTGCGGCGCAAAGTGCATGCTGAATGGCTTGCGAGTGTCCGAGACACCCGCGCCGGTGGCGAGAGAGGCCGAGCCCGCGACGGCGGCACCGGCGGCGAGGAAATCGCGACGGTTCATGTGTCCCATGCCCATCCCCTGTATCGAGCCCGCCTCACGACACCAGAGTTTTCCTGCCAGTCGCCGCCATCGACAAAGCGAACAGGCTTGCGTCGGCGAGGATCTGCTCATACCATAGGCACATGAGTTCGGATTCACCACATGCCGTGCCCGAAGACCTTGTCATCCATGGCGACTGTATCACCGGAATGCGATCGCTCCCAAGCGGGTTCGTCGATCTCGTCATAACGGATCCGCCCTTTGCAATAGATTTCAAGGCACATCGAAGTAATTACAATCGAACATCGTCAAGAGTACTGGATGGCTATCACGAGGTTGACAAGTCCGACTACGCCGATTTTACCCGCAACTGGGTGAGTGGCATATGGAGAATCCTCAAAGATACGGGCAGTGCGTACATCTTCAGCGGCTGGAATAATCTCAAAGATATCCTCATTGCCATTGATGATGTCGGTTTTACAACAGTCAATCACATCATTTGGAAATACCAGTTCGGTGTAGTCACAAAGAGAAAATATGTGACCTCACACTATCATTGCCTGTATGTCTGCAAAGACGACAAACTGCGGCGATTCTATCCGTTTGCACGCCACGGCAAACAGGAACGGTCTCCCTCGGGAGGGAGCGCACACTACAAAGACAAAGAAGATGTCTGGATCATCAAGCGGGAGTACTGGACTGGAGACAAGAAAACTCCGACCAAGCTCCCTCGCGAACTGATCGAAAAGATCCTCGCCTATTCCAGCAAGGAAGGAGACCTGGTATTCGATCCGTTCATGGGATCGGGACAGGTGGCAGTTGTCAGCAAGATGAATAACCGGCGGTATCTTGGCTTTGAGATCGCCGATGATTATTATCGATTCATAATGCACCGCCTGGAATCCGGCCGCTATCGAGTCGAGGCTGACGACCAGAATCGGCAAGATGATGATGCGAAGCTGTTTTCCCAGATCGGATAACCGTTACGGGACAAGATCTGTTACGGACAATGCGGCATGAATCCATCCCTGCGAGACTCGGTGTTTCAGGATATCAAGATCGCCAGGGCACGACTTCGCTGCATAGATACCGACTGGGAAGGCAAGGCATGTGTTCTCAAACTGAAGGAAGCAGATTATAACTGGAAGCAGATGGAATGGTGGGCCTTCTACTTTGAGTGGCGTTGCCGGAACCTGCTTCCCCCCGAGTTCACGATACCGGGCGACCGGCTGCACAATGCCAATAATAACCCTGTCGTATTCGACTCCAAGCGAACCATTAACTGGGACTTCAAGGCTAAGGCCATCAAATCTGATGATCACAAGGCGATCCTGAATGACTGTTCTGCCATGCGCAGTGCCGTATTTCATGATGGAGCCTACGGCGTCATAATCGCTCTTTGTGATGTCGAGTACAACGATATAGACAGATCCTTCCAAAGATGGCACACCGACCTCAAGGGTGGACACTCAGACTACGAACGAGGTCGAATGAGGCGAAATGCAACTTCTCGCTACCGGAAAACCCATGCAATCTTGGTAGAACTTCTATTTGTTGTCATGGATGAAGATCATCTGGACAAACTGCCACAAATGCATCAAGGCCGGAACTCCAATGGGAAGCCTCGCCCCCCGAAGTACATGATTGATCTAGAGAATCTCGGCGATATGTGTCTTTGCAGAATGTCCTTTGCCGACGACGAGACATAACCGGCCTGGCTACGACATCCTCTCGACGCTCCGCTTTTATCTCAGATAAGTGGCGTGCGCCCCGGCACGGGCACCTCGCGCACGGGCAGGTCGCCGAACACATACGCCGATGGGCTGAGGTCCAGTTTTGAGCTCATGGCCTGCTCCCAGGTCACGCTCTTGCCCGTGTAGGCGCTCATGCGCCCCATGATGGCCGTCAGCGTGCTCTCCGCGACACGCCGGGCTTCGTTCAGACGCTCGCCCGAGCGGATGGCCCGGATCAGGTCCTGATGCTCGACGACATACGGGTTCGGGTTCGAACCGTCGTAGCGCCAGTTCTGCTGTCCGGCGATCTCGGCGAAGCCGTGATGGGTGCGTGCCTGCCCCTTCGTGCCGCGGAAAATCTCCTCGACCCTACTGTCGCATCCGTCGATCTGGCGGCATGTGCTCAGGCAGTTGGCGCCGTTGGCATATTCGTACTCGACGGCGAAGTGATCGAAGATGTTGCCATACTCGGGGGCGGTGCGGACCTGCCTGCCGCCCATCCCCGTGCAGCGAATCGGCGGGCCTCCCATGGCCCAGTTGACCGCATCGAGGTTGTGGACATGCTGCTCGACGATGTGATCGCCGCTGAGCCAGCAGAAGTAGAGCCAGTTGCGGATCTGCCACTCCATGTCCGAGTATTCGGGCTTGCGCTTGTGGACCCACAGCCCGCCCTGGTTCCAGGAGCAGCTGGCGCTGATGATCTCGCCGATCGCACCATCACGGATCCGCTGCATCGCCTGGAGATAACACTCCTGATGGCGGCGCTGCGTGCCCGCCACGACACACAGGCGCTGGGCGTCGGCGTGCGACGCCGCCTCGATCACCGTGCGGACGCCCGCGGGATCCACCGCGACCGGTTTCTCCATGAACACATGCACGCCGGCATCGACTGCCGCCTCGAACATCATCGGGCGGAAATGCGGGGGCGTCGCGAGGATCACATAGTCGATGCCGCCGTCCAGCAGCAGGCGTTTGTACGCATCGAAGCCCGTGTAGCGACGATCCGGGGACACATCGACCCGACCCTTGAACTGCTCGATGCCCGAAAGGTGCCCCAGAGAGCCGTTCAGACGGTCCTCGAACAGATCCGCCATCGCGACGATTCGCGTTCCCTCGTCGGCCTCCAGGGCGTTGACCGCGGCCCCCGTGCCCCGCCCCCCGCACCCGATCACGCCGATGCGCAGCGTGTCGTCCGCGTTGCGTCGGGCAAAGGCGGCAAGCGTGCCCGGGCTCATCGCGGCCATGCCGATCGCGGCACCCGTGCGGACGAACTGCCGGCGTGTGTACTCGCTCATCGTGCCCTCCCGAATCCGGAACGAACCCCGGAACTATGCAGACTTCGTCACACCCGGAATCGCCAGTTCGCAGGGCGGCGCATCGCCCCACTCCCAGGTATCCGGCGTCAGTTTCTCCTGCGAGTTCAGCGCCTGCTCCCAGGTCACCACCTGCCCGCTGTAGGCCGCCATGCGTCCCATGATCGCCATGAGCGTGGAGTGTGCCATCCACTCGCCGTCATTGATCGTCTCGCCCGCGCGGATCGACGCGAACAACTCGTCGTGCTCCTGCTGGTACATGTCGTTGTTCGGTGCGCTGCCCTCCCAGGGCTGCTCGCCGACGATCGCATGCGGGCGACCCGCCCACGGGTTCATGTGCGTGCGTCCCTTGGTTCCCTGCAGATACATCGTGTTGTCGCTGGGCGTGTTGGGCCAGTGCCTGCACATGTGGTACGCCCGCGCTCCGCCGGGAAACTCGTAGGTCACGCTGAAGTTGTCGTAGACATTGCCGGTCTCGGGCACATCCGGACGGGTCATCCGTCCGCCCACGGCCACGCAGCGATCCGGCGGCACATCGCGATAGGCCCAGTGCAGCCAGTCGATCGCGTGCACCGCCTGCTCGACGATGTGGTCTCCGCTCAGCCATGTCGCGTAGTGCCAGTTGCGCAGGCGCCACTCCATCTCCGTCCACTCGGGCTTGCGAGGCTGGGGCTTGTGCCAGCCCGTCGTGTTGTAGGTGCTCGAGACACTCACGATCTCGCCCGCACGCCCCGCGTGCAACTGCTCGAACAGCTCGCGAACCTGCAGTTTGTATCGCCAGCAGAAGCCCGACATCAGGTTCAGCCCACGCTCGCGGGCCTCCTGCGCACTTGCCAGCACGCTCCGGATGCCCGGGCCATCCACCGCGACGGGCTTCTCGCAGAACACATGCTTGTTGGCACCGACGGCATAGGCCAGATGCTCGGGACGAAACGCCGGCGGCGTCGTCAGGATCACCATGTCCACGCCCGAATCGATCACACGCCGATACGCGTCGAACCCGGCGAAGCGGTGGTCCTCGTCGACCTTGACCTTGTCGCGAAAGGTGCTCGACCCTCCGCCGGCCTGCTCGTCGCTCTGGGCCATTGCGTTGTGCACATGACCGAGGCAGGTCTCGATGCGTGGGGCAAAGGCGTCGCCCATGGCATGGAGCACCGTGCCCGGATCGGCCCGCAGCGCCTGCACGACCGCTCCCGTGCCACGCCCGCCGCAGCCGATCAGCCCGACGCGGATGGAGTCGCTGCCCGCGACATTTGCGTGTGCTCCGACGGCATGGGCCGCCAGCGAGGGACCCGCGATTGATCCTGCCGCCGCAAACGCCGCCGACCGCTTGACGAACTCGCGCCGATCCAACTCACCTGCCGCCATGGCCATCCTCCCCGGGCTCATCATCACCATACCGGATCGGGCCCTCGCACACGAGCCGGATCCCGACGAATCCACAATCCGAGAGCCACCAGGTGCTCTTGGGAATCTGCGGATCACTCGCATTCCAGGAAAAGTCCTGGCGCTTGATCGCGCCAAAGGTCAACCCCTCTGGATCGTCCAGATACGCCCCCCCGCGTGCGATCGGGCGAGGCTCCGAGGGGTCCATCACCCACTCGGCCACATTCCCGTGGATGTCGTACAGCCCCCACGCGTTGGGCTTCTTGCGAGCCACGGGCTCCGTCTTGTACGAGGTGTTGCCCTTGAACCACGCGTATTGCCCCAGCAGGGACGCATCGTCGCCGAACGCGTAGGCCCCCGAAGAACCCGCACGGGCAAAGTACTCCCACTCGTCGCTCGTCGGCAGACGGTACTTGTGCCCCGTTCGGATCGTCAGCCACTCGCAGAATCGCTCGCCTGCCTGGCGCGTCATGCTGATCGCCGGGAACCCGCTGTGCCCGAATCCGCGATCCGGAGGCACATACGGCTTGCTGGGTCGGCTGATCGCACCATCGCCCTCGCCTGCGGGCTCGTCCAAGGCATACAGGTAGACATCGTAGAGATCCCAGGTCACCTCGGTCCGCGAGACCCACATGGGGGGAATCTCGATCCGCTCGCGTGTTCCATCCGCCCCGACCTTTTCCAGCACCCCCCCAGGGATTGCGATCATCTGGAATCGCACGGTCGTCCCGGGGATATGCTCCTCGAAGTCCTCCAGTGCCCGCGTCGCCTGCTCCTGCCCAGCAGCGCCCCCGATGAGCGCACACAACGCCATGATCCCCGCCGCCCTACGCATGCTCACGATGATGGCCCTCCTTGGGCTACTCTGCCCCTCGTGCACGCTCTCGGAACGCGTGCAGTCCCTGCATCGCTACGAGTTTAGGAAGATCCTCATGGGCACGGACGCCCGGATCGTGCTCTATGCGCCCGACGACGCATCCGCCGAGACCGCCGCACGCGCCGCCTTTGATCGCATCGACGAACTGGAGCAGGCGCTCAGCGATTACCGTCTGGACAGCGAGGTCGCCCGTGTCGCGCGAGAACTCCGCCCCGGCACACCACTGCCCATCCGCGAGGACCTCGCCCACGCACTGGCGCGCTCGAAGGAGATCCGCATCCGGACGGATGGAGCATTTGATGAACGGATGGGGTTACTGACCCGTCTCTGGCGACGCGCACGGGCCGATGGCGCCCCTCCGCCACCCGATGAGGCCCGCCGAGCCTTTGCCCAATCAAGGGTCGACTATGAACTCGTCCCGGGTCCGGCGCTCCTGGCGTCGGCCCCCATCGTGTTCGACTTCGGCGGGATCGGCAAGGGCCTTGCCGCCGACGAAGCCGCCCGCGTGCTTCGATCGCACGGTATCGCCCGGTTCCTCATCGACATGGGAGGCGACCTGCTCGCGGGACTGCCGCCACCGGGTCGCCCCGGGTGGCCCGTCCGCATCGAGGGCCTGCACGGGCCGGCGGACCTTCTCCTGCTCAGCGAGCGGGCAATCGCAACCTCCGGACCGACATACCAGCATCTCGTCGTCGAGGGCAGCCCCCTTTCACACATCCTCGACCCGCGTTCGGGGCGCCCTGTGGATACCCCCCGCGTCGTGAGCGTCGTCTGCCCCGATGCCGCCACCGCCGATGCCCTTGCCTCGGCCCTCAGCGTGCTCGGACCACGCGAGGCCTACTCGATCGCAGAGCGTTTCCCGGCGTGCGCCTGGCGCATCGAAGAGGAAGCCGGCCTCTATCGCAACGAGGCGTTCCGCAGGCTGGAAGCCGAGTCTGCGGGAGCACATGGCGACGAGGCCAGGGGCAACTCGATCCGGACGCAGGACCCTTTGCCCGGTTCACTCTGAATCTCGATGCTGCCCGCGTGCTCATGCACGATCTCCCGCACGATCGCAAGCCCCAGCCCGCGTCCGCTCCCACGCGTCGTCCACCCGCGATCGAAGACCCGACCAAGGATCTGGGGATCGATCCCCTCGCCCTGATCACGGACGCAGATGCGCGCGCGAGGGTGGGCGCTCTCTCCTGCGCGCTCGCAATCGATCCGCACGACCCCGCCCGCGGGCATGGCATCGCAGGCATTGAGCACGAGATTCACCAGCATCTGGCGCAGGCGAGCGACCACTGCGCGGACGGGCAGGGACTCGCCATCCGGAACCCGGACCTCCACGGAATGAGCCGAGGAGATCAGGTCCTCGAGCAGGTCGGCATCGCGAGTCAGGAACTCGCCCAGATCGATCGTCGTGTGCGCTGGAGCAGGGACATGGGCAAGATCCAGCAGCGAGGAGACCATCTCCCGCGCATGCTCGACAGCCTGCTCGACACGCCGGACGGGGCGTGCGGCCGGATGGTCAGCTCCGAGCGAGCGCCCAGCCAGCTGCGCATGCCCGGAAATGACCGCCAGGATGTTGTTCGTGTCATGGACGAACGCGCGGGCCATGCGCTCCAGCGATTCGTCGCCGGCCTGCTCGCGGGCACGCATCGCCTCGATCGTGCGCGCGCACAGGGCACACAGCATCTCGACGACATCCCGATGGCGAGGGGGTGACGCGAACTCCACATGCCCCAGCACCTGTCCGGCGCACCCGACCAGCGCCATCGTGTGCGCACCGGTGGGTTCGCCCGGATCCATGGTGGTCCTGACGACCCGCTCGCCAAGGGACCCGAGCGCCTCGGCAAGGCGTGTCAGGGCACTGTCCCCGTCGGATGCCCGCATGATGGCGGAAGCCCCGCGAACAAGGAGGTCGATCTCGTGCTTGGGTGGATCGTGCGGCACCGATGTCCTCGCATGGGCGCACGCCGATGGTCATCAAGGCATGCCCCGTTGCCAATGTCGGGTTTGTCTGATCCCGACTTGCGTCAAGGGCGGCGATACGATGCGCCTCATCCACAGGGGAATCACGATGCTGCTGATGCAATGGCTGACCGTGCTGATGTCGAGCGTTCTTGCCCAGATTCACCAGCCCGCCGAGATCAACACCCTGAGCGAGGACGAGCGCCGGACGGGGTGGACATTGCTCTTCAATGGCGAGAACCTCGACGGCTGGACCACCTCCGGCGACATCGACGCCTGGGGCGTGCGCGACGGGGAGTTGGTGATCGTCCGCCCGGGGACTGGGTGGTGGCTGCGGACGGACCGCACTTATCGGAACTTCGAACTCGTCCTCGACTTCAATCTCAGTGAAGGGGCCAACTCGGGTCTGGGCCTTCGCGGCTCGGCGTACGGCGATCCCGCGTTTACGGGCTTCGAGATCCAGATCTATGACAGCCACGGCGACGAGCCGGCGATCAATGGGTGCGGGGCCGTGTACAACGCGATCGTGCCGGCGTCGCAGGCCGTGCGCCCCGCGGGTCAGTGGAACACCTATCGCGTGCGCTGCGTGGGCGACACGCTGGATGTCTGGCTCAATGGTGAGCATATCCATCAGAGCCAGCGGCTCGACGATCGCGGGTTCTTTCGCAGGCCCGACCAGCCGCTGCCCCTGCGCGACCGCTATCCGACCGGCTATATCAGCCTGCAGGATCACGGGCAGGAGGTGCGGTTCCGCAACATCAAGATCCTGGACCTGTCGCCCGATCCCGATCCCGGCGGATACACGGAACTGTTCAACGGCAGGAATCTGGACGGGTGGTTCGCACGCGGCGGCGGGACCTGGAGCGTCGGCGAGCGGGAGATCGAGGGCGGCGCGACCATCGGACGCGACGGCCCGGGGCACCTGTTCAGCGAGCGAACCTTCAGGGACTTCGAGCTGCGTGCGTTCGTGCGCGTCAATACGAACGGCAACAGTGGGCTGTACTTCCGCACGATCCCACGCCCGGAGGACCCCGATACCTGGCCGTTGGGGTACGAGGCCCAGGTCGACCAGCACGACCCGAAGAACTTCACCGGCTGCGTGTATGACCGTGCGTGGCCCGAGCACCTGGACGGGCCGATCACACGCGACAACGCGTGGTTCGACTATCGCATCCGCGCCGTGGGCGATCGGATCCAGACCTGGGTCAACGGCGTGCCGATGGTCGACGCCGAGCTCGACGACTTCGAGGAAGGGCACTTTGCGCTGCAGACGCACCACCCGGGCAACGAGGTGATGTACCGGGATGTCCGCGTGCGGGAGATCAGGCGATGATGGCTCATTCGCTGGTCGAACGAATGCTGGCTTTGTTCCTGATGCTGGCGAGCACGGCGCCGGGATCGCTGCTTGCTCAAGACGGCACAAGCGCATCGCCATCCGTGTCGACCATTGCCACGGGCGGGAATCCCGCCTCTCTCGTGGTCTATGGCGATGGCGAGGCGACGGCGGTCCTGGAGGACGGCACCGTCCTCGGGGCTCGCACGCGTGTCGGTGCGGGTCGGGTCTCGGCGCTGGGGCACGGCGGGTTCCTCGGGGACACGCGCGGCGATACGCGTGCGTATCTGCTCGGCGAGCTCGCATGGCTCTGCGCCGGACCAACGGTACGGGCCTGGGGACTGCCCAAGGGGCTGGGCGATGCGATGGGTTCGCTGGGCATCACAGTCGAACGGGTGGAAGGATCGCTCGAAACGCTCGATCTGGACGGGGTCGATCTGATCGTCGGCTCGCCCCAGCGGTTTGCCCGAGGCGGGCGGCTCGATGACCTGCGAGCGTGGCTGGAGCAGGGTGGCGCCATGCTCGCCGTCGAGACGGCCTGGGGGCAGATCCAGCTTGGGCATGCGCGATCCGTCGATGATCTTGCTGCGAATCGATTGCTCTCGGCGCACGGCATCTGCTTTACGGGGCGGGCCCTGACGCCGGCCCGGGATGGGCTGTATCACCTGAGCCCGTCGGCGCTCGAATATGCCAATGCAACGCGGGCGCTGCGCGTCCTGAGCGGCGAACTGGCGGGCGATGCTGCCCTTGCCGGGCGCGTCGTGCGGGAGGCACTGGCGAGCGTGCCGATCGACAGCCCGCTCATCGACGATGCGCGAACGATCGCACAGGAGCGGCGAGGCGAACTCGACCAAGCGTATGTATCCATGGGCGAGCGCCCGCTGACACTCGATGAGCACCCGCTGGCATATGCGTTGCTGGAGCTCGATGCGCGAATAGCCCAGCACAATCCGCTGCGAGCACCGGCGCATCCCAGCCATGTGGCGTTCCCCGGCGCTGTGCCCGACGATCTGGAGCGGATCACAAGGGCAGTGGACCTGCGCGACGGGATCGGCGGCTGGCGATCGACGGGGCTGTATGCACCGGCGGGCGAGACGATCCGCGTGCGGGTCGAGCCGGCAAGTGCCGAGGGTATCCGCGTGCAGATCGGCTGCTGGCTGGATCCCCAGCACTTCGACGCGCGCGTGCGGATGACGCCGGCGGTGTTCCGAGCGGATGTGCGCGAGGGCGTCTGTGCGATCCGCTCTCCCATCGGCGGCCCGCTGTATATCGATGTTCCGGTTTCCCTGAGCGCGGCGGGCGGGATCCGGGCCACGATCGAGGGGGCTGTCGAGATGCCCCGCTATCGCCTCGGGCATACGGATCTCGATCAGTGGAGGACGCACCTGCGGGGGCTGCCCGTCACCTGGGCGGAACTGGAATCCGATGAACTGGTGCTGACGATCCCGGCCGACAGCGTGCGCGATCTCGATCGCCCGGATCTGGTCATGGAGCACTGGGATCAGGTGCACCGCGTGATGCAGGAGATGGAGCCTCGATCGCCCCGACATTGGCCGGATCGGCAGTATCGCTATGTGGCCGACCGTCGCCTGAGCTGGGGATACATGTACTGCCCGAGCGATGCTCCCATCGTGATTCCCATGAGCGCGGCCCGGGCCATGGTCCAGCCCGAGAACTTCGATGGGGAGGGACCCAACCGGCTCTGGGGGCACTACCACGAGATGGGGCACAGCCACCAGAACCCCCTGTGGACCTTCGACGGGACAGGCGAGGTCACCGTCAACATCTTCACCGTTCTGGCATTGCACGAGGTCAATGGCTACCCGCTGGACGACGAGGCGACACGGACGAGCCCCGAGCAGGCGCTGCGCACGATGCGCGAGCACATGGCAGACGGCGCGCCGTTCGATCGCTGGAAGTCCCGTCCGTTCCTGGCGCTGCAGACCTACGCGCTGCTCTGGCACGAGTTCGGCTGGGATGCGTTCCGGAAGACCTTCCGGTCGTACGACGATCTTGCGTTGGATCGCCGCCGCCGGACCGATGCGGAGAAACGCGACGAGTTCGTCATCCGGATGAGCCGGGTCGTGGAGCGGAACCTCGATCCGTATTTCCGGGCCTGGGGCATCCCGCTGAGCGATCGCGTGGGGCGCGAGATTGGCGATCTGCCCGTCTGGATGCCCGAGGGCATCGACGCCGGGACCGGTGCGGACGGCGGTTGAGCGGGTGCGAGATCCCGCGGGCACCGGCACGCGATGCCTCAGAACTCGACCCAGGCTCCCTCACTGCGCAGCACGGCGTCGATGAATCGCACGCCGCGGGCGCCGTCGTGGACCGTGGGATACTCGCCGGCGATGCCCAGCGGCTCGTAGGACGGGTCGTTGCGCGAGCGGATGGCATCGAAGACCGACCTGTAGACATTCGCGAATGCCTCGATGAACCCTTCGGGATGGCCGGCGGGCAGGCGCGTGCAGGCCTGTTCCTCCGGGCCTGCCTGCCCGCTGGCACGCGTCATGCGTTCCTGACGCCCGTCGAGCCACTTGACGATGAGCTCGTTGGGCTCTTCCTGGCGCCATGCGAGGGATCCCTTGTCGCCGTGGACGCGCAGGGCGAGCGCGTTCTCTTCACCGATACAGATCTGCGAGCAGGTGAGCACGCCGCGGGCTCCGCCGGCGAATCGCAGAAGCACGCTCGCGTCGTCGTCGATCCGGCGTCCGTCGACCATGGTTGAGACATCCGCGCAGAGGCTCTCGATGGTGAGGCCCGTCACGGTGCTGACGAGGTTCTCGGCGTGGCTTCCGATGTCGCCCACGGCCCCTGCGCCCGCCAGTTCGGGGTTGGTCCGCCAGGCGGCCTGCTTCTGTCCCGTCTCTTCCAGGCGTGTGGCCAGCCACCCCTGGTGATACTCGACGAAGACCTTGCGGACCTCGCCCAGAGCCCCCGAGCGGACGAGGTCGCGGGCACGCTTGACCATGGGATAGCCGGTGTAGTTGTAGGTCACGCAGAAGACGACGCCGGTGCGTTCGACCGTCTCGACCAGGTCGCGGGCCTGCTCGACGGTGAGCACCATCGGCTTGTCGCAGACGACATGGAAGCCTGCTTCGGCACACGCGCGGGCGACGGGGTAGTGGACATGGTTGGGCGTGACGATGCTGACGAAGTCGATGCGATCGCCCGGGTCTCGCATGCCTTCGCGTTCGAGCATCTGCTGCCAGGACTCGTAGGTGCGCTCCGGGTCGAGCCCGAGCTCACGCCCGGAGGCGATGGCCCGCTCTGGTGAGCTGCTCAGCGCGCCCGCAACGAGAGTGGCCTCGCCATCGAGCGATGCGGCCATCCGGTGGACGGCGCCGATGAACGCCCCCTGCCCCCCGCCGACCATGGCGTAGCGGAGTGGCGTGCTTGCGTGCTGCTGTGAGCCTGAGACCATGGTTCCCTCCGTTTCAGTGTCCGCGATGCGAGCTGCTCGGGGGCTACTCCTTCTCGAAGGCCGCGTCGAACGCGACGCTGCTGGGCGCAAAGTCCAGGGATCGGACGAACGCGCAGGCCTCTTCTGCGCCGTGCTCGCGGTCCATGGCGGAGTCCTCCCACTCGACGCTGAGCGGACCGTCGTAGGCGGCGCGGTTCAGGGCCCGGATGATCTCCTCGAAGTCGACCTCGCCGCGTCCGGGGCTGCGGAAGTCCCACCCACGGCGTGGGTCGCCGAAGGGAAGGTGGCTGGCGAGGATGGACGATTCGCCGTTGAGCGTGCGGATGGCGTCCTTGACATGCACATGGTAGATGCGATCGGCAAATCGATCGACGAATCGTGCGCAGTCGATGCCCTGCCAGACGAGGTGCGAGGGGTCGTAGTTGACGCCGAAGGTCTCGCGCCTGCCCAGGGCATCCATCGCCCGCTCGAGGGTGTGGATGTCATAGGCGATCTCGGTAGGATGCACCTCCAGGGCGAAACGCACGCCGGCCTCGTCGAAGGCGTCGAGGATCGGATTCCAGCGGTCCGCGAACTCGCGGAGTCCCGCGTCGATCTCGTCCTGGCTCGTGGGAGGAAAGAAGTAGAGTTTGTGCCACACGGGCGAGCCCGTGAAGCCGTTGACCACCTTGACGCCCAGGCGGGCGGCGGCATGGGCGGTTGCCTCCATCTCCTCGGCACAGCGCCTGCGGACGCCCTCCGGGTCGCCGTCGCCCCAGAGGCGGTCGGGCAGGATGGCCCGGTGGCGGTCGTCGATCGGGTCGCAGACGCACTGCCCGACGAGGTGGTTGCTGATCGCATAGCAGGCCAGCTCGTGCTGCTCCAGGATGTCGCGCCGGGACCGGCAGTAGGCGTCGGACTCCAGGGCCTTGTCGACCTCGAAGTGATCGCCCCAGCAGGCCAGCTCGAGCCCGTCGTAGCCGAACTCGCTCGCCTTCTTCGCCATGATCTCCAGGGGCAGGTCGGCCCACTGGCCGGTGAACAGCGTGACGGGTCGGGGCATGGCTGGTCTCCTTGTCGGCTGGGGGGATGGTACCGCGCCGGCGTGCGACCGTCGGCGGGTTTGCTACACTCGCGCCGCGCATGAAGGAGCAGCCATGAGCAACAGCGCCAAGCCGTTCGTCCTGACCCGCCTGAGCGTCATGATGTTCCTCCAGTTCTTCCTGTGGGGAGCGTGGTATGTCACCGTCGGCAACTACATGGGCCAGCACCACATGAGCAAGCAGATCTCCTGGGCCTACACGGTCGGCCCGATCGCGGCCCTCATCAGCCCGTTCTTTCTGGGGATGATTGCCGACAGGTTCTTCGCGTCCGAGCGGGTGCTGGGCGTGCTCCATCTGCTGGGCGGTGCCTTCCTGCTGCTGGCACCCTCGCTCACCCCCGCCGCCGAGGGCGATTCGCCCTGGCCCTTCATCGGCATGCTCGCCCTGCACATGCTCTGCTACATGCCCACGCTGGGCCTGACCAACAGCCTCGCGTTCCACAACCTGACGAATCAGGAAAGGCAGTTTCCCCTGATCCGCGTCTGGGGCACGATCGGCTGGATCGTGGCGGGCGTCGTCATCAGCCAGCTCGTCGCCCAGAAGGTCCCGATCACGCCCGACATGAGCGAGGCGCAGGTCGCTCAGGCCCAGGCCCAGCGCAACGCCCTACCTCTCTTCTTCTACCTCGCGGGCGGCTCGGGCGTGCTGCTGGGGCTGTTCAGTTTCGTCCTGCCGCACACGCCCGCGCCAGCCAGGGGCAGGGCGTTCAGCGTTCGTGATGCCTTGGGACTCGATGCGCTCGCCCTGCTGCGCGAGCGATCGTTCTTCGTCTTCGTGCTCTGCTCGTTCTTGTTGTGCATCCCGCTCGCTGCGTACTACGCGTTTGCGCCGGTCTTTGCGGACGACATGCAGATCCAGGATGTGCCGTTCAAGATGTCCTTCGGGCAGATGTCCGAGATCTTCTTCATGCTCGTGATGCCCATCTTCTTTGCGCGACTGGGCGTCAAGTGGATGCTCCTGATCGGCATGCTCGCGTGGGTGGCCCGCTACGGCCTGTTCGCCGCCGCCGCCAACGATCAGATCGTCTGGATGGTCCTCGCGGGCATCATCATGCACGGGATCTGCTACGACTTCTTCTTCGTGACGGGGTTCATCTATACCGACAAAAAAGCTCCGACCAGTGTGCGGGGCGCGGCGCAGGGGTTCCTCGTCCTTGTGACCCAGGGGCTCGGCCTCGGGCTGGGCGCCCAGATCGTGGGGTGGATCGTCAACGCCTACACCACCGAGGACGGATCGCGCAACTGGCAGATGATCTGGCTCATCCCGTGCCTGTTCGCCCTGCTGGTGGCCATCGTCTTCTTCCTGCTGTTCAAGGATCGGGTGCTGCCCAGCGAGGAGGAAGTCGAGGAGATACCGCTCCAGGCGGGGGATATCGAGACCGCCGTGTAAGGCCCGACGCACGCCCATGCTGCCCGCCTGTCCACCCGCGTCTGGCGGCGCCCGCCGGAGCGCGACCTATGCCAGCGGATACATGAACAGGCCCGTCGCCAGTTTGGGATAGAAGAAGGTCGATTTCTGGGGCATGAGCTCGCCGGCACGCGAGATCTCCCGCACGGCCTCCAGCGGCGTCGGGCGAACGACCACTGCCAGTTGAGGTTGAAATCCTTCTCCCCCACCGGCGCCCGTCTCCTCGCCGCGTGCGATCCGCATGACTTCCTCGACCGTGTGCGGAAACGCCCAGCGCACGGGCTCGCCCGCGTTCAGCTTCGGCACGCAGATCTGGTCCACGATCAGGTGCTGGACGATCGCGACATCGAGCGTGCGCCAGGCCTCGGGCTTATCGGGGAATCGCTCGGCGAGGGGATCCGCTGAGACCGGCGTCGCCATGAAGCACGAGCCGCTCTGCATGTCGATCAACCCAAGCACGGACACGCCCTCGCCCTGCTCGCTCGCAAAGACGCGCATGTCGTCCTCGAGGCTCTCGGGTCCCTCGCCCGTCGGCGTGATGTTCAACAGCCCCTCGCTCGCACACTCGAACGCGTCCCATGCATACCCGGACATGTTCCCCAGCACGCGGTGCGTCGCGCCGATCGCCAGCCCCGGGTCGCTCATCCCGACGAGCACGAACATCGTCCGGCGGGCGGGGTGATCCTCGGGCACATCTCCCAGTTCCCGAAGATAGTTCAGCGCCGTGGTGTAGCGATGATGCCCGTCGGCAACGAAGATGTCCTCGCCCTCGAGCGCCCGCTGATAGGCACCGATCGTCGCTTCGTCTTCGACGAACCAGACCTCGTGATACACACCGTCGTCTGTCGTCGCCGTCATGTCCGGCGAGCGCGTCGCCATGACCTCGTGCAGGATCGCCGTCGCCGAGCCGTCTTCATCCTGATGCAGCCCGAAGATGCACGACAACTGCGTGCGGGTGGCCTTCATCAGGGCGAGGCGATCGGCCTTGGGCCCGCCGAAGGTCTGCTCGTGCGGCAGGATCCCGCCGCCCTCGCGTGGCCCGAAGGGCACGGTCTCGACGCAACAGGCCATGCCGCAGCGCTTGTAGTCGTGCCCCTGGAATCGGAAACTCTGGCGATAGGCATACATCGCCGGTTGTGACGCCCGCTCAAGGAGCCCCTCGCCCAGCCACTGCTCGAGCGTGCGTGCCGCCTGCTCGTAGATCTCGTGCGGCCCCTCGTCCTTGGCGGGCACCTGGGGCAGGTCGATCGCCACGATGTTGTACGGATCACGCTCTAGCAGCGCCTGCTTGGCGTGGGCGTCGATGACATCGTACGGCGGTGCGATGCGTGTGCTCACATCACCGTGCTGTGCGGGGCGGATCGCGCAGAAAGGGAATACCTGTGCCACGGGACACCTCCGGATCGGATCGGAAAACGAGGGTGCCAATGGTAGGCCGACGGGCGATCGCGCCGAGTCCGATCCGGACTCCCGTTCAGCCCCCCAGTCGGCTCTGACGCTGCACGCCGCCGAGCCCCTGCACGCTCAGCCCCGCACCACGAAATCCGAAGGGCTGGATCGTGAATCCGAAACTCGTCGTCTGCTGGACATTGTCGTAGACGATGCCGACGCCCACGAGCACGCCGGGCAGATCGCGGAGCAGCTGCACGCTGGCCCGCCGGAAGTCGCCCTCGTCGGTGTCGTAGGTCAGCGCCGTGCTGAAGGTGTACTTGTCGCCCAAGTCCTGGGTGTTGACGAGGTCCAGGAAGGTGGAATCCAGCGCGTTGATCGATCGCAACTCGATGCTGGTGCGGTTGTACGCCCCGTGATCGATCAGCAGTCCCGCGCTCATCCGTGCCGGCTGGCTCGTCTCCAGGCTCTGGATGATCTCGCCGCCCAGCGCCAGGGCATCGCTGAGCTGGACCGTGCTGCGCAGCGCGGCGAACTCGCCCGCACGCGACAACTCCGGACGGCCGTTGTGGAATCGCCCGATCGCGTCCGGCTCGCCCGTATCGTCCTGGAGCACGAGCTCGGCGTCGATCGTCAGCACATCGACGCTCTGACGCCGACCGGGACCGCCCCGCTTGGTCTGGAAGGTCTGGTCCAGCCCGATACGGAGCACCGATCCTTCCAGCAGCCCCTCGACGCCATAGTCGAACACGGGCAGATCCGCACGCTCGATGTTCGTGCTCGCATGAAACAGGGTCACGCTCGGCTCGATCACATGGCGCAGGCGGTGCAGGTCCAGAAGATCGGACTCGACGCCGTCGTAGGTCCGCACGAGGCTCGCCGACGCACGCAGACCGACGGAACCCCAGAAGCGTGCCTGATCGTTCTCGTCCGGGCTGAACTCGTCGAATGCGTCGTCATAGAGCGTGACGCGACCGACGGCAAACGGATTGAAGATCACGCCCCCGGCCTCGCTCCGGAACGCCACCTCCTGACGCATGTCCACGCGGGCGACGGTCCCCTCGCTCAGCCCCTGACGCCGAAGACGGTCCTCGATCGACTCGCCCGGCTCGATCCCGAACGCCTCCTGGCTGAGGCGGCTGGTAACAAACCCCAACTCCTCGGCGGTCGGATCGGTCGCGTTGATCGACAGCAGCCCGGCGCGATACTCGCTGAAGATCGTCACCAGGCCCGGGTGCGTATCGCCCAGCGGATCGATGGCCTGCTGCACGAAGGAGACCTCCGGCATGCGCTCGGTGACATACCCGGGCGACTGAAGAATGAACTCGTTGACGCTGAAGTCGTTGATCTGCGCACGAGCATCGAGGGCCAGGGCCGTGTTCCCCGCTCGCCGCTGGAGATAGGCGCCGCTCAGGTCCTCGCCGCTCGTCCAGCCGATCTGCTCGAAGAATCCATCGACAAAGGTCTCGTCGCTGAAATAGTTGCCCTCGAGCCAGAGCGTCCATGCTTCGTCCATCGCCCAGCGCTGATGGAACAGGATCATCCCGCGGGTATCCCCGTCGTGCCCCAGCTCGCGCCCGGTATGCAGACGGTCTTCGCCCTGGTCGTTGATGATCCAGTAGGTCTGGAGCCGCCCGTCCATGTTTGGCTCATCGAACGAGACATCGGCGCCGAGCCCAAGCCCGCGCGTGAAGTGCCCGTCGATCAGGATCTCGGCGTCCGTTCCTCCGGGCAGCCTGATCCCGGTCAGCGCCTCGAAGTCCCACCCCGTGCGCAGCGCCTGACCGTTGCCCGTCGAGGAATCCAGCCCGAGGCGACGCAGCGGGATGCGCCGCGGATCGCCCTGGATCATGGGCAGGTAGAAGAACGGAATGCCCCCGGCCCGGAGCGTCATGTCCTGTGCCCGCACGAAGAAGCGATCCTCGCCCTCCTCCTGCGGGCGACGCGTCAGCGTCAGCGTGCGCGCACCGAGCGAAAGGTGCGGCTCGGCAAAGCGCGACACCGCAAGCGTCGCACGCTCGGCGCGGAACTGATCCGCGGACTCCTGACGGATCGCGTCGGCCCGCAGGTACAGCGGAATCCCCCGCCGGGCGTCGAATGCCCACAGCACCGCATCCAGCACCACCGCCCGATCGCCCGCGATGTCGTAGTAGATGCGCGGGCCTCGCAGCGTGTAGTCCCCGTCGGTTACGAGCACCTCGCCCTCCAGATAGATCCCACGGAGCGTCTCGGGCGTCATCTCCTGGAGCAGACGCGTAATCTCCCCGCCCTCGAGGAACAGCACGCCGCGCTGGGCACGCATCTCGATCGCCCGCCCACGCGACAGATCCTCATAAAGCAGCGTTACCCCCCCACTGACAAGGACCGCGTTCTCGTCCTCGCTCCCCACCACCGTCAGTTCGCCGTAGTCCAGCGAGATCGTCCCGCTCCGGGCGAAGATCGGCTCCCGATGCTCGGCCCGGGCGAGCGAGTCCAGCAACTCCTGCAACTCGGCGGGCGTCTCCACGAGCCGCTCGTCGATGACCTGACCCTCGGGGGTCGTATACAGCGGAACGCCCAGCAGACGCCGGAGCCGCTGGGCGAAGTCCAGTTCCGCCTGCCGCAGGAACGCCGACTCCTCACGCCCTTCGAGAACCAAGTCCGCCTGCACGCGCACGGGCTCGGCCGCACGGATCACGCCCTCGACCGGCAGTCGGCTGGCAGAGATCGACACCAGCGATTCGTCCCGCGATGACCATGTTCGATCCAGATAGGCACGCACCTGATAGACCGGAGCCCCCGCATCGTCGTCGAGGCGCTGCAGCCAGACCGCCGCCCGGCGTGCCCGAAACTCCTGATACCCCAAGGCCAGGCGCACATCGCCGCTCAGGAGCAGTCGCTGCACGGGGCGGGGCGCCCCCCCGCCCTCAGGGCGACGCCCCCCCTCGGTCCACACGCGCGCCGTCGTTGCCCGCATGGCAATGATGCCGTCGGTCGCCTCGATCGGCAGCCGCACGCCGGCAAAGTTCCGACCCGTGACATCGAAGGCGTCCCGGATGGGCTGTGCCCACGCGGGCTGGACCAATACCAGAGCAACGAGAATCGCGATGCGCACGCGCGTCCTTTCGTGCCAGTCCCGCCGTCCGCTGGCGGGCATCCGCTCGCAGGCAGGCCCGATGCTACCCACGGATCCCCGTCGCGCCAACACCCGCGCAGTTGGCGCTTGACGGACTCAGAGCGCCACGCGAGCCCCACGCTCGATCTCGCGGGGCAGGTCCGTCCGATCGGCGAGGTCCTCGGGACCCATGGCCGTCAGCGGGCTGATCTCGATGGTCGCGTCCACGCTCCCGTCCGGGCGACGCGGAACCCGCACGCCCACGGACTCCAGCCAGCGAGCGGCCCGCTCGCTCTGCAGGCGGGCGCTGCTGGCGGGGCTGTCCTCTCCCTCCGCGTTCTTGATCGGGCCGAACTCCTCGACCCGCTCGGTCTCCAAGATGAGCGAACGGTGCGCCAGCGGCAGCGCGTCGAAGACGAACCGCTCCAGCTTGACCCCGTTGGGGGCCGCAGGCTCGATCCGCTCGCCGCTCTCCAAATCGACGCAGGGGACCTTCTTGACCGCCCGATGGAACGGAAGGGCCATGGCCGGATCGCGATGCACCCGCTCGACGAAGTCCACGCTCAACGCGTGAATCGCCGGGTTGCCCGCCCCAAAGGCGAGGGATCCATCCGGATTCCGTCGGCGGGCCAGATGCTCGGGCAGATCCGAGTACTCGATCATCGCGACTCGACCGTTCCGCAGGCAGAACACGCCCACCCGCTCGTCGGGATCCCGCTTGGGCAGCATCTTGCTCGACATCTCACCGGACGAAGCCTCGCTCGAGGCATGCAGCCCGAGGAAGACGGGGTCGCACACGCGGACCAGCGGATTGTCGACCTGGAAATAACTGATGTGCTCGACGCCGCGCGTGCGCATGTCCTGCGTGGCGCCGCTCTCGACGAGCGCCCGAAACGCCCCGCCGTGCCCGTCCGGATTCGTCGCGACCTCGTGCTTGTGCGCCAGCAGGATCTTGCCGGTCTTCGCGTCGAAACTGGGCATCACACCCTGCGGAAAAAAGCGTACCTGATCCGGGTCCAGCCCGAAGAACTCGTGCTCGCGGAAGAAGGCCCGTGTCGCTTCGTCGTTGAGCGGGCTGGTCATGATGTACCAGGGCACGAGCCCGCCGAACTTCCGCTGGGTGCCCAGGATGCCCTCGGCGAAGATCGCAAAGAGGCTCTTGCCGGTCACGGGGCCCGCCGGGAAGCACCCCTTGGGTCCGTCGTATCCCAGTCGCGTGCCCTGTCCGCCGGCAACCGTGAAGCACGCGACCCGCCCCTGGCGCAGGAGGCGCTCGCCCTCATGGCGTGCCGCGTCCTTGTCCCATTGGCCCTCGGCATCTTTGGGCAGATAGGGCGCCGGCTCCAGAGTTCCGAGGTCACCGGAGTCCGGCGGGTGGAGCACGATCGTGCGCACAAGGTCGGGGATCGTCTCCCAGTCGATCGCCTCGATTTGGTCCAGCAGGCGGGATCGCTCGTCGTCGGACAGTTCGTCATAGAAACGCAGCAGATGGGCCTGATCGGCTCGCTCCAGTCGCCCTCGCAGACGGGCGAGGCGTGCATCGGGTGGGCTGGCTGTCATGGCGGACCTCCGGTGGCAGATGGTACGGTCGCCTGCGCGCGCACGATCGCGACCCAATACGATCGCTGTATGCACGACTGGCTCACGCACCCCGCACGCCTTCCCCTCGTCGCGCCGTCGATCCTCGCGGCGGACTTCGCCATGCTGGGCGACGAATCGCGGGCGGCTCTGGACGCCGGCGCCGACCTCCTGCACCTGGATGTCATGGACGGACACTTCGTGCCCAACCTGACGATGGGTCCGGACGCCTGCAGCGCGATCCGTCTGCATCTGCCCGGGGTACGGCTTGATACCCACCTGATGGTCGAGTATCCCGACCGCTTCTTCGAGGCCTTCGCCCGGGCGGGAGCAAACGCCATGAGTTTCCATGTCGAGGTCCTGCCCGAGGGTGACGAGGAAGCCGTCGTCCGGGCGTGGGTTCAGCAACTACACGATCTGGGATGTGCGGCGGGACTGGCCATCAATCCTCCGAGCGAACTACAACCGGCCATGTTCGACCTCTTTGCCGCCTGCGACTACGCCCTGGTGATGTCCGTCAACCCGGGCTTCGCGGGGCAGGCATTCATGCCGGAGGTGCTGGAGAAGGTGCGGAGACTCCGCCTGGAACTGGGTCCGCAGGCGCGGATCGAGATCGACGGGGGGATCGGCCCCTCGACGGCACCCGCGGCCCGGGACGCCGGGGCCGACATGCTCGTGGCAGGCTCGGCAATCTTCGGGCACGATCGGCACGCCTGGGCGGAGATCATCGCCGCCATCCGAGACGGGCGATAATCGAAGATTGTGCGTACTTTTCCTTGCAACTGGGAAGTCGATACCTTCTAAAACCCAAACCTATGGTGCGGAATCTGTCAATCGGCGAGAGGCGACGGCTCGATTCCCGATCATGGATGGTGCTACAGTGTCGGCTTGTCGCCCCGGCAAGCCCGGTGGATGGGGGCCGGGAGCGGGGCATCGCGTGGAGGCCGCATGGGCGAGGCGAGTGCGATCACCGTCCTGCTGGTCCGAAGCCCGGAGACGATCTGGGATACGCAGGGGCGTCTGTGCGGGAGCACGGATCTGCCTCTGGCGGACGAGTCGCGGGCACGCCTGCGTGAGCGGATTGAATCGTTGGGTGATGATCGGCTGGATGTGATCTACAGCGGGCCGGACGAGGGCAGCCGCGAAGTGGCGGATCTGGTTGCCCGTCGGCTGGGTGGGAAGAAGAAGGTGATCGAAGGGCTGCGTGAGGTTCATCTTGGGCTCTGGGAGGGCCAGCGTCTGGAGGATCTCCAGCAGCGTGTTCCCAAGGCCTACCGGCAGTGGCGGGAGGATCCGCAGAGTGTGACCCCCCCGGAGGGCGAGGGGCCGGGCGAGGCGCGGGCGCGGATCTTGGGCGAGGTCGGGCGATTGCTGGACAAGGCGCGCCATGCCAACCATCGGGTTGCTCTGGTGCTGAGGCCGCTGGCCCATGCCATCGTCTCGGAGGCGCTGGGGCCTTCCGAGGACGAGGGCGAGTGCGGCTGGCGGACGCTGTGGTCGGCACAGGTCCGCGAGTTGCGTGCCGCGTCGCGTGCCGGGGCTGCCTGATCGCGGAATCACGGGACGAAACAGGAACCAACGCCATGACACAGGCGACGAGCAAGACCTGGGTCGATGTCAAGAGCGGGCGGCGCAACGCGATCCCCGAGGGTCTGTGGATGCGCTGTCCGGGCAGCGACTGCGGGCAGATGATCTACAAGCGCCATGTGGAAGCGAACCTTCATGTGTGCCCGGAGTGCGGGCACCACTTCCGCGTGGGTGCCGTCGAGCGTGTGGCGCAACTGGCGGACGAGGGATCGTTCGTGGAGATGTTCGGGCATCTGGTGCCGGGCGATCCGCTGGGCTTCGAGGACCTGCGTCGCTACACCGACCGCCTCGCGGGTGAGCAGCTCAAGACCGGGCGCCACGACGCCGTGATGGCGGGCGAGGCGTTCATCAAGGGTCGGCAGGCGATGCTCTGCTGTCTCGATCTGTCGTTCATGATGGGGTCGATGGGCAGCGTGGTCGGCGAGGTCATCACGCGGACGATCGAGCGGGCGATCGAGCGTCGTCTGCCGCTGGTGATCGTGAGCGGTTCGGGCGGTGCTCGCATGCAGGAGTCCGGGCTGAGTCTGATGCAGATGGCCAAGACCTCGGCGGCTCTGGCCCGCCTCGATGACGCGGGCGGACTGTTCATCAGTGTGCTGACGGATCCGACGACGGGCGGTGTGACGGCGTCGTTTGCGATGCTGGGCGACATCATCATCGCCGAGCCGGGCGCGCTGATCGGATTTGCCGGCCCGCGGGTGATCCAGCAGACGATCCGTCAGGAGTTGCCCGATGGCTTCCAGCGCAGCGAGTTTCTGCTGGACGCGGGACTGATTGATCGGGTCGTGCCTCGCAAGGATCTTCGCACGGAGATCGCCCGGTTCATCGACTACGGTGGATGATGCGAAATCGCACGCGAATGCCCGGATCTGGGCTGCGGTCGATCGCTGCGGGGCTTGCGGGCGGGCTGGCGTACGGCGTGCTGACCTGGACAGCGTTCGCTGCGTCATTTCTCTGGTTCGGCGCGTTTCTGGCACCAGCGGGGCTGATTCTCGTCGGGGAGCGTGCGGCACGAGGCGGGTATCGCGTGTGGGCACTTGCGGTCGGGGCGGCGCTCGGATCGCTCCCGATGTGGCTTGTCGAGCACATCTGGGTTGCGTCGATGACGAAAGCCGGGCTCGTTCCGCTGACGATGTATCTGAGCCTGTATCCCGGGCTGTTCGTCTGGGCGTACGGGCGTCTGCGCCATTCGTTCGGGCGTGTCCCGTGCGTTGTCGTGGCGGGAGCCGTCTGGGGGGCGCTGGAGTATCTGCGCGGGACGATCGCCTTTGACGGGTATCCGTGGCTGCTGGCGGGGCATCCGCTGATCGAAGTGCCCGTGCTCGCGGGCGGCGCGCGGGTGATCGGGGCCTACGGGATCAGCATGCTGTGCGTCGGTGTTTCGGCATGCCTGTGCCTGCTCGTGCGCGGGCACATCCGATCGGCGATGGTGTCGGGTGGTGTGCTCGGCGCCATCTGGGCGGGGATGTCGCTCGTGCCCGGCGGGGGCGAGCAGGGTGTGCTCCGCGTCGCGATGTGCCAGACGAATCTGCCGCAGAGCGTTCGCGGGGCGTGGGGCTATGACGATCGCGTGGAGGCGATGCGCACGCTGATTGCGCTGTCGATGGAAGCGCGGGACCGAATCGGCGACGCGACACCGGCGGCCATCGTCTGGCCCGAGACCATGTATCCGGGGTTCTTTCTGGACGACGACTCCGTGGATGCCGTGCGCGGCTTCGAGGGCGACGGTGTCGATGGCTTTCGGCGGTTCGTGCTGGACCATGCCCAGGCGGTGCGCGAACTCAGCCGGTCGATCGGTGTGCCGCTGATCGTCGGATTCTCACGCTTCGAAGACCTCGTGCTCCGGGTCGAGGACGGACAGATCGTGTGGGGTGGGTCGCTGCGATTCAACAGCGCGGCCGTGATTCGCGACGGCGTCATCGCCGACACCTACGACAAGCTTCTGCTCACGCCGTTCGGGGAGGTCATGCCCTACATCTCGAACTGGGAGCGGTTTGAAAGGCTGCTGGCGGATCTGGGCGGCAACGGCATGCCGTTCGATCTTTCAAGCGGCACGCGGGATGCGGTGCTGCGCATCGACGATGCGATCGCGTGCGCCACGCCCATCTGCTTCGAGGCGACCGTCCCGAGGGTGGTCCGGCGGCTCGTGTTCGACGGGGGCGTGCGGCAGGCCCAGATCATCGTCAATCTGACGAACGACGGCTGGTTTGCGGGCAGCGAGGCGGGACGCCGCCTGCATCTGCTGGGTGCCCGCTGGCGGTGCGTCGAGTTGGCGACGGCGATGGCCCGGGCCGCGAATACGGGCATCACCTGCGTGGTCGACCGGCATGGGCGGGTCGTCGAGGCCCTTCCGACACACATCGAGGGGGTGCTCGTGCATGATGTGCCCCTGGCGAGCGGCACGACGGTCTATGCCCGGACCGGCGACCTGCTCCCGGCGCTTGCCCTGGCGGGGACGATCCTGTCGCTGGGCGTGTCGTATGTTGGTTCCCGGCGACGGGCGCGAGCCGATGGAAAGAGCGAAGACCCGGGCACGAAGGACGGAGGATCGGTATGAGCAGGCGTTGGGCGATTGGGAGTCTGGCGTTGTTGGTGGGCCTGAGCGGGTGTGCCGGCGCGGGGGATGCGCGGGGACATCGCGACGACGGTCGGGGGTCCCTCGCGACGAATCAGACGCGGATTGCAAGCCCGGTCTCCCGGTCTGTGCTTCGCGAGCAGGCCATCGAGCAACTTCAGGCGTATGCGAGTGATGAGAATGCGATGGTCCGTGCCCATGCCATCGAGGCGCTCGTAGACACGCCGGGCCGTCTGGCGGGTATCCTGCCGATCGCGCTGCAGGACTCAAACGAGGGTGTTCGGAGCGTGGCGGCCATGGCGATCGGCAAGGCGCGGGCCTGCGACCTGGTCCCGCTGGTCGAGCCGCTGCTGCACGATCCGTCGCCATTCGTGCGTATCGGTGCGATCTATGCGGAAGCCTCCTGCGGGAACGAGGCACATGTGCAGCGTCTGGCGTCGTTCCTGCTCCGCCATCCGCAGCCGCGCGTGCGGGCGCAGGCCGCGTTCGTGCTCGGGGAGTTGGGGAACCGCTCTGCGACGGGATTGCTCCGTCAAGCAGCGGCAACGCGGATCCCAACGGCCACGGACGCCGAGCATCGTCTGCTACAGCTTCAGATCGCCGAGGCGCTGGCGAAGTTGGGAGACATGAGACAGGTGGAGATGCTGCACGCGGCGTTGTTCGTGTCGCGGGCAGAGGATCTGGAAGGGACGGCCCTGGCGGCACAGATCCTCGGGGAGATCCGTAGCCGCAACTCGATTTCGGACCTGAGGAACCTCGTGGCGTACCGCGACGAGGCGGGGCACCAGATGCCCGCCGAGGTGCGCCTGAGTGCGGGGATCTCTTTGGCCAAGATGGGGCACCGGGAAGCCATCACGATCGCGGAGGAGTATCTGGCCAGCGAAGACCCGCTGATCCGCGCCCAGTGTGCCGTCTTGCTGGGGGAAACCCGGGACGACAAAGCGGTCGGGATACTGGAGGGGCTGATGCGAGACCCGAATCCGCTGGTGCGGGTGGCGGCGTGTGCCGGGGTGCTGCGAGCCACGGACTCGACGACATTCAGCGGGATCCAGACACCCTGAGGTGTCGTATATGGGAGCGGCTCCGTGTGGCCGGGTGGTGTGCGTGCCGGTATGCGGGGCGTGTGTGCGTGTTTGTCCGGATGCCTGTCAGATCAGGCTCGAAGGATGCACGCGGAGAGATTCGGGGCTACGATGGTGGCCCCTCGGCGTCTGCGGGCGGCTGGATGGCTCGTAGAACGGCATTCGGGGGTGCGGAGTTCGGGTTGTTTTCCGGGATGTGATCGAATCGGCGGGTTGAAGCGAACGCCGACGGGTGGCTGACAGCAGAACCTGATTCAAGCGCGAGGAGCCAAGCGTGCATGTGCTGACGAAGATTCTGGTGGCGTTGACGGCGGTTGCGAGCGTGGCCCTCGCGACGCTGACGATGGCCTATGCGGTCAATGCGGACCGGGTGCTGGGCGAACTGCGAGCACAGAAGGCCGCGACCGCGGCGGCCAAGGCTCAGCTCGACCTGCAGTCCAGCGCGTTCAGCAATCAGATCGCGGCCCTTCAGGACCTGAACTCCGAACTCAACAACAAGCTGAACGAGGCCCTGAACGAGCAGCGTGAGCTCCAGGTGATGATCACCAAACTCGAGGGTGAGAAGGCCGAGGCCGAGCGAGCCCGTGCGGCGATCCTCGGAGAGATCAGCAATCTCTCCAGCAGTGCCCAGACGCTCGCGGCGCTGACGAGCAAGCTGACGGACGAGAACGACGATCTTCGCGACCGCTATGTGCGTCAGAACGAGGAGCTGATCGAGCTCGCCGACAAACTCAACGAGGCCGAGAGCCAGCGAGCCGTGCTCGATGCGACGGTCCGCCAACTCGAACTCCAGCTCCGTGAGCTGCAGAACGCCGGGGCCTTGAGCGGCCGTTCGCTGGGCTCGCTGGGCGCGGGTCAGACGGTCGTGCAGGGGCAGGTGCGCGATGTGACGGTCGAGCCCGATACGAACCTCACGCTGGTCGAGGTGACGCTCGGCCAGAACGACGGGCTTGCCCCCGGGACCGAACTGCGGGCCGTGCGGGGCGGGGAGTGGGTGGCGAACCTGCGGACGACGAAGGTGGACCTGAACCGGTCGGCCGCCGTCGTGACGCTCGTGCGACAGGGCGCCCGCGTCCTGCCGGGCGATCAGGTCGAGGTCAAGTGATCCCGGGCGGGCCGCCCGCAGGAACAGGGAGTTGAGGCATGAGCCAGTTCGGGATGCAGATGCCGGGCGGACGCCAGCGGGCGACCCCCACGCCGGACCTCTTCACGGGGCTGCTCTTTCTCGCGTTCGTCTTCCTCGTCGTGGCGATCGTCGTGGTTTACATCCAGGGCAGCAAGATCGGTCCCGACGGCAACGCGCTGGCGGTTCACGGCGACGGCCCCATCCGCTTGGCAGAGTAGGCACCGACGATCGGCGTGAGGCGACCTGTGGCATTCCGATATCTGGCGGTGGTGGTGGGTGTGCGTATCGGACCTGCTGGGCGATCGCGTCGGCATGCCCGGAACGGTGGTTCAGGCGGGCAGCGCATCCACCAGCGTGCGTGAGCAAAGCACGGATGCGGACGGGCCGAGGTTGGACTGCAGATGAGTCGAAGGAAGGCCGAAAAGTGGCATGATGGGGGCTCTTCGGGCCTTGACTCTGGGAGGAATCGGCGTACCTTTGAGCACGGTCGGCGCAAGTCGGTCGAGCACAACCCGGGGCGGTAGCTCAATTGGTTAGAGTACCGGACTGTCGATCCGGTGGTTGCGGGTTCGAGTCCCGTCCGCCTCGCTTCGGAAGCCCCTGTGAACGCAGGGCCTAGGTTCTGTCAGATGGATCGAGGGGCCGCAGGCATCGCCGGATCATGGCGAGCCTGACCATGGCCAGGAAGGGCATCGCCAGCTTCTCGTATCGCTCGGCGACGCGACGGCAGCATGACAGCCGATGCACCGCTCGACCACATTCCGACGACGGTCCTTGCGCTTGTCGAGTCGCGCCTTGGGCCGATCGGTCCGCCCGGATGTTCGACCCATCGATGTCGAACACGCCCCAGCCGATGGGGCCTTCCTGATCGAGTTGGCCATGCAGACGCCGCAGGATTCGATCGAACACCCCTTTTCGCGTGTCCAGCGTCGATACCGGTCGCAGACACGCTTCCATTTG
>WGEO01000002.1 GCA_015492715.1 Phycisphaerales bacterium | reverse complement strand
CATCGGGTGCTCTCGGGCAGTCCCAGAACTCGTCGACGAGGGCTTCGAGGGGTGGCGCGGGCTGGTCGGTGAGGTCGGCAAGGTGGGGCGTGTAGACGGGGGCGGCGTCTGCCTGTCCGGCGACGGCCCGTCGGGCGCGCAGGCGCTCGCTGAGTTCGTCCATCGTGCAGCCGCGCAGGCTGAGCATGGCCAGCGGCTCGCGCATGAGGTGCTGGGCGAAGAGGTAGGCCACACAGACGGCGTGCTTGCACCAGGCGGGCGCGTCGTGGCGGCAGTCGCAGCGGACGGCGATCTCCTCGTGTGAGGCGGGGAACAGGCGGGCGCCCAGGGGCGCGAAGATGTCCTCGACATTGGGGGGCAGTTCGCCGGCGGCGAGTCGTGCCATGTGGGTCGTGCGTTCGAGGAGCTGGCCTTCTGCGCCGTGCCAGACTTCTTCGGGGAGGGGTTCGATGCGAAGGCTGGTCTCGTAGGCGCGTTGTCTGGTGCCCTGGACGCGGGCGCCGACGGCGCCGGATCGCAGTTCGAAGGATCGGGCCTGTCCCATCCGGGCGTACTCGAGGCCTGCGGTGATGGTGGAGCCGCTGGCGGCGTCTTCGATGAGTCGGAGCCATCGGGCGCTTGCCCAGGTCTGGGTGAGGTCTTCGAGGGATGCGGTGAGTTTGATCCCGCCGCGCACACGCCGGGGCTTCGTGGGCTCGGGTCTGGGTCTTGGCGTGTCGTATCGGCTCACGCGTCGTCTCCGATGGCGTCCTGTCTGAGAGCGAGGAGGTCGCGCAGGTCGTCGCTGTCGAGTTCCGTGAGCCAGTTCTCGCCGGAGCCGATGATGTTCTCGGCGAGTTCGATCTTCTGTTCGATCATCTCGTCGATGCGTTCTTCGAGCGTGCCTCGCACGAGGTACTTGTGGACCATGACGGTTCGGGACTGTCCGATGCGGTATGCGCGGTCTGTGGCCTGGTTCTCGACGGCGGGGTTCCACCATCGGTCGAAATGGAAGACATGGGTTGCGGCGGTGAGGTTGAGGCCGACGCCGCCGGCGCGCAGGCTGAGCAGGAGGACGGGGGCGTCGCCCTTCTGGAAGCGTTCGACGAGGCGTTCTCGTTGTCCTCGGGGCGTTCCGCCGTGCAGGAAGAGGATCTCGCGGTCGAGTTCGAATGCGAGCATGCGTTGCAGGAGCGAACCCATCTGTCGGAACTGGGTGAAGATGAGGGCCTGGTCGCCCTCTGCCAGGACCTCGTCGAGTTGTTCGATGAGTCGGACGCACTTGCCCGACCTGCTGGCGAGGGGGGGCTCGTCGTCGGGGACATCGCGCAGGATCTGCGAGGGGTGGTTGCAGATCTGCTTGAGGCGGATGAGGCCCGCGAGGACCTCGCCCCTGCGCTGGATGCCGTCGGCGGCGTCGACGCGTGCGAGCATGCGGCTGACGGTGTTCTCGTAGAGTTCTGCCTGCTCGGGCGTGAGGTGGCAGTACTCGCGGGACTCGATCTTCTCGGGCAGGTCGCTGACGACGCTGGCGTCGGTCTTGAGCCTGCGGAGGATGAAGGGCTGGACGAGGGCGCGCAGTTTGCGCATGCGTTCCTTGTCCTTGCGTCGCTCGATGGGGATGGCAAAGCGGGTGCGGAACTGGTGTGCTCCGCCGAGATAGCCCGGGTTGAGGAAGTCCATGATGGACCAGAGCTCGCCCAGGCGGTTCTCGACGGGCGTGCCGGTGAGGGCGACGCGTCGGTCGGCGCTCAGGGCGCGCACGGCCTGGGTCTGTCGTGCGCCGGGGTTCTTGATGAACTGGGCCTCGTCGAGGACGACGCGGTGCCAGTGGAGTCTTCGGAGTGTCTCCTGATCGCGATGGGCCAGCGCGTAGGTGGTGATGACGAGGTCGCTGTTGCGGGCGGCTTCCTCGAAGGCTTCGTCCTGGAGTCGTTCGACGCCGTGGTGGATGGTCGTGCGCAGGGCGGGGGTGAAGCGTCGGGCCTCGTGCGACCAGTTGCCCAGGACGGATGTCGGTGCGATCAGGAGGGTGGGGCCGACGGGCTCGTCGGATTGTTCTCGTTCGAGCTGGAGCAGGGCGAGCAGCTGGATGGTCTTGCCCAGGCCCATGTCGTCTGCGAGGCACAGGCCGAAGGAGAAGGACTCGAGGAACCGCATCCAGCTGACGCCCCGGATCTGGTATGGGCGGAGCGTGCCGCGGAACCCTTCGGGCGGGTCGATGATGGGCAGTTGGGCGTTCTCGCCCTCGAGCATGGCCCCGACCCATCCCGAGGCGTCGAGGCCGAGGACCGGGATGCCCGTTTTCTGGGTATCGCTGGCGAAAGCCAGTCGCATGGCGTCGCCGACGCTCATGGTGCCGCCCGGGTTCTCCTGGATGAATCGGATGGCGTTCTGGACATCCTCGGGGCGGACCTCGACCCATCGCCCGCCCATGCGGACGAGGGGTGTCTTGAGGGAGGCGAGTTGTTCGAACTGCTTGAGGGTGAGGGTGGTGTCGCCGACGGCGATCTCCCAGTGGTAGTTGACCAGTGCGCCCAGTCCGACGCTGGATTGGCTGGGCCTGATGGCGGCGTCGTCTGGCTGATCCGGCTCGCTGATGCGCAGGCGGGCGCCCAGTCGCGAGCGTGCGGACTGCCACCAGTCGGGGGCGAGGACGGTGATGCCCTGCTCGACGAGGAGGGGGCGGACCTCGCGGAGGAAGTCGTACGCCTGGCGGGTGTCGAGCGCGAGGTCGACCGGCTCGGGCTGTTCGAGTGCTCGTTCCAGGGGCTTGTAGATGCGAGCGGCCCGTGCGAGTTCGGCCAGGAGCAGTTCGTGCGGGTTGTCGAGCTGGAGTCCCTGCACGGTGGCGCCGTCGGGCGGCAGGAGCCAGAGGTCGGCGGCGTCGACGACGACCTGCTCGCTCTCCTGGGCCTGGAGGTGGAACGAGAGGGACCAGAGTTCCGGCGCCCCGTCGTCGAGGGTGAGGGGTTCGTTGAGTCGGAGGGCGAGGCGCCATGCGGCGTCCTGCCCGCGGTCTTCGAGGCGGGCGATCCAGCCTCGCACCCCGCGGATCAGCGTCTGGCGTTCGCGGGGCTGGGCGCGGACCTCGCTTGCGGCATCGAGCAGGCCCGCGAGCCAGGCGACATGGGGGTCCGCCGGGTCGCGTGTGGCGATGGTCTCGTGCATGGCCTCGTCGATCAGGACGCGTCGGCACTGGGCGTCGACCAGTCTCCAGAGCATGTCCTCGAGGATGAGCCAGGGCTCGTCGGGCGTCCGGCTGACGACGGCACGGAATGCGGGCGGCATGGACGCGAGCAGGGCGCGCACCCGCTGGAGCGTTTCTTCATCGGCCAGCCACGGTCGCCAGGCGGCGCTGAGGTTGCCCTCGCCGTCGTGGCAGAGCATGGGGACGAAGCGCTGTCGGGCGAGGATGTGGCGGGCCAGGGCCTGGACGCGTTCGGCGAATCGGACCGACGGCGCCAGCGCGGGGGCGTCGCTCTCCAGATCGACGAGGCGTTCGAGGACGACGGCGGCGTCGGCGGGTTCCAGGGCGAGGGTCTCGATGGTCTCCTCGGCCAGTGCGGTCGGCGCGCCGGGGTCGGCGATGGCCGCCCGACGGATGAGCGGTGCGCTGGGAAGGACCTCATCGTCCTTCGCGGGCAGGCGCAGGACGAGGCGGGCCGTCTCGGCGCGCCGGATCTCGGGGACGAGCGGCTCGAGGAGCGAGCGCAGCGTGTCGGCGTCCACGGGGGCGTGATGGGATGCCTGTGCGCGTTCGCCCCAGATGTGGAGGCGTCCGTCGGTGAAGTTGGTGTGGAGCACTGCGGTCACGATGGGTGGCGCCTCCGTGTGCCAGCGGGCGTCCGGGGACGCTCCGTCCGTGGGAAATGAGGGCGCAGGGACTCGAACCCTGGACCCGCGGATTAAAAGTCCGCTGCTCTACCAACTGAGCTACGCCCTCTCGTGGTCGCGCGAGCGGGGATCATAGCGCTTCGCCCCGCGGTCGACGATCAGGCAGGCTTTTCCGCGACACGCTCCGGCGAGACGCGGTGTTGCGAGTCCGACGGGCGGGGCTCGTGGTGGGCGAGGGCGAGCAGCATCTCGGCGACGCGTCGGCTGACGCCGCGACGGCTCTCCACGCACCGTCGGGCGGCCTCACCCATGCGTGTCCGTCGTGCGGGATCTTCCAGGAGTTCGCGGAGGTCCTGGTCGAGGCGTTCGCGCGTGCTGATGCGCAGCGCCTCCGCCTCGTCGAGGGCTTGGACCGCATCGCGGAAGTCGTCGTGTGCCGGTCCGATAAGGATGGGTTTGCCCAGGGCCGCCGGCTCGAGGGGGTCCGAGCCGTGGAGGTTGCCGAACGAGCGTCCGAGGACGACGACATCGGCGAGGCTGTAGGCCAGGGTCAGTTCGCCGATGGTGTCCAGGAGGAATCGCTCGGCGTCGGGGCGTGGGTCCGGGCTGGATCGACGGACGCAGGCGGGCAGGGCGCGGGCGGCTTCGTCGAATCGCTCGGGGCGTCGCGGGGCGCACAGGAGTTGCACGCCGGGCGGGCACGCCTCGTGGAGCAGGGCTTCCTCGCCCTCGGCGGTGCTGGCGCCGACGACGAGCGGGCGAGCCGGGTCGATGCCCAGGGCGTCGGCAAGGGCTTGGGCCTGCTCGTGGGGGACCTGCGTCGGGGGGGCGTCCCACTTGAGCGAGGGCTCGACGCGCGTGCGATCGCTCGGTGTGCCCATGGCACAGAAGCGTGCGCGATAGGTCTCGTTCTGGGCGCAGCAGAGGGCAAGGCGGGCGAATGTCCTGCGCAGGAACGGGCGCAGCAGGCGGTAGCCCCGGAACGAGCGGGCGCTCAGGCGCCCGTTGATGACGGCGACGGGGATCTTGCGTCGGGCACATTCGGCGATGAAGTTCGGCCAGAGCTCGAGCTCGACGAGGGCGACGGCGTCGGGGCGGACGCGGTCGAGGAATCGTCGGACGCTGCGCGAGAAGTCCAGCGGATAGCGCACGATCGTGGCTCTGTCGGCGTAGAGGTCGCGGGCGCGGGCGATGCCGGTGTCCGTGGTCGCGCTGATGACCAGATCGCAGGCCTCGGCGAGGATGGGTACGAGGGTCCGGAGGGCGTTGATCTCGCCCACGCTGACGGCGTGCACGAGCAGGCGGGGGCGATCGGGGCGGGGCAGCCGGTCGGCGTGCCCGAAGCGCGCGGGCCAGTCGGCACGGGCCCGACGGCGCCAGATGGGCCATGTGGCCAGTGCGACGAGCAGGTAGATGGGATCGAGGATGGACACGCGCGGCTCCGGTTGCCGGGATCTTTGCGCACCGATGGGCATGAGCGGGGCGGGCGATCGGGTATTCTGCGGCAGATGGAATCTGCGAAGGGAGTGGCGGCATGCTGGTGACGATGTTCGCGTGCGGGGTGCTGGGCCTCGCGGATGGTCCCGTGCGCTTGATCGCGGAGGGTGAGCCCGGAGCGGTGCTGGAGTTCCGCATTCAGGACGAGCATGGGCGGGCGATGCCCGGGCGGCTGACCTTCGTGCGCGATGGGCAGGTGGACGCCCCCCTGTTCTCCATCACGGACGGCGCGCCCGAGGATCTGGCGGTCCGCCAGAATGTGGTCTACACGCTCTCGGGGCAGGGGGCGATCGTGATCCCGCCCGGGCCGTATACGATCTACGCGACGCGCGGGCTGGAGTATTCGCGGGCGGAGACGGCGCTGGACCTCGAGCCCGGTGGGCGCGCGCGATTCGAGGCGACGCTGGTGCACGAGGTGGACACGGACGGGTGGATCAGCGGCGATTACCACCTGCACACGCTGACCTATTCCGGGCATGGCGACAGCAGCATGCCCGAGCGGATCATCAGCCTGGTGGGCGAGGGCGTGGAGTTTGCCGTCGCGACGGACCACAACCACAACACGGACTACGGGCCGACGATGGAGCGTGTGGGGGCGATGGACCGCCTGCGTGCGGTGACGGGCAATGAGGTCTCGACGCAGATCGGGCACTTCAACGCGTTTCCGCTCGATCCATCCCGCCCCGTGGTCGATCACACGGTGCGCGACGCGGAGCGGCTGTTCCGGCTGATCCGCCGGGAGCCCAACGCGTTCGGCACGACGCCCGTGGTGCAGGTGAACCACCCGCGATGGGACGGGATCGATTACTTCACGCGAACGGGTTTGAGCCCGCTGAGCGGCGAGGCGGAGGGGCGCGGGCCGGCGGGCACCTACAGCGACGCGTTCGACACCGTCGAGGTGTTCAACGAGAATGTCGGCTGGGGATACTTCGACCCGGAGACGAGCGGGATGGAAACCGGTGTGCAGACGCATTCCGTGCTGCGCGACTGGTTCAACCTGCTGAATCGGGGCGTGCGGGTGGCGGCGGTGGGCAACTCCGACAGCCACACCGTGCACTACGCGTTCTGCGGGTATCCGCGCAACTTCACGCCCAGCGATGCGCCATCGCCCGATGCGATCGATCCGGCGCGGTTGGCAGCGGAACTGCGCGCGATGCGCGTGTTTACGACCACGGGTCCCGTGGTCGACTTCCGCGTCGAGGGCGCGCCGATGGGCGCGACGGTTGCGGCGCGTGATGGCGTGGTCGAGGCGCAGATCCGCGTGCAGGCCGCCTCGTGGATCGGCTGCGACCGCATCCGGATCGTCGTCAACGGCGATGTGGTGCGCACGATCGAGGTCTCTCAGGGGCGAGGCATCGAGCGGTTCGACGATGTCGTCGAGGTCGCGGTGGGCGATCACGACGGCTGGGTCTGCGTGCTCGTCGAGGGCGACGAATCGCTCAGTCCGATCCTGCACCACGAGGGGCGCGAGGTGTTGCCGATGGCGATCTGCAATCCCGTGTTCGTGGACGCCGACGGCGACGGGCAGTGGACGGCGCCCGCCGAGTGGGCGCGGGAACTGGTCGATGGGAAGGGCGGCGATCTTGAGCGGGTCTTTGCCCGCGTGCGCCCGACGGAGCGCGGGCTGGTCGCGCTGGCGACTGCCCGGGGCGATCATCCGCTGAGCGATCGGATCGTGGCGCAGGCGCTGTCGTCGGATTCGCGTGAGACGCGTCTGCGGGCGCTGGAGGCGGCGCGCGTGCGGTCCGCCGGCCCGGCGACCCGCGCGGCGCTTGCGGCCCTGCTCGATCGGGCGGACGCGACGCCTCTGGAGCGGGTCGCGTGCGTGCGTGCGCTGGTGAACGGGCTCGAGGCAAGCGAGGCGTCGCGGATGGTTGCGGGGCTGCTGCGCGACGGGCTGAGCGAGCAGGTCCGGCGCGACGCCCCGGCACTGATGGACATACTTCGACCGAGAATCATCGAGGACTGGTGGGTGCGTGGACCGATCCGCAACGGGCGGGGCGTGCGGGGCCTCGATCGAGAGGTGGGGAGCGATGAGGGCGGGCCGTGGCGCAGCGTGCGGGCCGACGAGCGGGGGTACCTCGATCTGATCGAGGCGCTGGGCGAGCCGTGCGAGGAGCAGATGGCAGAGGCGCGCGCGATCGTGCACAGCGACGAGGCCCGCGAGGTCCTGCTGGCGCTGGGGACCGACGACGGGTGCCGGGCCTGGGTCAATGGCGAACTGGTCGTGCGCGACAACGCGCGCCACGGCGCGACGCGTTATCGTCATG
>WGEO01000001.1 GCA_015492715.1 Phycisphaerales bacterium | reverse complement strand
GTCCGGGCACCGCTCGCGTCGTGCGCCACGGCCCCCGTGCCTCTGCCCGGCGTGGGGCGTTCACGCCGGGCAGAGGCACGGGGGCCGTGGCGCACGACGCGAGCGGTGCCCGGACGGCGTGGCGGCCCGCGCGACGGGCGGGCGGCACGGCACACCCACGAGCACAACGGGAGTGAGTTTGATGGCACACAGCGAGCATCCCTTGTCGGCGTTCGGGACGGCATCGGGCACGATGTTCGAGGAGATGGAAGCACGGATTGTGCTGTCGGCGGTGGACGGGCTGCCGGATGTGAGCGATCTGGAGACCTCGACGAATCCGGTGGTGGTGCTGGAGACGGAGTTCGGGGACATTTACATCGAGCTGTTCGAGCAGGACGCGCCGTTGTCTGTGGCGAACTTCCTCGAGTATGTCGAGCGGGGGCTGTACGGGGAGAGCTTCTTCCATCGGAGCCAGCCGGGCTTCGTGCTGCAGGGCGGGGGCTTCGCGTTCAATGAGGATCTCGGGCTGCAGGCGGTGTTCGATCCGGATCTGGGTCCTGTGGTCAACGAGTTCGGCAGGCCGAACCTCGAGCGGACGGTCGCCTACGCGAGGACGAGCGATCCGGACAGCGCGACGAGCCAGTTCTTCTTCAATCTTGCGGACAACTCGGCGGTGCTGGATCCGCAGAACTTCACGGTGTTCGGTCGTGTGATCACGGACGATTCGTGGAGTGCGGTGCAGTCGATCGTGGGCTTGAACATCGAGGATCTTCGCGAGGACGACTCGTTCCAGGATCAGCTGGTGGACCGCTTCGGAAACCCGCTGTTCCGCGATGCGAGCGGCTTCCTGACGCTGGACGATACGGGGACGGAGGCGTTCGGCGACAGCGCGATGGGCTCGGACGGATTCAGCCTGGGCGGGTTTCCGGTGCGATCGAGTTTCGACGGGGACTTCGACGACGGCGACGAGGTGGAGATCATCAACGCGCAGGTCGTCAAGCCGGCGGGCACGGACTTCTTCTACGAGCAGGTGCTGGCGCTGCCGGAGGGCTTCCGCTCGCAGCGGGCCTCGGACCGGCTGGAGCTGGTGAACCCGAACTCGAGCGACGCGGCCGTGCAGGTGATCGTGCGGTATGAGACGGGCCTGCGCGATCGCGTCGTGTTCGATGGCACGCTGGGCGCCAACGAGACGCGGACGGTCGTGCTGCACGATCGGGCCAACGGGGCGGACGCGCTGGTGCGGGGGTTCACACCGTTTGCGGTGGAGGTGTACACGGCGTCGGCGCCCGTGGGCGGCGAGGCCGGTGCGACGGCGGACGACAACCTGGAGCCGGTGGCGGCGACGCTGCTCCACTTCGACTATGGCGGCGTGGGGAGCGAGGGCTTTGCGAACTTCTCCGACGCCGAGGAGCGTTCGCTGACCTGGGACTTTGCCAATGTGCCGGTGGGCTCGGGCGTGGAGACCTACCTGGTGTGGCAGAACCTGGGTGATACGGCGACCGAGGTGACGGTGAGTTTCATCGGTGACACCTTCGCGCCGTTCAACCGGAACTTCGATCTGGCGGCGTATCGGCGCGGCGGGATGGCGCTGTTCGAGGAATCGGTGCTGAGCAGCCTGCCCGCGGGGACGCGTGTCGGCGTGCGCATCAGCGCGAACGAGGAGATCGTGGCGGCGATCAGCAGCTACGAGACGGAGACGGGGCTGCCCGTGGACGACGGCAAGGCCGAGATCGCGCTGGGCACGCCCTTCCAGGGGCGGATCGAGGGCGTGATCCCTGCGGCGTTCATTCCCGGCGGCGGGACGGGGACGCTGACGGCGCTGAACGCGAACAACAGCGCCGCGGTGATCCAGTTGATCGCACGGACGGCCAGCGGGGATCAGTTCGCCGCGACGCCCGTGCCCTTCATCATGACGGCGCAGTCGCGGGCGGCGATCAACCTGGCGACGGTGTTCCCGCTGATTCCGACGGACGAGCCGTTCAGCATCAGTTACACGTCGACGACGCCGGTGTCGCTGGCCTTCAGCGCCGACGGGCTGGTGGGCACGGTCGAGGACACGATGGGCAGCGCGGTGCCGATCCGGGCGGCGACGGTGTCGCACTTCGGCACGGGGCTGCTGGATCCGAGCTCGGGCAACAGCGATGTCGTTTCCATCTTCAATCCCTTCGCAGACGAGACGGTGTCGTTCGATGTGGAGTTCCGCTTCAGCGACGGCACGCTGATCAGCCTCGGCACGACGACGCTGGGCGCCCGCGAGAACTTCAATCTGGACCTGTCGACCGTGGCGGACCTGGTGACGAAGGCTTCGTCGGACTCGGCATTCACGACCTTCGGCATCACGGTTCGCGGGTTCGACGAGTTCGGGCTGGACCCGCGCCATCTGGTGACGCAGCTGACGCGTGGGGATCTGCGTTCGCTCGGTGAGCGCAGCGAGGTGCTCAGCGTGCTGCCGACGCTGGACGGCGAGATCCTGCAGCTGGACGATCCGACCTTCGATGGGGGATCGCCGGCCTGATCGGGTCTGAGGGATGATGTTCCGGGCCGGTCTCGCGTGTGCGGGGCCGGTCCTTTGGTTTTGGTGCTGATATCATCGGGGAATCTCTGCGATCCAGTCCATGAGCGCCTTCTGGACATTTGCTCGTCGGATGCTGCGCTACCGCCTGATGGTGGTGTGTGCGTTGTCGTGCGCGGCGCTCAGCGCCGCCGGGCTTGGCGTGAGTCTGCTGGGCATCTTCCAGATCGTCGAGATCATCCTCGGGCAGGAGAAGGACCTGCCGATGCTCGCGGGGCAGCTGAACGAGCGTCTGCCGGACTTCGCAAAGATCCCGGACGGGGTGATCGCGATGCTGCCGACGGACCCGCACGCGGCGGTGGTGTGGCTGGTCGTGGGGCTGAGCGTGCTGGCGTTGCTGGGTGAGGCGGCGGGGTTCTGCCATCAGTTCCTGAGCATCCGGGTGGTGCACCGGACGATCCGCGAGATCCGGAGTGAGGTCTTCGATCGCGTGGTGCGTCTGCCGCTGATGGAGCTGATGCGGCGGGGTGTGGCCGACACGATCAGCCGCATGGTGAACGACACGACCGTGCTGGCGGTGGGTCTGACGGCGCTGCTCTCCAAGGCGATCGCGCAGATCGGCAAGGGGGCGGCGGCGCTGGTCATGGCGTTCGTCTTCGACTGGCGTCTGACGCTGATTGCGCTCGTGACGGCGCCCGTGCTGTACGGGGTGATCCGGACGATCTCGCGGAAGATCCGGCGGGCCAGCCGCAAGGCCCTGGAGAGTCAGGCGGACCTGTATCAGGCCTCGACGGAGGCGCTGCAGGCGCTCCGCGTGGTGAAGGTGTACACGAGCGAAGCGTACGAGAGCGAGCGGTTCGACAGGATCAACGGCGAGAGCATCCGCCAGATGGTCAAGGCACGCGTCTATCGGGCGCTGTCGAGCCCGCTCAACGAGTTGCTGGCGCTGCTGGCGCTGGGCGGGATCGTCATCATCGCCAGCGGCTTCATCCTCGACGGGCGGATGGAGATCTCGACCTTCATGATGACGCTGGGTTCGCTGGGGATCGCGGCGGCGAGCCTGAAGCCGCTGTCGGGGATGGTGCATCAGATCAACGAGGCGGGTGCGGCGGCAGAACGGATCTGTGCGCTGCTCCGGGCACCGCCCGAGGCCGGGCACGAGGCGGGGCTGCCCGTGCTGGCGCGTCATCGCGAGCGCATCGACTTCGAGGGGGTGCGGTTCTGCTATCCGCAGAGCAACGCGCCGGCGCTGGACGGGATCGACCTTGCCATCCGGCACGGGGAGACGGTGGCGATCGTGGGGCCGAACGGATCGGGCAAGACGACGCTTCTGAGCCTCGTGGCGCGCCTGTTCGATCCGCAGGAGGGGTGCGTGCGCGTCGATGGGACGGATATCCGCGAGGTCTCCGTGGAGTCGCTGCGGTCCCAGATCGGCGTGGTAACGCAGGAGACGGTGGTGTTCCGCGCGTCGATCGCGGACAACATCCGCTACGGCACGCCGGGCGCGACGGACGAGCAGGTGCGCGAGGCGGCGCGTCGTGCGCGGGCGGACGAGTTCATCGAGGCGCTGCCGGACGGGTACGACAGCGTGGTGGGTGAGCGAGGCTCGACGCTCTCGGGTGGGCAGCGTCAGCGTCTGGCGATCGCGCGGGCGATCCTGCGTGATCCGGCGATCCTGATCCTCGACGAGGCGACCAGCATGATCGACGCGGACAGCGAGGCGAAGATCACGCAGGCGATGAGCGAGTTCGCACGGGGTCGCACCTGCCTGATCGTGGCGCATCGCCTGAGCACGGTGCTCGGGGCCGATCGCATCGTCGTGATGGACGGTGGGCGGATCGTCGACCAGGGGCTGCACGAGGAACTGCTGGAGCGCTGCGCCACCTATCGCCTGATTGCCCAGCACCAGCTCGTGGCGGTGGGGGACACCTGATGCACGACCACGACGCAGAGGGCAACGCGTACTTCAAGTGCGACTTCTGTCGATCGCCCTGGAGCGAGGAGCGCCCGATGGTCGAGGGCCATCGCGGGAGTCTGATCTGCGGCCCGTGCCTGCGTGTGGCGTATCGCGAGGTGGTGCTCGGCGGGGGCGGGGTCGGGGCGGTCAGCGGCGTCGCGTGCGTGCTGTGCCTGCAGACCAACGATGTGCGCCACTGGCCCAGCCCGCTGGATGCGTCGGTCATCGCCTGCGAGGGGTGCATCACGCGGGCGGCCCGCACGCTCGAGAAGGACCCCGACTTCGACTGGGTTCGTCCGGGGACGGATCAGGATTCGTAACTGTCGATCAGTTCCTGCACGATCGCTACGGCGCGCGCCGTCGCCGGGATGTCCGCGACATCCTCTTCGGCGATGGCGATCGCGCGTCGGGCGCGTTCGATGGCGCGGGCGTGTCGTCGGCGGGCATCCTCCGGGGCGAGCCCCTTGGCGTCGCAGATGTTGTCGTAGACATCGGCGAGCTTGACGAGGCGGGCCTGCCACGGACCCTCGCTCAGGCGCCGGTCGTAGTCCTCCTCGCGGATATCCTCGCGCAGGATCATGTTCTTCGTCAGGGCGGCCACAGTGTCGGCGACGGGCTCGCCGAAACGCTTGAGGATGTCGTCGTAGTCCGTGCGGGTGTCCTCGATGGTGTCGTGGAGGGCGGCGGCGGCAAGGGCGACGGGATCGTCGGCGCCGAAGACATGGCGCACGATCATCATCACACGCATCACATGGGCGGCATAGGGCGTGCGTCGATCCCTGCGCAGTTGGGCGGCGTGGGCCCTGCAGGCGAAGGAGATGGCACGCTGGATGAGGTCCACATCGCTGGGTGGGGGCATGGACGATGGTAGAGGGTTACGAGAGTGTCGGTCCGCCCCGGGCATCGTGCACGAGGCTGCATCGTGCGGGGTTGCCGCCCAGTTCGTCGAAGATGAGCAGTTCGTTGGGGGCGTCCTCGCGCAGCCAGGGGCGGGGGATGAAGTGCCTCGTCTGCGGGCCGATGGTCTTGCGGGAGCCGTCGCCGGCCCAGTATCGCCCGAGGTGGTTGCCGTTGATGAAGATCTGGCCCTTGCTCAGGCCGCTGACATCGAGGTAGAGCGGGACCTCGGGGTGCTGGACCTCGAAGCGGGTGCGCCACCAGACGGGGACCTTGATCTGGCTCATCGCGGTCTTGCTGACGGTGGCGAAGGCGCCTCTGGCGGGGGGTTCCCACTTGGCGAAGGACCAGTCGCCCTTGGCGGCGATGTCGGCGACGCCCTCGTGGAAGGTCGGCGTGATCGCGCTCAGGGCCGCCTCGCCCTCTTCGACATCCGCGAAGACATCCAGGAGCGTGAGTTCGATGGTGTTGTTGCCCCGCGAGAGCACGCTCTCATCGAGGACGACCGGCCCGCTGAAGCCCTCGTCCAGAGCGCGGAAGAAGGCACCATTGACGAGCATCAGGGCAAGGGTGGGCATCGGCGGGAGCGTCATGATGATCGGAGACTTCCTGCGATGGGTGAACGACCAAGTGAGGCGGCGCGGGATCGTGGTCGAGTCCTCGTGCACGCCCCAGAGCGGGCTCTTGTGCTCCAAGGGGCGCAGGATGGTCTTTTCTTCGATGGTGCCCTTGGGGATGCGGAGGGTCTTGGCTTCATAGAGCGGGCCGAAGAGCCCCTTGCGCTCGTCGAGGTCCAGCCCGACGCTGGCACGCCCGAGGTTCTCGGCGAGGATCACGACCTCGTTCGTGCCCTTGCTCAGCGGGAGGGTGAGGTCGCTCCCCGCGCCGGGGCCGCGTCCGAGAACCCCGACGGGTGTGGCGCCGCTGAAGAAGGTCAGGCGATCGCCCGAGTCGGGGACGCGGATCTTGGGGCGTCTGGCCCCTGTGGTGCGGATGACGACCCGATACCACCCGTAGCCGTCAGCGGCGCCGAGGCGGGTCAGGTCGTCGGGGCGTTCGATCATGGCATAGCGCGGGCTGGAACCGTCGAGGTAGGCGTCGCACGAGGCCATCTCCCACTCGCCCAGGGGCGGGCCCTTGGGCGTCTTGGGGGCGACGGGTCGGACCTGCTCGCTGTGTGTCTGCCCGTCGGCGTCGATGCGTGTGAGCGTGCGTGTGCTCGGGCCGGGGATGGGATCGCAGCCGGCATCGAAGTCGACGGCTCCGACGAAGACGGCATCCTCGGTCATCTGGATGGCGTCGACCTGATCCTCGTTGGCGATGACGAGGGTCATGCCCTCGTGATCGAGGATGAGCGGGTTCTTGCCTCGTGGGGCTTCGACCTCGAGCGGGGATCCGTTGACGCAGATGGTGCCCGTGGCACCGGCGGGGGCGAAGCAGACGAAGCAGGTGCCGACGGCACCCAGCGCGTTGAAGGTGCACAGGTCGATCCGCAGGCGTGGGGCGATCTGGACATCCATGAGCACCCAGGAGACGAGCTGGCCGCCGAGCGAGACCTGGCATGAGCGTCCGTCCGAGAGCACCAGGGAGATCGGGCCCTTGGGGATCGGGGCTCGCCCGTCGGCGCCGCCCGCGAAGATCCAGACGACGGACCCCTGCGATCCCTCCTGATGGATGACGGAGACGCCCGGGCGATCGCGTCCGGCGACGACGCCCGCGGGGTCCAGGGCGATCGGGTGGAAGTCCGGATCGTGGTGGGCCAGCACGCGGGCGAAGCGACTGGCGAAGGTCGCGATGCGCCGGACATGGCTGAACGAGGGGCCGGGGTGCAGTGCCTCGGTCAGCGGGGCGTGCATGTCGTTCGTGTTGGTGACGAATCCGCCGAGTTCTCCGCCCAGGCGTCCTGCGCGGAAGGCAAAGTTCGTGCCGCCGTGGAAGGGGTCGAGGTTGAACTGTCCGCCTCCGGCCAGGGCCTCCGCGATGGTGCGCTGGAGGAGCGCCGGCGAGATGGGCTCGGGCGCGGGCAGTCCGAGACAGGCGGGTCGCCCCGCGGGGATGCTCATGACCATGCGGGGCTGGTCGGGGCGGACCTGTCGCAGTTGGCGCATGGCCTGGAGCAGGTGCGAGGACCCGGCCCAGCAGTCGACCTCACCCTCGACGCTCTGCCAGAGCTGGTTGCTGGCGATGGTGGGGACATGGAATCCCGCCTCGCGCAGGTAGCGGTGCAGTTCGCCGAGGTAGGCCGGTCCCTTCTGCTCGTCGCCGCAGGTCCATGCGGTCTCGTTCTGAACGAGGATGATGGGGCCGGATGCCCCGGGGCCGCTCCCTTGGAGTCCCTTGAGGTGGGAGGCGAGGGCCGAGAGGTAGCGACCTGCGGCCTCGAGGAAGGTCTGGTTGGTGGTGCGGAACTCGATGTCGTCCTGTTCGCGCAGCCAGCCGGGCAGGCCGCCCATGGTCCATGCGCTGTCGACATAGGGTCCGGGGCGGAGGATGCAGTGCATGCCCTCATCGCCGACGAGTTTGACGAAGTGGCGCAGTTCCAGTTCACCCTCGAAGTCGAAGGTGCCGGGGCGTGGCTCGTGGAGTGCCCAGAAGACGGGGGTCTCGATCGTGTTGAACCCGGCACGACGGGCCTGTCGGATCGCCGTCAGCCAGGAATCGCGTGGCAGGCGGGCGTAATGGATCGATCCGGAGACGATCCAGATCCGCTTGCCGTCGATCATGAAGGATCTGCCGTCATAGGTGATGGAGGGCACGCGAGCTCCTTTGCGATCAAGGGAATCGAAGCGGTTCGTTCGGTTTTCCCTTTGAAAAGCCGAACAAATACCGATCTTCGCGTGTGTCCTGCGAAGAACGGCAACGATAGGAGGCATCCGGGCAAATGACAACGCGCAGCGGGGGTCGGACGCAACGGTTCGCAGGGTGTTGGGTAGACTCCGCACCCCGTCCGAGGGGCACCTTCGAGGATGCAGGAGTGTCGATGTGAGGTTGCTGGCGGCGGCGATGATCCGGGGGATGCGACGCGGGCGAGGGGCTGCGGGTCGATTCCGGATGAGCCGGTGGCTCGTGGCTCTCGGGCTGGTCGGCGGCTGGGGCGGGCTGGCCGGCGGGTGCGCATCGGGGATGAGCGCGATCGACGCCCGCACGAGGGCGTTGCTGGAAGAACGCACGAGGATCGTGGGCGCGGACCTGGCACCGCAGCGCGTCGAGCCGCGGGTCGGCCCGATCGCACGCGATGCGGTGTCGGCGACGGTTCCCGCGACGGTGAACCCCCCGGCCTCGGATCTGGCGTTCGACCAGTTGGCGGCAGATCGCAATGTCGCCGAGCGTCTCCAGGCGTTCACGGACGAGGCGCTGGGCGTGGATGCTCCCGATCGTCTGGAGTTGGGGCTGGACGATGCCCTGCGTCTGGCTCAGGAGCGCAGCCGGGAGTATCGCAGTGCCGAGGAGGACTACATCCTCAGCGCCATTCGTCTGCTGATCGAGCGCCACCTGTGGAGCCCGCGGTTCTTCAACGACACGAGCGCGACGCTCAGCGGGTTCGGCAGCGACGGGGCGTTCGAGACGGCCCTCGATATCGTCAACACGCTCCGCGTGACGAAGCGTCTGCCGTTCGGCGGGCAGGCCGAGGCGCGATGGGTCTGGCAGGCGGCCCAGGATCTCCGGTCGCGGGTCAGCGAGGAGTATGTGCAGAGTTCGCGTCTGGTGCTCAGCGGGAACATCCCGCTGCTGCGGGGGGCGGGGCTGGTGGCCCGCGAGTCGTTGATCCAGCGTGAGCGGGACCTGGTGTATGCGGCGCGGGACTTCGAGCGCTTTCGTCGCGAACTCGTCGTGCAGATCGCCAACGACTACTTCAACCTGCTGCGCACGCAGGCGCGCGTGGCGAGCCAGCGTGAGCAGATCAGGAGCCAGCAGCAGAGCCTTGCCCGCACGGAAGCGCTGGTCGAGGCGGGCGAGTTGCGTCCGTTCCAGCGGGCCATCGCCGAGAACGGCCTGCGCAATGCGGAGTCGAATCTCGCCAGCCTGAATCAGCAGTATGTGCTACAGATCGAGCGGTTTCTGGTGCGTCTGGGGCTGGATCCGCGCACGCCCGTGACCATCCCGCCCCTGGATCTCGAACTGCCGGAGCCGGATGTCACGCAGGACGAGGCGGCGCAGGCGGCGCTGACCTATCGCCTGGATCTTCAGAATCGGCGGGACCGCCTGGACGATCAGCGTCGTGCGGTGCTCAATGCCCGCAATGAGCTGCTGGCGGATCTCGATCTGGACGGTTCGCTGACGCTGCCGACGGACTCGGATCGGGATGTCGGTGGGCTTGCCTTCGACGGAGGCGACATCGACTTTTCGATTGGTGCGACGCTGAGCCTGCCGCTGGACCGCGAGCAGGAGCGTCTCGCGCTCCGCCAGAGCATGATCGCGCTGGAGCGAGCCCAGCGGGAGTACGAGCGGTTCCGCGACAGCGTCATCATCGACGCACGGTCGTCGCTGCGGGGGATCGAGCTGGCGCGATTCCGTCTGCAACTGGCGGAGCGTCAGGTCGAGCTTGCCGAGCGCCGGCTCGAGGAGCAGCAGCTGGACCCGGCGGGGGTGACGGCGCAGGAGTTTCTGGACACGACGAACGACCTGCTCAATGCGCGGAACAGCCGCGACGACGCCATGAACGACCTGCGCAGTGCGATCCTGGATTACTTCCTGCAGACGGGCCAACTGCGCGTCTCACAGGACGGCACGCTCCGTGTGCTCGGGCAGGACGACGGGGCGGAGGGCGTCGAGGCGGGTTCGACGGACGCGGGTTAGGCGCTGCGTGCCTGGACCGCCGGCGGGGCGGCGACGAAGACCTCGTGGCGGACCCAGCGCTGGCCCAGGTGCAGGTGCGTGCAGACGCCCTCCTGCAGGCGGAACCCGGCCTTCTCGGCGACGCGTCTGCTCGCCGCGTTCTCCGGCATGATCGAGCAGGTGACGCGTTGCAGGCCCAAGCCGGCGGGAAGGTCGTCGAAGGCATGGCGCAGGAGCGCCCGCACGCCGAGCGTGGCGAGCCCCCGTCCGCCGAGGCGTGCATCGACCCACCAGTTGGCGTCCGCTTCCCAGGTCAGCCCGCGGGTGATCTCGTTGAGGTTGAACGCGCCCACGAGGGTGCCGTCGCCCAGCACGCCCATCCTTCGGCACGCCTTGCCGGTGGCGTCGCCGTCGATGGCCATCTGGAGGTAGCGATCGAACAGTTCCTCGTCGGACTCGCCCGGACGGTGCAGGGGGCTGAAGCGGTCGAGCAGGTCCCGACTGGCGCGGACGATCTCGCAGAACGCGTCCCGATCGGACTCCTGGAGCGGGCGGAGGGTCAGGAGTTCCTTCGTCGTCAGGGGGTCCACGGCGACGGGGCGTGCGGGCGTGAGGCGGGGCGTTGCCTTGCTCGCGGGTGTCTGGATCCTGTGCGTCGCCATCAGCGGCTCCTTCCAGCGTCGGCTAGAGTGCCTCCATGGCGCTGAATCCATGGAGCGCAAGCGCTCTTCGTTTCGGCATTTTGGGCGTCCTTGCTCCACTGCTGAGCGTGCTGCTCCGGATGGCGAAGATTCCGGGGCGTGCGCCCTCGGCGGCCATCGTGGCGGGGATCGTCGCCGGATTGCTCAGCGGGCCTCTGGTCCTGCCGGCGGCAGCGCCCCACCTGCATCCGTCGCTGTCCGGGACGGCCGGCCCGTTGCAGGATCAGATCGCGGACCTGCGCGCGAGCCACGAGGCGGAGATTGCCGCCCTGCGGGCCACGGGTGTCAGCGAGGTGGCGATCCAGGAGCGTCTGCGCGAGCAGGAGGCAGAGATCGGGCCGCTGCTGGCCCGTCAGCGGGATCGGGCGAGGGCCTTTCGCGATGCCAGCACGCTGCCCGCGAGCGTGCTCGCCGGGCTGGTCCTGCTCGCTGGAGCAATCGTCGGACGCCGGCGCATGCCCGCGCCCCGCGATCTGCGCGAGGCCCCGCCCATGCTGGTCGCGGGCATCCTCATGGTCGCGGTCACCGCCCTGGGCACAGCGGTCATGGTCGTCTGGCTGCTCGGGCTCGATCAGCGCAGCGCCCTGGCCGTCGGGGCGGCATTGGCGGCGGGATCGGCGTTCAGCCATCTGCCCATGCGACCCCTGGGCGTCGAGGGCCGTCGGATCGGCGCGGCGGCGGGCAATGTCATCGCGTTCCTGCTCAGCATGGTCGTGCTCATCCTCGCGATCGACAACAATCGGCGTGTCTGGCTGCTGGCGCCGGTCTCGGGCGTCTTCCTGGCGAGCATGCTGCGCTCGCGCGTGCGTTCGACACGACAGCGCAGGAGACTGGCCCGCGGTTTCATCCTGACGCTCGGCATCCCGGTCCTCGTCGCGTGGATGGTTGCCCAGTGCGACCCGCGCCTGATCACGCAGTCCGCCGGAGCGCTCTGGTTCGCGATCCTCGCGGTCGCCTTTGCCGGCACGGGGCACTTCCTGGGCGTGTGGCTGGGTCTGCAGGCGTTCGGCACACAGCGACAGCGCGAGCGGGCGATCGAGATCTGGATCGACAGCCACGCCCAGGGCGTCTCGCTGACGCAGGTGGTCCTGCTCGCAGTGCTCGTGTGCGCCGATGTCGTCAGGCCCGACACACCCGCGGGCTCGAGCCTCGTGCTCGCGCTGTGCTGTGCGATCGCGCTGATGGAGATGTCGATCGGGTGGCTCCGGCGGATCGCCGGCGCATCTACTCGACCGTGACGCTCTTGGCGAGGTTACGGGGCTTGTCGACATCGTGCCCGCGCAGCACCGCCGCGTGGTACGCGATCAACTGCAGTGGGACGACCGTGACCATCGGGCTGAGGCTGTCGGCGACCTCGGGCACATGGATGACCTCCTGTGCGACCTCGCGGATCTGTTCGTCGCCCTCGGTCGCGATGGCGATCACATGCCCGCCGCGACTGCGGACCTCCTCGATGTTGTTGATCACCTTGTCGTACTGGTTGCCCTTGTTGGCGATGAAGACGACGGGCATGCCGTCGTCGATCAGCGCGATGGGGCCGTGCTTCATCTCCGCCGCCGGCATGCCCTCGGCGTGGATGTAGCTGATCTCCTTGAGCTTGAGCGCTCCCTCCAGCGCGGTCGGATAGTTGTAGCCCCGCCCGAGGAAGAGCCAGTTGTTCCGCTCGACATAGCGCTCGGTGACGCGTCGGATCTCGTCGTTGAGCGACAGGACGCGCTCGATCTTGTCGGGCACCTGCTCCATCTCGGCGATCATCCGGGCCGAGGCTTCCGGGCTCATGAACCGCCTGCGTGCCATGAACATGCTGATCATCGTGAGCACCGCGACCTGCCCGACGAACGCCTTGGTGCTCGCGACGCCGATCTCGGGGCCCACGCGCAGATACACGCCGGCGTCGGTGTCGCGTGCGATGGTGCTGCCCACGACATTGACGACGCCCAGGGCCAGCGCTCCCCGATCGCGGGCCTCGTGGAGGGCGGCGAGGGTGTCGGCCGTCTCGCCCGACTGGCTGACCGCCACCACGACCGTCCCCTCCTCGATGATCGGGTTGCGATAGCGAAACTCGCTGGCGTACTCGCACTCGCAGGGGATCTTGGCGAGGTCCTCCAGCAGATACTCGCCGATCATCGCCGCATGCAACGCCGTGCCCTGGGCCGTGAGGATGATCTTGCGGGCGCGGACCAGTTCCTTGGCCAGCGAGTTCAGCCCGCCCAGGACGACCTTGCCCTCCTTCGTATCGAGCCTGCCCCGCATCGTGTTGCGCAGCGCAGCCGGCTGCTCGAAGATCTCCTTGAGCATGTAGTGCGGGAAGTCGCCCAGCTCGATCTGCTCCAGATCGAGCTCCAGCTGCATGACCCTGGGCGTGACATCGATGTTGTCGACGGTGCTGGTGCGGAAGCCGTCGCGGCTGACCCGCGCGACATTGTAATCATCCAGCGCGATCGCCTGCGTCGTGTGCGCGACGATCGCCGATGGATCGCTCGCCAGCACATACTCGCCGTTGCCGATGCCCAGCATCAGCGGCGATCCCTTGCGCGCCGCCACCAGCACATCCGGCTCACGCTCGCACATCGCCACGATGGCATAGGCACCCGTCACCTCGCGCAGCGCCGCCTGGACCGCGGCCTCCAGGTCGCCGTCGTACAGTTCCCCGATCAGCATCGCCAGCACCTCGGTGTCGGTCTCGCTGGTGAAGCGATGCCCGCGCTCTTCGAGGTACTTGCGCAGTGAGGCGTAGTTCTCGATGATCCCGTTATGCACGAGGCAGATGCCCGCACGGTCGTCGCGGTGGGGGTGGGCGTTGGTCTCGCTCACTCCCCCGTGCGTCGCCCATCGCGTGTGAGCCACGCCGATGGTCCCGCGGAATCCGCCCAGCTTCTCGAGCTTCTCTTCGAGGTTGGCCACGCGCCCGACACTGCGCGCAAGACGCAGGCCGGCATCGTCCAGCACCGCCAGCCCCGCCGAGTCATATCCCCGGTACTCCAGACGCTTGAGGCCCTCGATCAGGATCGGCTGAGCCTGCCCGGCTCCGATATACGCGACGATGCCACACATGAGCGTCTCCTCCCGCCATGGGATCGGCTCGATCCGATCGGGGGCACAATCCCAGACTCCTACGCCGGGATTGTTGCCCCCGGTTCGCCCACCTGAGCGGCTCGCGGCTCCTGCGCGACTCCGGTCTGTGAGTCCGATAACTTGTGGATGGGCGCCCTGCGCCCGAGGCCAGATGGCCGGATCGGGGTCGCGCGAACGATCCGGGCGATCCTCGCCCGCCGTAGCGGCCCGCCAAGCCCATGCACCGACGGGCGTTCGAAGCATGAGACTGGAAGCCGGATCCGGATGATCCCAATCCTGCATCATGGAGATCATGGGGGCAGGAGGTGCAGCACCATGTCCAGGATCAGCCGCGTAACCGGATGGACGCTCTGCCTGCTGGTGGGATCGGGATTGGCCGTCGAGCCGCCGACGACCCAGAACCCGCCGGCGATCCTGAGCGGGCCACAGGTTCGTGAGGGGGCGCACGAATCGCTGGTCGAGCGGGGGTTCGATGGGCGGATTCGTCCACTGACCACCTCACCCGAGGAGCGCGCAGTCGCGCTTCTGCGGCTCGACGAGGCGACACGGGCGCGTGTCGAGACGATCCTCGACGAGCGCAGCGCCATCCTCGATCGCGTGCTGGTGGACAATCTCGACCTCCTCTTGCAGTTCCAGAGTGCCCGTGCAAGCGGGAGCGCCACCCGCCAGCTCTCGATCCTGCGCACCTTCGTCCGCAAACTCGAGCCGTTGCGCCGGCGCGGCAGCCTGCGCGACGAGATCGCCCGCGTTCTGCCCGAGGATCAGCGAGCCCGCTTCGAAGCGATGATCGATGAGTATGAAGATGCGCTGGAGGCGCAGGCACGCGCCGACGCCCGGGCAAGGGGGGAGCGGTTCCAGCCTCTGGCATACCGCATCCGCCGGAACCTGGAGCGTCTCGGGCAGGACATCGCCGCCAGTTACGAGCGGGCCATCGGCTCGCGCGTCGCGGAACTCGAGGCCTTCCTCGAACGGGCATCGCTCAGCCCGGCATCCGAGCGCGAGGTCCGCCGGATCATCACGGAGTTCGGACAGCAGACGATGCTCCGCCCGACGCCCGCCGACAAGCGGCGCCTCGTGCGCGACCTGTGGAACGCGGTCCGTCCGGAGGAGCGAATCCGTCTGATCCGGGCGCTGATGAGCGACAGCGACTTGCCCTGAGCCTGCGGGGTGCTACGCTCATCCAGTTTGCGCTCAAGCGGGGGTCAGGCGGAGCATGCCCAGACGCGAGGATATCGGCACCATCCTGATCATCGGGTCCGGGCCGATCGTGATCGGGCAGGGCTGCGAGTTCGACTACTCCGGCGCCCAGGCCTGCAAGGCCCTGCGCGAGGACGGATACCGGGTCGTCCTCATCAACTCGAACCCGGCGACGATCATGACCGATCCGTCCATGGCGGACCGGACCTACATCGAGCCGATCACGCCCGAGGCCGTCCGCAAGGTCCTGCTCAAGGAACGACGCGAGGGCACGCCCATCGACGCCCTGCTGCCCACGCTCGGCGGGCAGACAGCGCTCAATGTCGCCTGCGCCCTGGCCGACGACGGCACGCTCCGGGAACTCGGCGTCGAGATGATCGGCGCCCGCCGTGAGGTCATCCAGCGGGCCGAGGACCGCCAGGCCTTTGGCGAGGTCTGCGCGTCGCTGGGCCTGCGCACGCCCGTCAGCCGGGCCGTCAACACGCTCAAGGAGGCCGAAGACTTCCTCGCGCAGATCGGCACGCCCGCCATCGTCCGCCCCGCGTTCACGCTCGGCGGCTGGGGCGGGGGCATCGCCTACAACGCCGAGGAGTTCCGCGACCTCGTCGTGCGCGGCCTCAGCGCCAGCATGATCCATCAGGTGCAGGTCGACGCATCCCTGCTGGGCTGGAAGGAGTACGAACTCGAGGTCGTGCGCGACCGCAAGGACAACTGCGTCATCGTCTGCGGCATCGAGAACATGGATCCCATGGGCGTCCACACGGGCGACTCGATCACCGTGGCGCCCATCCTCACGCTCACCGACAAGGAGTACCAGGTCCTGCGCGATGCCGCCATCGCCATCATGCGGGGTGTCGGCGTCGAGACCGGCGGCTCGAATGTCCAGTTCGCCGTCAACCCCAGCCCCGAGCCCGGTCCCGACGGACGCAGGCGATTCGAGTTCGTCGTCGTCGAGATGAACCCGCGCGTCAGCCGCAGTTCGGCGCTGGCATCCAAGGCCACGGGCTTTCCGATCGCGCGGATCGCCGCCAAGCTCGCCGTCGGATACACCCTCGACGAGCTGCGCAACGACATCACGGGCACGACGAGCGCCTGCTTCGAACCGGCGATCGACTATGTCGTCACGAAGATCCCCCGCTGGACCTTCGAGAAGTTCCCGGAGGCCGACGAGACGCTCACCACCCAGATGAAGTCGGTGGGCGAGACGATGGCGATCGGACGGAGCCTCTGCGAGAGCCTGCAGAAGGCGATCCGTTCGCTGGATGTCAAGCGATTCGGGCTGGGCCTGGACCGCAACGACAAGTGGCTCAGCGCCATGCGGGCGGTCGAGCACGGCCAACTCGTCCTCGATTATGCACCCGAGCAGAGCACGAGAACCCCGCCGGCTTCCGACTCGCCCCAGGCGCCGGGGCGTTCGCCCACGGGTCTGCGGACCGCCGACGGCCAGCCGATCGAGTGGCCCATCAGCCCCGAGAAACTCGTCCGCAAGCTCGCCGTGCCCAGCCAGGGGCGGATCTACTACATCCGCTATGCGCTCAAGGAGGGCTGGAGCGTCGAACGCATCTGCGAACTCACGCGCATCGATCCCTTCTTCATCCGCCAGATCGAGCGCCTCGTCCGGTTCGAGGATGTCCTCTGCTCGTACCCGGACCTCCAGAGCGTCCCACGCGAGGTCCTCCTGGAGGCCAAGCAGCTGGGCTACAGCGATCCGCAGCTGGCCAACCTCTTCCTGGGCGAGCTGACCACGGAATCCATCCTCGCCATCCGCGAACACCGCAAGCGCCTGGGCATCGAGCCGGTCTACAAGCTCGTCGACACCTGCGCCGCAGAGTTCGAAGCCGTCACCCCGTACTACTACTCGACCTACGAGCAGTCTCCCGAGCGAGTCGGGCAGGGACCCGAGCCCCCCGCCGACGAGGTCCGCGTCAGCGACGCGAAGAAGGTGATCATCCTTGGCGGCGGACCCAACCGCATCGGGCAGGGCATCGAGTTCGATTACTGCTGTGTCCACGCGGCCCTGGCCGCCCGCGAGATGGGCTTCGAGTCCGTCATGATCAACTCGAACCCGGAGACCGTCAGCACCGACTACGACACGAGCGACCTGCTCTTCTTCGAGCCGCTCACGCTCGAGGATGTCCTCAATGTCGTCGAACGCCTCGATGGCGGGCGCTCGCTCGTGCAGGGCGTCATCGTGCAGTTCGGCGGGCAGACGCCCCTCAACCTCGCCCATGGGCTCTCCCGCGCGGGCGCACCGATCATCGGCACGAATCTGGACTCGATCGACCTCGCCGAGGATCGCGACCGCTTCGATGCGCTGCTGGAACGCCTGGACCTGCAGCGACCGCCCAGCGGGATCGCCCGCAGCCTCGACGAGGCCCGTGCCATCGCCCGGCGCATCGCCTACCCCGTCCTCGTCCGTCCCAGCTATGTGCTCGGCGGGCGCGGCATGGAGATCTGCTCCAGCGAGCAGTCCCTCATCCACTACATGACCAACGCCCTGAACATCTCCGACCTCGACGACGCGCCCGTCCTCATCGACAAGTTTCTCGACGGTGCCACCGAGGTCGATGTCGATGTCGTCGCGGACGATCACGCCGGTGCGAGCGAGCCCCAAGTCCTGATCTGCGGCGTCATGCAGCACATCGAGCACGCGGGCGTCCACTCGGGCGACTCCGCCTGCAGCCTCCCGCCATACTCGCTCTCGGAGAGCACCATCCGGCGCATCCGCGAGATCGCGGCCATGCTCGCACGCGAACTGCGCGTCTGCGGGCTCATGAATCTCCAACTCGCCATCCGCGACGACACGATCTACATCCTGGAGGTCAATCCCAGGGCCAGCCGAACCGTCCCATTCGTCGCCAAGGCGACGCACACGCCCTGGCCCGCGCTCGCCGCCAAGGTGATGATGGGATGCACGCTCGATGACCTGGGCGCCCGCGAGGTCGCCCGAACCGGCGCCTACGCCATCAAGGAGAGCGTCTTTCCCTTCCAGAAGTTCCCGGGTGTCGACTTCGTCCTCGGACCGGAGATGCGATCGACGGGCGAGGTCATGGGCATCGATCTCTCCATGCCCGTCGCCTATCTCAAGGCCCTCAGCGCCGCCGGGTGCGAACTGCCCGCCGAGGGCGGCGTCTTCGTCTCGGTCCGCGACGACGACAAGCCGCACCTGCCCGAGATCGCCCGTCCCCTGCTGGCCATGGGATTCGAGATCTGGGCGACCGATGGCAGCGCCCGCGTGCTCGAACGCCACGGCATGCGTCCCCATCGTCTCGAGAAGATCGCCGCCGGCGCCCGCCCCAATGTCATCGACCTGATGATGGATTCGAAGATCAGCCTCATCATCAACACGCCCACCCAGACGGGCTGGCGCACCGACGAGGGACGCATCCGCTCCACCGCCGTGCGCCTGGGCATCCCGATGATCACCACGATGACCGGCGCCCGCGCCGCGATCCAGGCCATCGAGGCCCGCCGTGCCGGAGATTGGGATGTGCGCCCCCTGCAGGAATACGCCGACGAACTGACCCAGCAGCCCGTTCGCTGAGCCGGCCCCTCAGCCGCCCAGCCTCCCGCTGTCGGCCAGCTCGAACCACTCGCGGATCCATCGGCTGAGGCTCCGCGAGGCCCGTGTCAAACGCTCGTTGACCGCGAGGATCCGATCCCGCTCCTCGGACGAGGTCGAACGGGCGAGCCGCCGGGTGTTCTCGTTGCGCGCCCGATCGATCCGACGCTGGCTCGCCTGCAGGCTGTCCAGCAGCAGCGCAAGCCGCAACTCCGCGTCGTCGCGCTCCAGCACCTGCGCCGTATCGTCGCCCACAGGCAGCGAGCCATCGAACGGACCGATCCGTGTCCGCGGACGACCGAACCGGTCCACGCCGCCCCGGCTCTGTCCGCCGGCGAGCACCTCGGGCGTCTGGTGCACCAGCCACCCCTCGAGCGACCCCTCGCGGATCTCGATATCCGAGATCGAGCGTGCCTGCCACGAGATCGCCTCGCCCAGCGACGGGCGATCCCGCCCCCCGCCGAACGCCTCGCCTCGCAACGCATCGAGCGGGTTCTCCATCCCGACCCGCGCCAGCCGCGTCCGCCAGGCCCGATCCAGCGTCCCCGGATCGATCGGGATGCTCCTGCCGCGATTCAGGTCCGTGTAGGACCCCATGACCAGCGAGACTTCCTTCTGCTGACCATTGCGAATGATGGTCAGCCTCATCGTCTCGCCCGGCTCGCGCGACAGAATCTCGTCACGCATCTGCTCCGTCGATGCGATCCGACGACCCTCGACACGATGCAGGATGTCCTGCGGACGCAGCACGCGGGCGGCGTCGAAACCCGCGACCGTCGCGGCGACCTGCACCCCGTCGGGCACCAGCGAGCCGAACTGGATCCCCATCCCCGCTCTTGGCCCGGCGTCGAACATCGCCCGCGCAAGCGAGTGCAGACGGGCCCGCTGCTCGGCGCTCAGATCCCGACGATCCCGCAGGATCGCCTCGATCGTGCCCACGCCCACATCCGAGCGCAGGCGCAGACGACGCGACGCCTCCTCTCGCGAGGCAAGGTCCGGGCTGTCCAGCAGGGCGATCAGAGCCTCCAGATCGCGATCCCCGGTCGCATCGCCAGGACATGGCGCGCACGCCAGCCCCGTTGCCAGCAACAGGATCGCGATCCTCCCTCGCATTGCCCCATCCTACCGCGCCGACCACCCCCCGGTGGCGTCGAATCACATGCCCTGGTCCAGGATCCACGAGGCCAGATCCCCCAGCCAGTGCAGCATCTCCGCATGCTCGCCCGGGTCCTCGGCTCGGGCGATCGGGACCACGCCCTCGGCGATCAGCGCCTCGCCCATCAGCGCCCCAAGAGCACCGGTCCGCGCTCCGTAGCCCTCGATGAAGGCCTCGACGCGGGCCGGATCGAGGGCCCCGGGCAGGCCTTCTCCCCCCGCACGCATGGCAAAGAACAACGCCCCGCAGGCGATATCGGTGCTCCGGGGGGCCAGCCGGATCGTGTCGAAGTCCACGACCACCACATCCCCGCCCGCCGTGAACAGCACATTGCCCGGATGCCAGTCGCCGTGGGCCATCTGGCGTGCCTCGCTGCGCAGGCCCTGCTCGTCCGCAAGCGCCGCCGCCGTCTGGTAGATCTCCAGCAGCCGCCGCCCCAGACGCCCGACCTCGCCACCGGCGCCCGTGATCCGCTCCAGACGGGCCAGCACATGCTCGTCGTGGTGAAAACTCCCGCTGTCGAGCCCCGTCGGCACCGGAATCCTCGCCAGCGTGTCGTGCAGGAGGCGCAGGGCGCTCCCGGCCCGACGGGCGTCGGCGACATCGCCCGCGAACGGGCGTGCCTCGATGAATCGTGTCGCCTCGTAGACATGCCCGCCCAGTTGCAGCATCGAGTTGTTGTCGATCGTGCCCAGCAGTTCACCCACGGGCACGCCCAGACGCTCGAGTTCGAGCTGGATCGTATGCAGACGCGATACCCGGATGGGGTCGTTCCGCCCCGGCGCGATCCGCTTGAGCAGCACCGGGCCCGTGC